>NZ_JBPRKH010000004.1:0-144272 GCF_051417515.1 Capnocytophaga sp. G1920
GACTCTATCAAGTCAGCTATGGAATGGAGTATCATTAATTTCAAAGAACTTATGAATTTAATATATTATAAATCAAACATTTGTAACTCTATGTAACAGCCCTGCTCTCTGAGGGGGCAAGGGGGAGGTTCCTTTTGATTTTTCATCATATTCCCTCCTAGTGCCTATGGCCTAAGGCCTAGTGCCTTTTCTTTTTCTTTCGCCTCGAAACCCCGTTTTTAACATTTTTAATGCTGTTGTATCATAGTATGAATCAACAACTTATACACCCTTCCTATACCAATCGTCCAAGATTCGTATAAGCTTCCTATAAGCTCTCTATAAGCTAACCCCACCCTTCTTACAGCCTTTTTTCACCAAAATCCCTCTCAACTCCCTTCCGTTCTTCTCCGTTTCCTTCCGATAACTCAGATGTGTCACTTTTAGGGGTATACACTTTGCCAAAAATTCTGCCCGTGTGGCTCACACTGCCCGTGCGGCTCGCACCTCATTTGCTAATTTTCGAACTCTTATTGCATTCTCTTAAACCTATTGTGCGTCCACAGGTAAAACTCTGGTTTGTCGTAAATCTGCCTATTGATACGTTCAAAAAACATATCTGTTATCTGAAAATCCACGTATTCAGTAGGATTTTCTGCCAATACTTCAAAAGTCGTTTGGTAATAACCGCGCTTTACCTTTTCTATTTTAGCAAATACAATCACCGTATTGAGTGCCTTTCCCAAGCGTTCCGCCCCTGTAAATACAGGCACATTAAGCCCTAAAAACGGACGCCGATAGTTCTTCTTATTATTAGGAATCTGGTCAGAGGCAAAACCATAGCAATACACCCCGTGCGCATCTTTGTGTTTTTTCATCTCTCTATGCGCCGTATAGCGAGGCAAAAGGTAACTGTGGTGTTTCATTCGTATTTTTTGTAACAATCTATCAAAATACTTATTGCTCAGCGGAGTATAAAGCGCATACGACCTGTGTTCAAGAAAATAAGCCAAAGACAACAACCACTCATAACTCGCATAATGACTGCACATAATGAGGATATTACGCTCCTCTTCTTCATACTTTTTGAGCACTTCAAGATTAGGATACACCATACGCTTCTTCATCTCTTTTTCACTCATTCCGTATGATTTCACCATTTCTAATAAAGTATCACAAAAGTGATGATAAAATTTGCGTTCTATCGTTCTAAGTTCCGCTTCTGTTTTAAAAGGAAAAGCCGTATGGAGGTTCTTGCGTACCACTTTCACCCTGTATTTCAATAGAGTATAAAGTATAAAATAAAAGAAATCCGATACTCTGTAAAGAAGCCAAAAAGGCAATCGCGAAATCCCCCAAACAATAGGATAAGCAATAATATAAATTAATAAATTCATTCTGTCCCTAATTTTGTGGCAAAGTTAATAATTTAATATTATCCAAAAAAGTAAATCTGTGATTTTTGTATTTTCGCAAGGAAGGAAGTTCGTGGCAAACTTTACCAAAGTTTTAAATTGCTTGTCGTGCTACAACTTGCCTGTCGTGCTACGACTTTGGCACGAAATTCGCTATTTACTATAAAGAAGATGTAAAGTCATAAATTCCGTAAAATCCCTCACCTTTAGGTGAGAAATCCGTGAATTAATATGTTATTTACTTAAATTTATTGCCGAAGAATCCGTGAAATCTGTGAAATCCGTGCGAGATTTTAAAACATTTATCGCTTTTGCGGATTGTCCCCCTTCGGGGGTTCGGAGGCTTTTTAATCTACATACACTTATGAAAAAGTTATTATTACTTTGCTTAGGGGTTTTAACCTCAGTAAGCTGGGCACAAGAAGTAGGCTCAGCAGGTCGTTTGTTGCAAAACGAATACCACCCAAACAAACAAGCGCGCGCTGTCATTGGGCGTGGTGGTATCTCAGTAAATATCGATTGGGAATACGACTATAACGGCGGTTATGCCGAAGTCTTTATCCGTATTCCTGAACGCGACCGCTTTACAGTGAGTATAGGCGACCAAGAAATCACCAGTACTACTGGTATGTACCGCTTCTTCGACGTAACAGCTGCCCCGCAACCACTCAGCATTTGGCAAGGACGTACACTCATTTATCGAGTAACTATCAATCCCCGTAACAACACCCGTATGATAATGGACTTCTTTTCACGCGAAGGACTCTATTTGTTAGACGAAATTAGCTTGAACAACAATCAGCCCTCCTATCACGGTCGTCAATGGAATGATGTGTGGAATCGCTCATACGGTGGAGGCTATGGAGGTGCTCCTATGATGCGTCAAGGTGATTTTAATAACTTCTTTAAGATGTACAAGGACGAAACTTTCGATAAAGATAAGCTGGCTTTCTTCCGTGCCCAAAAGAATATCGTATCGTTTACCACTGAGCAAATAGGTGAACTGATGGAAGAACTTTCTTTTGACGACAATAAACTCATCATCGCACAAGAAGCCTATCCTAATGTCGTCGACCCTCAAAACTATTACCAGTTGCAAGCCAAATTCACTTTCCCATCTGGTAAAAAGAAACTATCAGAGTTCCTACAATCAGTGCGCAGATAACAAACGTTATAGTAGTATAACAAAAAACTATTACCGTGAGGTTTTGTATTTTTAATAAAGTTTGTATCTTTGCCTCAAATTTAATTACAATATAAAAACATATTAGTATGGCATTAGAAATAACAGATGGAAATTTTGAAGACTTGGTGCTTAAAAGTACCCAGCCTGTATTAGTAGACTTTTGGGCAGTGTGGTGTGGACCTTGCCGTATGCTCGCTCCCGTTGTAGAAGAAATATCTAAAGAATACGAAGGTAGAGTAGTAGTAGGCAAAGTAGATGTGGATAACAACCAAGAATTTGCTGCTAAATATGGCATTCGCAATATCCCTACCGTATTGGTATTTCAAAATGGAGAGGTAGTAGGTCGCCAAGTGGGAGTAGCTCCTAAAAAGACTTACACCGATGCATTAGACGGATTATTGTCTTAATTGCTTGTCGTGTTACAACAAAAAAGGCTATCAACAACTTATTGTAATTGTTGATAGCCTTTTTTGTATTGTCTTCTTTAAGGCTAAAACGCTTCTCTTACTTTCTGCGCAAGCGCTTTAAACTCTTCATCAGTAAGTTTTACTTTGTGTTGGAAGGTCATTTCCTCCATCTCGCTGATAGGAATGAGGTGCACGTGTGTATGAGGTACTTCAAGTCCCACCACAGCTATCCCTATGCGCTTACAAGGCACTACCTTTTCAAGAGCTTTGGCCACACGTTTTGAGAAAGCCATCAAGCGCAAGTAATGGTCGTCATCCATATCAAAAATATAGCTGATTTCTTGTTTAGGCACGCAGAGGGTATGTCCTTTGGCATTAGGGTTAATATCGAAAAAAGCGATAAACTCATCGTCTTCTGCTACTTTGTAGCAAGGAATTTCCCCATTGATAATTTTTGTAAAAATACTCATTTTTTTATTTGTTAGTTCAGGTTTTAGGACTTAGCCAATCTTTAAGTATAAACCAACAATCATAAGGGCAAGAGTAATAAATAATCCCACCACCCATTTTATGATATCTAATTTAGCTTGCGCTAAATCCTGCTTTGTTGCAAGAGTTTGTGTTCTTACATCAATTTCTGATTTTACTTTTTCAGAAACATAAGTAGTAAGAGCCTCTGCTGTCTGAGCATCAATTTTCTCACTTAGTAATTGATATAATTGAGTTACTGTAAGTGTCATAATCTGATTTGTTTAGTTTCCGCAAAGGTACAAAACATTTTTGTACTGAACAAATTAATTACCTACTTATCTCAAGAATCTCCAATTTAAGAGTGCCATTAGGTACCTTAATCTCAGCTATTTCACCTACTGATTTGCCTAAGAGTCCTTTGCCAATAGGAGAACTTACCGATATTTTCCCTGCTTTTAGGTCGGCTTCACTTTCTGCTACAAGGGTATAAGTAATCTCCATCTTGTTAGCGAGATTTTTCAATTTTACGGTAGAGAGTACAAGCACTTTGCTCACATCAAGTTGTGATTCATCGATAATGCGAGCATTAGCTACCAATTCTTCGAGTTTGGCAATCTTCATTTCCAATAAACCTTGTGCTTCTTTAGCTGCGTCATACTCGGCGTTTTCTGAAAGGTCTCCTTTGTCACGTGCCTCAGCAATAGCTTGAGAAGCACGAGGGCGCTCCACATCTTTCAGCTGATTGAGCTCATCACGAAGCTTTTTCAGCCCTTCAGCAGTGTAATATGATACTTTCTTCATAATATCCTTTTAATGTTGTTATGTTTATATAAAAATAAAAAATCCTCAAATAGTCTCTCTGAGGATTTCTGCGGGCAAAGGTAATACTTTTTTTTAAACTGACAAACTTTTTATAACAAAGTAGTACGCTTTTCTTCTTTTGATATCAAATATAAAATCACCAATATCAATTAACATAGGTTTTGTATAAGCTACCTCTTATCTAAAAATACCTTTACCCCAAAATAACAAATCTTGGCACACTTTTGGTATCAATTCAGTGAGGTTTTTGAAAAAAATAACTATATATTTGTTGCATTTCAATATTTTTAATAACTTTGTCCCCTTGCTAAATCTAAGTTAAAAAACACTCAACAATAATATGACACTTAAAAAATATACATTGGGAACTCTTTTTTGTTTTTTAATCGGTAGTTTATCCGTTGAAGCGCAGAGCTCGTTCTCCAAAGATACCATCAATCAAACTATTGCTAACAACAAACGCGAAGCTCTTCGCAAACTAAACGACAACCCTAAAGCAAGAAAATACGATGAAAAATGGCTAAAAGAACTCTCTAATTCTGATTTATTCGAGCAAATGAGTGAAGATATTGCTGCTACCCCCACCGATGTAACCTACGACGAACTTCCTACTGAAGTCCTCAAAAAACGATTAGAGAAACTTAACCAGAAAACTCCTTTCAATGTAGAGTATAATCCTATCTTGGAACAGGTAATCAAGTCGTTCCTCAAAAATCGCCGTTCTTCTTTAGAGCGCCTAATGACTCTTAGTGATTATTATTTCCCGATGTTTGAACAAGAGATGAGTAATCAAAAGATTCCTTTGGAGATGAAGTATTTAGCCATTATCGAGTCGGCTCTAAACCCTAAGGCTCGTTCGCGTGCAGGGGCTACAGGCTTATGGCAGTTTATGTACAGTACAGGTAAAGGTTATGGCTTAGAAGTAAATAACTATGTTGATGAGCGTAGCGACCCCATTCGCTCTACCAAAGCAGCTGCAAAATATCTAAATGAACTCTATAAAATATTTGGCGACTGGGATTTAGCTCTTGCCGCTTACAATTCAGGACCAGGTAATGTAACCAAAGCCATTCGCCGTTCCAATGGCAAGACTAACTATTGGAATTTGCGCCCTTATCTTCCCAGAGAAACCGCTGGATATGTACCGGCTTTCTTGGCAACTCTCTATATTTTTGAATATGCCAAAGAACACGGCTTCAAACCTCAAAAGCGCGCTAATCACGTTTTTGAAACCGATACTGTCCGCGTAAAGCAAGCTATATCTTTTAAAGACATTTCCGATATTACAGGTATGGACGTAAAAGATATTCAGTTTTTTAACCCTTCCTATCAATTAGATGTTGTCCCTTATGTTGAAGGTCGTAACTACGCCGTGCGCTTACCTATTTCCGAGATAGGTAAGTTTGTAGCCAACGAAGAGGCTATCTATGCTTACCTTAATGAAGAGAAAGCAAACCGTGAGCAACCTCTCCCTCAAGTGGTAAAAGGCGACCAATATGCAGGAGGCAGATCTTCTAAGAAAACAATATACACAGTAAAGAAAGGAGATAATTTAGGAAAGATTGCTACACGACACGGAGTAACAGTTTCTAATCTCAAACGCTGGAATCGTATCAAGGGCAGTAATATTCGTGTAGGACAAAGGCTCTCTATCTATAGGTAACGGCTAACAAGCACAAAACATACGCATAATGAGGAGAACTACCTTATTAAAGCTCATCGGGATTTTTTCGGCTGTACGAGGTTATAATATAATGATAGTATGCCTCGCCCAATATTTAGCTGCTATCTTTGTGCTTTCACATAAACCTTGGCGTGAGGTAATTTTTGACGATTCTTTACTGATGCTCGTCATTGCAGGAGCTTTGGCTATCGCAGGAGGCTATATTATCAATGGTTTTTACGACAAAGAAAAAGACCTTATCAATAAGCCCACCAAAACAATGATAGACCATCTGGTAAGTCAAAATACTAAACTCACTCTTTACTTTTTGCTTAACTTCCTTTCAGTAATTGTAGCCAGTTATGTATCATTCAGAGCAGTGGTTTTCTTCTCAGGATATATCTTCACGATGTGGCTCTATTCTCACCGTATCAAGAAGTTATTGTTTTTTGGCAACCTCACTTCGGCAGTATTAGCTATTATACCCTTCTTTGCCATCTTTGTGTATTACCGCAACTTCGAGGCGATAATTTTCGTACACGCCCTACTTATCTTTCTGCTTATCCTTATCAAGGAGTTTATTAAAGATTTACAAAATATCAAAGGAGATTTAGCTCATAACTACGCTACTATACCCGTAGTATATGGAGAATCCTTCTCCAAAAAGCTCATTACCCTAAGCGTCGTGTTGTGTGCCTTACCTATTTACGTATTACTTAATTACTTTCCCATAGGGAATTTAACCTATTTCCTTTGGTTTATGCTTATATATTTATGTATTTTTGTATGTCTTCTTTGGCGAAGTAAAGACCAAAAACATTATGCATTGCTCCACAATATGCTTAAATTGATATTAGTAGCAGGCATATTCAGCGTAGCACTTACTGTAAAATAATCTCAGTTCAATGTAACGATTTATTAATATTCAAACACTTTTGCAGTTACAGTGTTTTACCAAATTTAACTCTTTGGATAGTTACTTCTCTCTTACATCAAACTCTCGCTAAATAACAAAAAGAGCTGTCTTAATAAGACAGCTCTTTCCGCATTTATTATTTGAAAAAGGAGAGTTTACTTTTTAGCGGTAACTACTTTCAGCATATCGCAAGCTTTCTTCTCACCGTTATCACAAGCTTGTTCAAACCAATCGGCAGCTCTACTATCCGATTGTTCTATGCCTTCACCGTGATAATAGCAGTGTCCTAAACGGAATTGCGCAGGAGCATAATCCTTACGTGCAGATAATTTGTAGTAATTAGCGGCTTTCTCATACGAACGGTCTATACCATTCCCATTGTAGTAACAGTTAGCTAAGTTGTATTGTCCTTGAGCGTAATCACGTTGTGCCGACTTTTGGAAGTTAGCCAATGCCTGACCAAAGTTTTGCTTCTCAAAATAATAAGAGCCTAACTCATTAAGTGCTTCCACATTGTTTTGTTCAGCTGCTTTAGCAAGCCAATGTACCCCTTTGGTTTCATTGAGGTGTTTCATAGGTGTTTTCGGAGCGTTTTGCGCTACGGCAGGTCGTGTACTTGCTCTCACAGCATATTGCTGTTTAGCTGGGGTAACATTCTTGCCTCCTCTTTGTCTGCGAAGTAACTCAGCACGTGCTTCGGCTTCAGGACTATTAGGCTCTATATTGTGTGATGAGGTAACAGCAACAGTAGGCGTAGCGGTAGCAGCTGGCTTTTTAGGGGTTGGCTTAGGAGCGGGAGTTGCCGGTTGTGGCTTCACATCGGGTACCATTGTCATATAGTATTTCCCTAAGCTGAATTGAGTAGAAGCATCTCCTTTCTTAGCCACTCTCTCTGCCCAATAAACTGCTTTCTCATCGTTCTTATCTGGATTCTTTACTTCAAAATAATACTCCATCAAACGTTTTTGTGCAGTGGTATTATCTTGTTGTTTGGCTAATTTTTCATAGAGAGGAAAGGCTTTATCATTTTGTTTTCTTGTTCCCTTAGCATAGAAATAACCATCAGCTACTGCCAATATCACTTCCGGACTCTCTTTTGGGTCATTCTTTTCAACTATTTTATTAAGCCAATCAAAAGCGTATTTATTAGAAAGCCCAGCAGCTTTTACTGCCCACTTGCTGGCTTCTCTCATCGATTTCTTCACTCCTTTACCTTCGGCATAGCATTGTGAAAGATTGTATAACACATCGGCATACGCTTCTTCTTGTCCTTGGTAGAAGTAGTCTAACATTTCCTTTTGTGGAGTAGGTGTTTGTTTAGAAGCCTTAGTATAATATTCAAAGGCTCGTTCGAACGATTGATTGGTGTATTTCCCGTTGAAGTATAAATCACCTAATTTCTTAAGAGCTAAAAGATAATTAGCCGCAGCTGCTTTCTCGAGGTAGTCAAAGCCTTTTTTAACGTCTAACTGTCCCTCTTGCAAAAGCATATTTCCTAAGTTGTATTGCGCTGTTACATCACCTGCTTCAGCAGCTTTTTGGAAAAACTCTAAGGCTTGAGCGTTTGAGGGGTGTGCTCCTATCCCCACTGCATAACATACCCCTAAGTTATTTTGCGCTTTAGGAGTAGGATTGGTATTTACTGATTTGAGTATCCAACTGAAAGCATCTTTCGGGGAAGCATTGGTGCCTATGCCATTGTAGAAGCAAAGTGCCAACTGTGCTTGTGCTGCTGCATTGCCTTTGTTAGCGGCTTGGGTATAGTAATTAATTGCTTTCTTGTAGTATTTCCCTATAAGCGGACTGTTGCCATAGAAGTAAAAGTTTCCTAATTGATACATTGCTTCAGCATCGCCTCCTTTGGCTGCTTTTTCAAGCATTTCAATAGCTTTAGCTTCCGATTTTTCTACGCCTTTACCTTCTAAGTAAGCATCAGCAAGCATTCTTTGCGCTTCGGTATTGCCTTTATTAGCCACTTGGGTTAAACGCTTTATAGCTTCTGGGTTTGATGCATTGACTTCATATGTCCAAGAAGCTAATAGCAATTCCGCTTCCGAGTTGCCGTTCTTTGAGGCTTGTTCTGCCCAATACTTAGCCTTATTCACATCTTTAGTAACTCCTTCTCCTGAGTGGTACGCCTTAGCAAGGTCTAACTGCACTTCAGGGTTCTCTTTCTCAGCGTGCTTCTCTATAAGTGCGTAATACTTCTCTTTCGATTGCTCTACGCCTTTACCATCGCGGTAGCATAGTGCCAACTCACGTTGTGCTTCGGGGTTCCCCGCATCGGCTACTTTGGTGAGCCATTCCACTCCTTTTTGTGGTGATTTTGGTACGCCTTTACCGTTAAAATAGCATTGTGCCAACTGGTATTGTGCATTCAAATCGCCTGTCTCGGCTACTTTTTCAAGCCATACTACGGCTTCCTGATAAGAGCGCCTTACACCCTTTCCTTTAAAATAAGCATCAGCTAATTCAGTTTGTGCTTGTACATCTCCCTTCTCGGCAAGTTTGATGAGTTTTTTCACATTCGCATCTTGCCCATACGATAACGTAACAAGAAAAACAGAGATTGCTAAAAACAAGTTTTTCATAGTATATTTGTTTATTTTTGATTACTTACGCTTTGAGGCGACAAATATACGTAAAAAAATAAACTAACTACACAATTATTTCTTTTTTTTCAAATTTGTGTCATTTTTAAGATTATTAAAGCCATCAAGCTCAGCTACCAACGAACCTACACGCAACGAGGCTTTTAGCTTCACAGGCACTTTATTCTTGTCGTCGGTAATCCACATCGTGATGCTTTCTTCTTCCTTAAACACGCGCCCATCTTGTACTAACGGACAGAACTTTAAGGTATTATGGCATTAGAAATAACAGATGGAAATTTTGAAGACTTGGTGCTTAAAAGTACCCAGCCTGTATTAGTAGACTTTTGGGCAGTGTGGTGTGGACCTTGCCGTATGCTCGCTCCCGTTGTAGAAGAAATATCTAAAGAATACGAAGGTAGAGTAGTAGTAGGCAAAGTAGATGTGGATAACAACCAAGAATTTGCTGCTAAATATGGCATTCGCAATATCCCTACCGTATTGGTATTTCAAAATGGAGAGGTAGTAGGTCGCCAAGTGGGAGTAGCTCCTAAAAAGACTTACACCGATGCATTAGACGGATTATTGTCTTAATTGCTTGTCGTGTTACAACAAAAAAGGCTATCAACAACTTATTGTAATTGTTGATAGCCTTTTTTGTATTGTCTTCTTTAAGGCTAAAACGCTTCTCTTACTTTCTGCGCAAGCGCTTTAAACTCTTCATCAGTAAGTTTTACTTTGTGTTGGAAGGTCATTTCCTCCATCTCGCTGATAGGAATGAGGTGCACGTGTGTATGAGGTACTTCAAGTCCCACCACAGCTATCCCTATGCGCTTACAAGGCACTACCTTTTCAAGAGCTTTGGCCACACGTTTTGAGAAAGCCATCAAGCGCAAGTAATGGTCGTCATCCATATCAAAAATATAGCTGATTTCTTGTTTAGGCACGCAGAGGGTATGTCCTTTGGCATTAGGGTTAATATCGAAAAAAGCGATAAACTCATCGTCTTCTGCTACTTTGTAGCAAGGAATTTCCCCATTGATAATTTTTGTAAAAATACTCATTTTTTTATTTGTTAGTTCAGGTTTTAGGACTTAGCCAATCTTTAAGTATAAACCAACAATCATAAGGGCAAGAGTAATAAATAATCCCACCACCCATTTTATGATATCTAATTTAGCTTGCGCTAAATCCTGCTTTGTTGCAAGAGTTTGTGTTCTTACATCAATTTCTGATTTTACTTTTTCAGAAACATAAGTAGTAAGAGCCTCTGCTGTCTGAGCATCAATTTTCTCACTTAGTAATTGATATAATTGAGTTACTGTAAGTGTCATAATCTGATTTGTTTAGTTTCCGCAAAGGTACAAAACATTTTTGTACTGAACAAATTAATTACCTACTTATCTCAAGAATCTCCAATTTAAGAGTGCCATTAGGTACCTTAATCTCAGCTATTTCACCTACTGATTTGCCTAAGAGTCCTTTGCCAATAGGAGA
This sequence comes from Capnocytophaga sp. G1920, assembly GCF_051417515.1. NCBI lineage: Bacteria > Pseudomonadati > Bacteroidota > Flavobacteriia > Flavobacteriales > Flavobacteriaceae > Capnocytophaga > Capnocytophaga sp. G1920. The sequence goes on from NZ_JBPRKH010000004.1 coordinate 10,948, forward strand.
ACTTACCGATATTTTCCCTGCTTTTAGGTCGGCTTCACTTTCTGCTACAAGGGTATAAGTAATCTCCATCTTGTTAGCGAGATTTTTCAATTTTACGGTAGAGAGTACAAGCACTTTGCTCACATCAAGTTGTGATTCATCGATAATGCGAGCATTAGCTACCAATTCTTCGAGTTTGGCAATCTTCATTTCCAATAAACCTTGTGCTTCTTTAGCTGCGTCATACTCGGCGTTTTCTGAAAGGTCTCCTTTGTCACGTGCCTCAGCAATAGCTTGAGAAGCACGAGGGCGCTCCACATCTTTCAGCTGATTGAGCTCATCACGAAGCTTTTTCAGCCCTTCAGCAGTGTAATATGATACTTTCTTCATAATATCCTTTTAATGTTGTTATGTTTATATAAAAATAAAAAATCCTCAAATAGTCTCTCTGAGGATTTCTGCGGGCAAAGGTAATACTTTTTTTTAAACTGACAAACTTTTTATAACAAAGTAGTACGCTTTTCTTCTTTTGATATCAAATATAAAATCACCAATATCAATTAACATAGGTTTTGTATAAGCTACCTCTTATCTAAAAATACCTTTACCCCAAAATAACAAATCTTGGCACACTTTTGGTATCAATTCAGTGAGGTTTTTGAAAAAAATAACTATATATTTGTTGCATTTCAATATTTTTAATAACTTTGTCCCCTTGCTAAATCTAAGTTAAAAAACACTCAACAATAATATGACACTTAAAAAATATACATTGGGAACTCTTTTTTGTTTTTTAATCGGTAGTTTATCCGTTGAAGCGCAGAGCTCGTTCTCCAAAGATACCATCAATCAAACTATTGCTAACAACAAACGCGAAGCTCTTCGCAAACTAAACGACAACCCTAAAGCAAGAAAATACGATGAAAAATGGCTAAAAGAACTCTCTAATTCTGATTTATTCGAGCAAATGAGTGAAGATATTGCTGCTACCCCCACCGATGTAACCTACGACGAACTTCCTACTGAAGTCCTCAAAAAACGATTAGAGAAACTTAACCAGAAAACTCCTTTCAATGTAGAGTATAATCCTATCTTGGAACAGGTAATCAAGTCGTTCCTCAAAAATCGCCGTTCTTCTTTAGAGCGCCTAATGACTCTTAGTGATTATTATTTCCCGATGTTTGAACAAGAGATGAGTAATCAAAAGATTCCTTTGGAGATGAAGTATTTAGCCATTATCGAGTCGGCTCTAAACCCTAAGGCTCGTTCGCGTGCAGGGGCTACAGGCTTATGGCAGTTTATGTACAGTACAGGTAAAGGTTATGGCTTAGAAGTAAATAACTATGTTGATGAGCGTAGCGACCCCATTCGCTCTACCAAAGCAGCTGCAAAATATCTAAATGAACTCTATAAAATATTTGGCGACTGGGATTTAGCTCTTGCCGCTTACAATTCAGGACCAGGTAATGTAACCAAAGCCATTCGCCGTTCCAATGGCAAGACTAACTATTGGAATTTGCGCCCTTATCTTCCCAGAGAAACCGCTGGATATGTACCGGCTTTCTTGGCAACTCTCTATATTTTTGAATATGCCAAAGAACACGGCTTCAAACCTCAAAAGCGCGCTAATCACGTTTTTGAAACCGATACTGTCCGCGTAAAGCAAGCTATATCTTTTAAAGACATTTCCGATATTACAGGTATGGACGTAAAAGATATTCAGTTTTTTAACCCTTCCTATCAATTAGATGTTGTCCCTTATGTTGAAGGTCGTAACTACGCCGTGCGCTTACCTATTTCCGAGATAGGTAAGTTTGTAGCCAACGAAGAGGCTATCTATGCTTACCTTAATGAAGAGAAAGCAAACCGTGAGCAACCTCTCCCTCAAGTGGTAAAAGGCGACCAATATGCAGGAGGCAGATCTTCTAAGAAAACAATATACACAGTAAAGAAAGGAGATAATTTAGGAAAGATTGCTACACGACACGGAGTAACAGTTTCTAATCTCAAACGCTGGAATCGTATCAAGGGCAGTAATATTCGTGTAGGACAAAGGCTCTCTATCTATAGGTAACGGCTAACAAGCACAAAACATACGCATAATGAGGAGAACTACCTTATTAAAGCTCATCGGGATTTTTTCGGCTGTACGAGGTTATAATATAATGATAGTATGCCTCGCCCAATATTTAGCTGCTATCTTTGTGCTTTCACATAAACCTTGGCGTGAGGTAATTTTTGACGATTCTTTACTGATGCTCGTCATTGCAGGAGCTTTGGCTATCGCAGGAGGCTATATTATCAATGGTTTTTACGACAAAGAAAAAGACCTTATCAATAAGCCCACCAAAACAATGATAGACCATCTGGTAAGTCAAAATACTAAACTCACTCTTTACTTTTTGCTTAACTTCCTTTCAGTAATTGTAGCCAGTTATGTATCATTCAGAGCAGTGGTTTTCTTCTCAGGATATATCTTCACGATGTGGCTCTATTCTCACCGTATCAAGAAGTTATTGTTTTTTGGCAACCTCACTTCGGCAGTATTAGCTATTATACCCTTCTTTGCCATCTTTGTGTATTACCGCAACTTCGAGGCGATAATTTTCGTACACGCCCTACTTATCTTTCTGCTTATCCTTATCAAGGAGTTTATTAAAGATTTACAAAATATCAAAGGAGATTTAGCTCATAACTACGCTACTATACCCGTAGTATATGGAGAATCCTTCTCCAAAAAGCTCATTACCCTAAGCGTCGTGTTGTGTGCCTTACCTATTTACGTATTACTTAATTACTTTCCCATAGGGAATTTAACCTATTTCCTTTGGTTTATGCTTATATATTTATGTATTTTTGTATGTCTTCTTTGGCGAAGTAAAGACCAAAAACATTATGCATTGCTCCACAATATGCTTAAATTGATATTAGTAGCAGGCATATTCAGCGTAGCACTTACTGTAAAATAATCTCAGTTCAATGTAACGATTTATTAATATTCAAACACTTTTGCAGTTACAGTGTTTTACCAAATTTAACTCTTTGGATAGTTACTTCTCTCTTACATCAAACTCTCGCTAAATAACAAAAAGAGCTGTCTTAATAAGACAGCTCTTTCCGCATTTATTATTTGAAAAAGGAGAGTTTACTTTTTAGCGGTAACTACTTTCAGCATATCGCAAGCTTTCTTCTCACCGTTATCACAAGCTTGTTCAAACCAATCGGCAGCTCTACTATCCGATTGTTCTATGCCTTCACCGTGATAATAGCAGTGTCCTAAACGGAATTGCGCAGGAGCATAATCCTTACGTGCAGATAATTTGTAGTAATTAGCGGCTTTCTCATACGAACGGTCTATACCATTCCCATTGTAGTAACAGTTAGCTAAGTTGTATTGTCCTTGAGCGTAATCACGTTGTGCCGACTTTTGGAAGTTAGCCAATGCCTGACCAAAGTTTTGCTTCTCAAAATAATAAGAGCCTAACTCATTAAGTGCTTCCACATTGTTTTGTTCAGCTGCTTTAGCAAGCCAATGTACCCCTTTGGTTTCATTGAGGTGTTTCATAGGTGTTTTCGGAGCGTTTTGCGCTACGGCAGGTCGTGTACTTGCTCTCACAGCATATTGCTGTTTAGCTGGGGTAACATTCTTGCCTCCTCTTTGTCTGCGAAGTAACTCAGCACGTGCTTCGGCTTCAGGACTATTAGGCTCTATATTGTGTGATGAGGTAACAGCAACAGTAGGCGTAGCGGTAGCAGCTGGCTTTTTAGGGGTTGGCTTAGGAGCGGGAGTTGCCGGTTGTGGCTTCACATCGGGTACCATTGTCATATAGTATTTCCCTAAGCTGAATTGAGTAGAAGCATCTCCTTTCTTAGCCACTCTCTCTGCCCAATAAACTGCTTTCTCATCGTTCTTATCTGGATTCTTTACTTCAAAATAATACTCCATCAAACGTTTTTGTGCAGTGGTATTATCTTGTTGTTTGGCTAATTTTTCATAGAGAGGAAAGGCTTTATCATTTTGTTTTCTTGTTCCCTTAGCATAGAAATAACCATCAGCTACTGCCAATATCACTTCCGGACTCTCTTTTGGGTCATTCTTTTCAACTATTTTATTAAGCCAATCAAAAGCGTATTTATTAGAAAGCCCAGCAGCTTTTACTGCCCACTTGCTGGCTTCTCTCATCGATTTCTTCACTCCTTTACCTTCGGCATAGCATTGTGAAAGATTGTATAACACATCGGCATACGCTTCTTCTTGTCCTTGGTAGAAGTAGTCTAACATTTCCTTTTGTGGAGTAGGTGTTTGTTTAGAAGCCTTAGTATAATATTCAAAGGCTCGTTCGAACGATTGATTGGTGTATTTCCCGTTGAAGTATAAATCACCTAATTTCTTAAGAGCTAAAAGATAATTAGCCGCAGCTGCTTTCTCGAGGTAGTCAAAGCCTTTTTTAACGTCTAACTGTCCCTCTTGCAAAAGCATATTTCCTAAGTTGTATTGCGCTGTTACATCACCTGCTTCAGCAGCTTTTTGGAAAAACTCTAAGGCTTGAGCGTTTGAGGGGTGTGCTCCTATCCCCACTGCATAACATACCCCTAAGTTATTTTGCGCTTTAGGAGTAGGATTGGTATTTACTGATTTGAGTATCCAACTGAAAGCATCTTTCGGGGAAGCATTGGTGCCTATGCCATTGTAGAAGCAAAGTGCCAACTGTGCTTGTGCTGCTGCATTGCCTTTGTTAGCGGCTTGGGTATAGTAATTAATTGCTTTCTTGTAGTATTTCCCTATAAGCGGACTGTTGCCATAGAAGTAAAAGTTTCCTAATTGATACATTGCTTCAGCATCGCCTCCTTTGGCTGCTTTTTCAAGCATTTCAATAGCTTTAGCTTCCGATTTTTCTACGCCTTTACCTTCTAAGTAAGCATCAGCAAGCATTCTTTGCGCTTCGGTATTGCCTTTATTAGCCACTTGGGTTAAACGCTTTATAGCTTCTGGGTTTGATGCATTGACTTCATATGTCCAAGAAGCTAATAGCAATTCCGCTTCCGAGTTGCCGTTCTTTGAGGCTTGTTCTGCCCAATACTTAGCCTTATTCACATCTTTAGTAACTCCTTCTCCTGAGTGGTACGCCTTAGCAAGGTCTAACTGCACTTCAGGGTTCTCTTTCTCAGCGTGCTTCTCTATAAGTGCGTAATACTTCTCTTTCGATTGCTCTACGCCTTTACCATCGCGGTAGCATAGTGCCAACTCACGTTGTGCTTCGGGGTTCCCCGCATCGGCTACTTTGGTGAGCCATTCCACTCCTTTTTGTGGTGATTTTGGTACGCCTTTACCGTTAAAATAGCATTGTGCCAACTGGTATTGTGCATTCAAATCGCCTGTCTCGGCTACTTTTTCAAGCCATACTACGGCTTCCTGATAAGAGCGCCTTACACCCTTTCCTTTAAAATAAGCATCAGCTAATTCAGTTTGTGCTTGTACATCTCCCTTCTCGGCAAGTTTGATGAGTTTTTTCACATTCGCATCTTGCCCATACGATAACGTAACAAGAAAAACAGAGATTGCTAAAAACAAGTTTTTCATAGTATATTTGTTTATTTTTGATTACTTACGCTTTGAGGCGACAAATATACGTAAAAAAATAAACTAACTACACAATTATTTCTTTTTTTTCAAATTTGTGTCATTTTTAAGATTATTAAAGCCATCAAGCTCAGCTACCAACGAACCTACACGCAACGAGGCTTTTAGCTTCACAGGCACTTTATTCTTGTCGTCGGTAATCCACATCGTGATGCTTTCTTCTTCCTTAAACACGCGCCCATCTTGTACTAACGGACAGAACTTTAAGGTATTAACCGTACCAAAATGTGTCTTTACTTTTTCGCGACCTAATAGTTTTAGTTTGAACTTGTACACCTCGTCATCATCAAAAATCATATCCATAGATATCTGCCCCCCTACTTTCATATTTTCGATATTAGGGTGATGACGAAGTGCATAGAACGCTGATATTACATCTTGTAAACCTGGCTGAAAGTTTATTTCGGTAATATTGCCGTTTTCTACATTGTTTATTTTTACCTTATTGCTAGTATGATTAAAATACATTTTGAGGTATTTAGTGTATCCTCCTTCGTAAATATTTCTTATAAAAAGTCGTGGTTTGCCATCTGTTATGCCAAAATAACTCTCATAAGTATCATCTACTTTGAAAAATATACGTGCCAAACCAGTAGTGGCACCTTTACCCACTGCGTGAAACACCTTTTCGCCGTTATACATCTCTTCATTAACTGCCATTGTAGCAATGCTGGCGTTAAATACACCATATTTTACTTTAAAACGCAACCATTCTCCTCCTTTGAAAGGTAGTTCAGCAGTTTGAGCCCCTACTATGGGGCTTACTAATAACGAAAAAAAGACAATAACAATACTTAAATGTTTCATATATTAACGTGTTAATCTGTCAATAAGACAATAAATTAATGTGCCAAAGAGCAATTAACGTGCCACTTTTCAACAGCCTTGTGACTTCCATCTCATTTTTTTATGTTACATTTGCCCGATTTTTTATAGGTTATTCGTGTTATGATAGCGTTGATCAATAGTATTTCAATATATAACACTAATTATAAATCCCTTCGTGGATTGTCTCCTTTCGAGGGCTTGGGGGCTTCCGCGTAATCCGTGAGAGACTTTAAATACTCTTTGTCAAAGTCTCTTAGGCTTTTACAAAATCCGTGACGCAAAAACAATTGAAAAATAAAATTTTACATATCCTTTTCTTAACAAAGCAAAAACTCCGCCACCACCCTATCAAAACAGCGATAGCAGTGCTATGTTTTGTGTGGTATGCTTTCTGTCTACCTCGTCAGCTCTTCCCACAACCTTATGCCACGGTGTTGGAAAGTAGCGAGGGTAAATTACTTGGGGCTAAGATTGCAAACGACGGACAATGGCGTTTTCCTGAAGTAGACAGTGTGCCCTACCGCTTTAAAATGTCGGTATTACAGTTCGAAGATGCTCATTTTTATTACCATTGGGGGGTAAATCCCATATCGGTAGTCAAGGCTCTCTATCGCAATGTGAGTAGTGGTAAAGTACAGCGCGGGGGTAGTACGCTCACCCAGCAGGTGATACGCATCGCTCGTGAGCACCAACAGCGCACTTATTTTGAGAAACTCATCGAAATGATATGGGCTACCCGCTTGGAGTTCCGTTATTCTAAGGAGAGTATTCTCAAACTCTACGCCTCTCACGCGCCCTTTGGTGGCAACGTTGTGGGACTCGATATGGCAGCCTGGCGTTACTTTGGTGTCGCTCCTCATCAGCTCTCGTGGGCACAATCGGCTACATTGGCAGTCCTCCCTAATGCACCCAGCCTTATCTTTCCTGGTAAAAACCAAGAACGTCTCTTGCAGAAACGCAATGCGTTGCTTTACAAACTCCTCCTTAAAAATATCATCGATAAAGAAACATACGATTTGGCACTTCTCGAACCTCTTCCTGCTGAACCTCACCCTATTCCACAACTCGCGCCTCACCTACTTATTTTTGCTTCTAAAACCCAAGAAGGTGAGCGCATTAGCTCTACGGTGTCGTTAAACTTGCAAGAGAAGGTAAACAGCCTTATAGCAGGGTATTACACCCACTACTCGCAATCTGAAATCTATAATATGGCAGCTTTGGTGGTAGAGGTAAAAACACGAAAAGTGCTCGCCTACGTAGGCAATACCCCTACCGATACCGACCATCAAAAAGATGTGGATATCGTGCACGCACCTCGCAGTACGGGCAGTGTGCTCAAACCTTTTCTCTATGCAGCGATGTTGCACGAGGGAGAACTCCTTCCCACCCAGTTAGTACCCGATGTTCCTACTCAAATAGGAGGCTATTCACCTCAGAATTTTAGCAATAGTTTTGAAGGTGCTGTCTCTGCCGATATGGCTTTAGCCAAATCGCTAAACATTCCGTTTGTATGGCTCTTAAAGCAGTTTACTACCTATCGTTTCTACGATGTGTTACAACACTTGCAACTGAAAAACATCAACCGCCACCCCGACCATTATGGTCTTTCCATTATCCTCGGAGGTGCCGAGAGCAATCTGTGGGATTTGGCACAGGCGTATACCAATCTGGCTTCGGAAACGGAAGTCTTTGCGCGCACTCAGCACTATCGTACTAAGGAATTTCAGCACTTGCGTTATACCGATACTGCCCCCTTAGATTTCGGAAAAAACACTCGCGAACTACCTACACTCAGGGCGGGAGCGCTCTACAAGATGTTTAGTGCAATGAAGGAAGTGAACCGCCCTACCGATGATATAGCGTGGCGCTACTACGAGTCGTCGCGCAAGATAGCGTGGAAAACGGGTACCAGCTTTGGCAATAAAGATGCCTGGGCGATTGGTGCTACACCTCAATATGTGGTGGCTGTGTGGGTAGGCAATGCCACAGGCGAAGGACGTCCCACCCTCACAGGGGCTACCTATGCCGCTCCGGTGATGTTCAGTATCTTCAACGCCCTCCCTCCTACTTCGTGGTTTTCAGAACCCTTAGACGACCTGCGCGAGGTATCCGTCTGTGCCAATTCTGGTTTCCTTGCCAAACCCGAATGCCCTAAGCAAACAGTACTCAGCACTCTCGCTCCTAAGGAAGCGGGGCAATGTCCTTATCATAAGCTCGTACATCTCGACCGTGACGAGCAGTACCAAGTAAACACCTCGTGCGAGTCTCCACAAAACATTGTAAACAAAGCGTGGTTCGTGTTACCTCCCGTAATGGAATGGTATTACAAACAGCAACACATTCACTACAAGCCACTTCCCCCCCTACGTCCCGATTGCACACAAGGTAATCTGCAAAGAGGCTTGGATTTCGTTTACCCCAAACACCAAAGCGTACTCTACACCACTAAAACTTTTGGAGGCGAGCAACAACCCTTTATAGCGAAGGCTGCCAATCGCGAAGGCAAGGTTTTTTGGTATTTAGACGATACTTTTCTCGGCACCACCGAAACCTTTCACGAAATGAATATCTTTGCCCCCAAAGGTAATCACACCCTGCGTATCATCAACGAAAAAGGCGAAGAAAGAGCCATTACCATCATATGCCGATAACCCAATTTACCTATTTGCTAATTTGCTAATTTATCAATTTACCAATTTATATCCGTCTTCCCCTAATTGTCTGTTGTTCTACAACCTTTGGCAAAGTTAAATATATTAAACCTTCCCGCCACTAATTTCCCCTTTGAAGATAACCAGCAACAGCTGAGTATGTGCACCGCGAGAGCGAAGTATATGAAAAGAGAATGTTTATACAACAATAATGACCGTCGCTTCTCCCCTATTGCCTAAGGCCTATGGCCTAGCACCTATTCCTTTTTCTTTCGCCTCGAAACCCCGTTTTTAACATTTTTTGCACTGTTGTATCATATTATGAATCAATTATTTATATACTCTTTCTATACCAATCGTCCAAGATTCGTATAAGCTTCCTATAAGCTCTCTATAAGCTACCCCCACCCTTCTTACACTCTTTTTTCATCAAAACCCCTCCCTCCCCTCTTCCGAACTTCTCCGTTTCTTTCCGAACCCCTCAACCCTCTACATTTGCTAATCTGCTAATTTAACAGCCCGTATGCATCGCTCCTTTAGAAAAGTTAATCTCGTATAGTTCAAGCTTGTAACTCACACCCCATTTGCTAATTTTCTAATTCTCTCATTTTCTAATTTGCTAATTCTCTAATTATTTGTACTTTTGCACTACTCAATCGACAATTTGAACTAATGATTACACAATTACAAGGAAAACTCGTAGAAAAGAACCCTACTCACGTAGTAATCGACTGCCACGGGGTCGGCTATTTTGTAAATATCAGTCTGAATACTTATTCAGCGCTACCCGAAGGCGAAGCCATTAAGCTATACACCTATTTGCAAATAAAAGAAGATGCCCATACACTCTATGGCTTCCTCACCAAAGCCGAACGCGAAGTGTTTGTATTGCTCCTTTCGGTATCGGGAGTAGGTGCTAGCACAGCTCGTACAATGCTCTCATCGCTCACCGCTGCACAAGTGCGCAATGCTATTATCAATGGCGAGGTAGCTACCATTCAAGCAGTAAAAGGCATAGGTGCTAAAACAGCCCAACGTGTAGTACTCGACCTCAAAGACAAGATGCTCAAGCTTCAAGACTTTGAAGAGGTGCCTATGAACGCCGTAAGCACCCACAAAGAAGAAGCTCTTGCCGCCTTAGAAGTATTGGGCTTTATGCGCAAACAAGCCGAAAAGGTAGTCGATACCATTATCAAATCAAGCAGCGAAGAGCTTTCAGTAGAAGAAATTATCAAGCAAGCCCTCAAACGCTTGTAAATTTAACAGTAAAAACTATGAATACAACCATTCTCAAAGTAGACAACAGCAGTGAAATGGCTTTAGCTTTTTTGGAATATGTAAAGTCTTTGCCATTTGTGAAAGTAGAAGTGCCTAAGAACAAGAAAGAAACATCAGCTCCCTCTATGGAAATATTAGAAGAAGATGAAGACGGTATTCCTATTGCACATCGCGATTTTATAATGGAACTATCACAAGATGTAAAAAAAGGTTTTGCCAAACGATATTTCAAGACTATGAAGAAAAAATATGCTGAAAAATGATAGTAATAACTGATAGCAATATATTTTTTAGCGCACTTATTTCTCCTGATGGAGTCGTGGCAAAAATTCTTAACGAAAAGAAAAAGATACAATTCTTGGTGCCGGAATATTTATTAGATGAAGTAGAAGAACACTTACCTCGACTCTCAAAGTTTTTGAATAAAACAAAGAAAGAGGTTAAAAAGGAGTTGTCTAATCTTTTAGAAGGGGTAAAAATCCTTTCAATGAAAAATATTTCAAAAGAGAATGACAAAAAAGCTCAGGAGATAGTAGCTGATATAGATATTGATGATGCTCCTTTTATAGCCTTTCATTTGCAATATAAACACAAAATATGGTCGGGTGATAAGCAACTCAGAAAAGGACTTACTGCAAAAGGGTATGGACATTTTTTTGTAACACTCGAAGAACTCAAACAAAGAATTTACAAAAAGTAACACTTTTTACCGCAATTTCGTCATTCGTAATTTGTCATTCGTAATTATTTTCGTATCTTTGCCCGCTAATTGATTGGTAAAATGAAATATATCTTATATATACTCTTGGCTTTCACTGCTATAAGTTGTGGTATCTACAATTTTACAGGAGGAAGTACAGGCGATGCAAAGACTTTTCAAGTAAACTTCTTTCGCAACGATGCTCCCTTGGTAGAACCTGGCCTCGACCGCGATTTTACCATCGCCCTACAAGATTTGATTAACAACCAAACCAACCTCAGCCTTACCGATCGCAATGGCGACCTTGTATACGAAGGCGAAATCGTAGAATTTAACATTACCCCTATGACGGCTACCGCAGGACAAACCGCTGCCCAAAACCGTGTAACCATAGGCGTAAATGTGCGCTTTACTAATCATAAAGAAGATAAAAAAGACTTTGAAAAGCGCTTCTCTTTTTACTATGATTATCCTGCTGCTACACAATTCAACTCGGTAAAAGGCGAAGCTATCCCACAGATATTCGAGCGTATCACCCAAGATATTTTCAACGCCTCATTGGCAGATTGGTAGCAATTAGGTAAAGACAATAAGGTAAGATTGACAGTAAAACAATTCATAGAGATTATTAGGCATCCCTACACTATTAACGATGATCAAGTATATGAACTCGACGAGATAGTGAAGGAATATCCTTATTTTCAAGCAGCAAGGGTGTTACAACTCAAAATATTGCATTCCGAAGAAAACTACAAGTACAACAAAGCCTTAAAACTCGCTGCGGTACACGTAACTGACCGCTCAGTATTGTTCGACTTTATTAATTCTAAAAGTATTATCCCTGATTTCTCAGCCCTACGTCGTGATTTTGAACGTATTCGCAAAGCGAGAGAACGCAAAGAAGCCGAAGAAACTGAGAATACACCTCCTAAGGTAAGTTACATCGACCACGAACCGCGCTTGTATCGCCCTAATGTACCCGAATCTATTTTCGAAGAACCTATTTTCCCCGAAGATTTGGTAAATCACCAAGAGTTAGCCGATGCTTTTGAACCTAAAACAGAGGAAAAACCTAAAACTGATACTGACAATATCTCTCAATGGTTAGAAAACATCTCCGATGACCATACCGAAGTATCTTATAAAGACGACAAGGTAGCCGAAAAGTTCAAACTCATTGATAAGTTTTTGGAAAACAATCCTAAGATTGAAGCCTCCAAAGACTATGTATCCAACGTAAATTTAGCCGATGATGTAAACTCAGACCCTAAACAATTAATGACCGAAACATTGGCACAAGTATATGTAAATCAGCGCAAATTTAAGCAAGCTATACAAGCGTATGAAATATTAATTTTGAAAAATCCAGAAAAAAGTGCTTACTTTGCAGCCCAAATAGAAAATATCAAAAAACTACAACAAAATAATTTATTTTAATTTATAGAGAAATGACTACATTCAACATCTTTTTAGTGCTTATCGTGGTAGTATGTTTGCTACTCGCTTTAGTAATTATGGTACAAAACCCTAAAGGAGGCGGACTCTCTTCTACTTTCGGTGGCAATACTCAAGTAGTAGGTGGCGTGAAAAAAACAGGCGACTTCCTCGAACGCAGTACTTGGACGTTTGCTACTGCTTTAGGAGTGCTTATTCTTATCGCCAACACCTTACTACAAGGCAATACCGGTGTAAATGCCGATTCTAAACTGCTCGATGGCAATACCCCTGCTACCCCTATAGAAAACCCTCTTAACCAACAAGCACCTGCCAACAATGCTACCCAAATGCCTGCTACTCCTGCCACATCTTCTAATACAGGTAACTAAACTGACAAAAAGTCAGTTTTTACAGATTGGCATACTTTCTGAAATATCCTCTTCGATTTTTTATAAAAGGAATTAAAATACTTGAATGAAAAGGTTAGATAACATCCCCACATCCCCCTTTCGAAGGGGGCGCGGGCGATGTAATTCCCTAACACCTAATTCCTATTTTCTAAACAAAAAAAATAACTAAAAACTAAACAAATAATGGCAAAATTGAATATTAAACCTTTAGCTGATAGAGTAGTGATTGAGCCCGCAGTGGCCGAAACTACTACCGCATCAGGTATTATCATCCCTGATACTGCAAAAGAAAAACCTCAAAAAGGTACGGTTGTAGCCGTTGGAGCAGGTACTAAAGATAACCCTGTAACCCTAAAAGTAGGCGATACAGTACTCTATGGCAAATATGCCGGTACTGAACTAAAATTAGAAGGTAAAGACTACCTTATTATGCGTGAAAACGACGTATTAGCAGTTATCTAAACATAAAAACTAAAAACTAAAGAAATGGCAAAAGATATTAAATTTGATATAGACGCTCGCGAAGGTTTAAAACGTGGCGTTGATGCATTAGCAAATGCAGTAAAAGTAACATTAGGACCTCGTGGTCGTAATGTGATTATTAGCAAATCATTTGGTTCACCACAAGTAACCAAAGACGGGGTTACCGTTGCTAAAGAAATAGAACTAGAAGACGCTCTCGAAAATATGGGCGCTCAAATGGTAAAAGAAGTAGCTTCTAAAACCAATGACCTCGCAGGCGACGGTACTACTACCGCTACTGTATTAGCACAAGCTATCGTAAAAGAAGGTCTTAAAAACGTAGCTTCTGGTGCTAACCCAATGGATTTAAAACGCGGTATTGATAAAGCCGTAGCAAAAATCGTAGAACATTTGGCTAAACAAGCTAAAGAAGTAGGCTCTTCTTCTGAAAAAATAAAACAAGTAGCCTCTATCTCTGCTAACAACGACGATACTATTGGCGAACTTATCGCTCAAGCATTCGAGAAAGTAGGTAAAGAAGGGGTTATCACCGTAGAAGAAGCAAAAGGTACAGATACTTACGTAGATGTAGTAGAAGGAATGCAGTTCGACCGCGGTTACCTTTCTCCTTACTTCGTAACCGATTCTGAAAAGATGGTTGCAGAACTCGACCACCCTTATATCTTGTTGTACGACAAGAAAATCTCTACTATGAAGGACTTGCTTCCTGTATTAGAGCCTGTAGCTCAATCTGGCAAACCTCTTTTGATTATCGCTGAAGATATCGATGGTGAGGCATTAGCTACCTTAGTAGTAAACAAGTTGCGCGGTACTCTTCGCATCGCTGCTGTAAAAGCTCCTGGCTTTGGTGATCGTCGTAAAGCAATGCTCGAAGATATCGCTATCCTAACCGGTGGTACTGTAATTGCCGAAGAAAGAGGCTTTACTCTTGAAAACGCTACTATCGATATGCTTGGTACTGCCGAAAGAGTAAGTATCGACAAAGATAACACCACTATTGTAAATGGTGCTGGTAAATCTGATGATATCAAAGCGCGTGTAGCTCAAATCAAAGCACAAATCGAAAACACCACTTCTGATTATGACCGTGAAAAACTACAAGAGCGTTTAGCTAAACTCTCTGGTGGGGTAGCAGTGCTTTACATAGGTGCTGCTTCGGAAGTGGAAATGAAAGAGAAAAAAGACCGTGTAGATGATGCCCTTCACGCTACTCGTGCAGCTGTTGAAGAAGGTATCGTAGCAGGAGGAGGTATAGCGCTTATTCGTGCTAAAAATGTATTAGGAAAACTAAAACCTCTCAATGCCGACGAAGAAACAGGTATTAAAATTATCTTCAAAGCATTGGAAGCTCCTTTGCGCACTATCGTAGAAAACGCAGGTGTTGAAGGTTCTGTAATCGTAGCTCGTGTACTCGAGGCTTCAAGAGATGCTTACGGATACAATGCTAAAACAGGTACTTATACCGATATGTTTAAAGCAGGTATCATCGACCCTAAAAAGGTAACCCGTGTAGCCCTTGAAAACGCTGCCTCAGTAGCTGGTATGATTCTCACTACCGAATGTGCTTTGGTAGACATCAAAGACGATAAAGCAGCTGCAATGCCTCCAATGGGTGGTGGAATGCCAGGAATGATGTAATCGTAAATTCATAGCATTATTATCATATTTTATTAACACGAAAATCAGGGAGAGTTTACAATGAAACTCTCCCTGATTTTTTATACCCAAAAACTATATTAACTCTCTGAAATGTGAAAGAAATGCAAACAGTTTGTAAATGAAACGTTAAAAAACAAGGTAAAAATGCGAAAAGCATATATTTTATTACTAAAAATGATTGTACAAATAAAAAAAGTCGTATATTTGTCCCGAATTTTAAAACACAAGTAATAAACATTTTTTTATATGAAAAAAACCTTATTAAGTATTGCAACTGTCGTTGCAGTGATAACAAGTGCTAACGCACAAGATATGCTAAGTAAGAGCAAATTTTTTGACAACTGGCAAGTAGGTGTTAAAGCTGGTGGTTTCTCTGAAACTCAGCATGAAGCTTTCTTTAAAAACACCCGTGCCACTTTTGGAGCTGAGATTGGTAAACAAATCTCTCCTGCTTTCCGTTTAGGCGTTGAAGGTATGGCGTATGTACGTCCCGTAGCCCTTGACAATGATGTAGATGCAGGTAACTTTATAGACAATACCAATGTAAGCTTGGTAGGTACTATAAACTTGAGCAACCTTATCGCTGGTTACAAAGGAACTCCTCGTTTCTTCGAAGTAGAAGGTTTTGCAGGAATTGGTTGGATGCATAGATATGTACAAGACATCGCTCCTAACTATAGAGAAAACTACAGAAGCAACAGTATGTCTGCTCAGTTTGGTTCTAACTTATTGTTCAATTTAGGCGAAAGCAAAGCGTGGGGAGTTAAATTAAGTCCTGCTATTGTGTATGGTGTAGACCATCCTACTGAGAAAAGTTCAGTAAACAGCTTAAACAGCTTGAACTCTTTCATTCAAGCTACTGTTGGTGTAGTTTACCGTTTTAAAGGAAGCAATGGTGCTCACCACTTCACTACAGCTACTCAAAATCCTGACAATAGCGCAGAATTGGGTAGACTCCGTGATGAGTTGAACAGCAAAAACAAAGAATTGTCTGACTGCCAAAGACAAGTTAATAAATTGCAAGATGACTTAGAAGCAGCTCGCAACAAGAAGCCAGAAGTAGTAGAAAAAGTAGTTACTAAAAACAAGAAAACTTTGGAATCAGTAGTTACTTTCCGTGTAGCTAAAAGTACTATCGATGCATCTCAATTGCCTAACGTAGAGCGTATCGCTTCTTACCTTAACAAATATAGGAATGCTAAAGTTAGTATCAAAGGTTATGCTTCACCAGAAGGAAACTTAGAAAAGAACAAACAATTAGCTACTGCTCGTGCTGAAGCTGTTAAAAACCTTTTAGTTAAACGTTACAAAATCTCAGCTGATAGAATCCAAGCTGAAGGTAATGGTATCGGTGATATGTTCAGTGAACCAGATTGGAACCGTGTAAGTATCGCTAATATCGTAGAGTAATCAAATACCCTACAAAATAAGAACTTACAAATAAAAATTAAGGAAAAAGGCTATCCTAATTAGGATAGCCTTTTTTATTTTCTATTACGTGAGTTTGACTCGAATTAAAAGAGGCAAGGTCAATGCTGAAAAAATGTTAATCTCTTTTAAAACCCTGCAATTTTTTTAAAGTTTAGAAAGTAGAACACTTGATAGTCTTTTGTGGTATCAAAAACATTAAAACATTATTTATCAGTAAAATATTAGAAAAAACCTTTGTTATCTTTTAATTGAAGTTTAACCGAAGGTAGAGCGAAGCTAAGGTGAACCTAAGACGAACCTAAGACGAAGGAAAGGTGTTAGAATATTGGATATCAATAGGTAAAAAGCCCTTATAACTTTATTGAAGAAAAAGTGTTAAAATAGTGTTTTTAACAGATAAAAAGCAATGTTACTACTTTCTTTTTACGGTGAGCTCGGTATAATAAAACATCAGATAATTAAAAAAATCCCACAGATTGCACAGATTTCACAAATCTACGAGGTATGTAAGGCGGGATTTAGTAGCTAAAGAAATGTGATTTATACGTACTGCGACACAAAATGGATATCAACTTTACCAAAGTTTCCAACTTTGGCAAAGTATTGGACGCAAAAACGACTCAAAAATAATATGCTAGTAATAGAAATAAAAAAGGCTGTCTGCTAAAAAGCAGACAGCCTTTTTTATCGTAGCACCACAGGCTTTTAATATTCGCCAGTAGGCTCTACAAATATCTCTTCTTTTTCTTTATGACCACTTATACTTTCTTGTATCGCTTGGAAGAATACAAAGAATACCGGAATCACAACAAGTCCGAAAAAAGTACCGATGAGCTGACCGATAGCGGCTCCCGTAGCTACTGAACGGTTTCCTGTTGCACCTACGCCTGAGGCAAATACCAATGGCATCAAACCAACGATGAAGGCAAAAGAGGTCATTAAAATCGGACGCAAACGTGCCATTGCGGCATTGATAGCTGCCTTAGATAGGCTTTCCCCCATACGACGGCGTTGCACAGCAAATTCTACAATCAAAATCGCGTTTTTAGCTAAGAGTCCCATCAGCATAATGAGAGAAATTTGGAAATAGATATTATTTTCCAACCCAAAAAGCCATTGCCCTAAATACGCTCCAAAGATACCAAAAGGCAATGAGAAGAGCACTGATAGAGGCAATAGGTAACTCTCATACTGTGCTGAAAGAATAAAATAAGTAAACACCAAGCTGAGTAAGAAGATGAGAATGGTTTGTGAGCCTGCAGTCTGTTCTTCACGCGTCAAACCTGTATAGTCGATTCCATAATTATTATTGAGGGTTTGGGCAGCCACCTCTTGTACCGCTTTCAGAGCATCACCTGTACTATAGGCGGGGTTGTTCTGAGCCGAAATAGACACCGAAGTAAAGAGGTTATAACGGCTGAGCAATTGCGGACCGAAAGTACGTGTAAGAGTTACAAACTCGGTAATAGGTGCCATCGTTCCACTACCTGTTTTCACGAATAAGCTATTAAGGCTATTGAGGTCTTTACGCGCTTCGGGCAACGATTGTACCATTACACGGTATTGCTTTCCGTAAAGGGTAAAGTCAGTTGCATAGAAGCCCCCTATATAATTCTGTAAGGTCGATAGAATAGTGCTCACTGTAATACCCGACTGCATAGCGCGTTCTACATTAATATCCATTTGGTATTGTGGATAGTTCACATTGAAAGAGGTTTGGGCAAACTGTATCTCGGGACGTTGCATCAGGGCACCCAAGAACTCTTGTGCATTCTTGTTCACCTCACTGATATCACTTCCGGATTTATCCAAGAGAACAAACGACACCCCACCTCCTACACCAAAACCAGGCACGGAAGGCGGTTGGAAGAAAATCACATTGGCATCTTTGATATTGGCTACTGCACGAAAAGCATTGTTGATAATTGATTTAATGTCTTGACCGGGGAGTTTAGAACGCTGCTCAAAAGGTTTCAGTTTGAAGAAACCCATACCATTATTACTACCTTCGCCTGAAATCATACCGCGACCAGTAACAAAGGTAACATTTTCAACCCCTGGAATATTGGAAAGACTTTCGTTTACCTCACGCATAATATTGGCAACGCGTTCCATAGAAGCCCCAGGAATCATCGATACATCCATCATCACGAACCCTTGGTCTTCACTGGGCACAAACCCCGATTTCATACTTTTATTGGCAAAATAGATACCACCTCCTGCCATAAGTAAGAGCACTAAGGTTACCCATTTATGGCGAAGGAAGAAGGTAAAGGTTTGCCCATATTTACGTGTAGCGGCATTGAAAGCTATATTAAATTTGTGGAAAAACTTGCCAAACCACGACTTTTCTTCATATTCTTTATTGCCGTGAGGTCTGAGGAAGAGCGAGCAAAGCACCGGACTGAGGGTAAGTGCATTGATAGCTGAAATCACGATGGCTACAATCAGAGTTACCCCAAACTGTTTGTAGAAGACGCCCGTAGTACCACCCATAAAGGTTACCGGTACGAACACTGCTGCCATCACAAGGGTGATAGAGATTATCGCCCCTGTAATCTCGTTCATAGCTGAAATGGTAGCGGGTTTAGCTTTCTCGTGAGTTTGTTCCATCTTGGCGTGCACCGCCTCGACGACCACAATAGCATCGTCCACCACTATACCGATGGCTAACACCAAGGCGAAGAGGGTAAGCATATTGACAGAATAGCCAAAGAGGTTCAAGAAGAAGAAAGTACCCACGATAGACACTGGTACCGCAATAGCAGGGATGAGTGTAGAACGGAAGTCTTGCAAGAAGATATATACCACCAAGAACACCAAAAGGAAAGCCTCTAAGAGAGTAGACACCACCTTAGAAATGGCAGCATCTAAGAAAGTGTTGGCGTTATAGTTGATAGTATAAGTAATCCCTTCGGGCAAAGAAGGCTTTAACTCGTCTAAGAGCTTTTCGATATTTTGGATAATCTCGTGAGCATTAGAGCCTGGTGTTTGCGAGATACCCATTGCCACAGCAGGACGACCTTTGCTTTCAGAAAATCCTGTATATCCGAGCGCGTCGAGTTCTACCTTAGCTACATCTTTAAGACGAAGAATACGCCCTCCATCTAACGCTTTAAGCACTATATTTTCATATTCGGATACTTGAGTGTATTTTCCCTTGTACTTAATCACATATTCATAGCTACTACCGCTGTTTTGCCCCAAAGTACCCGCAGCCGCTTCTCTACTCTGAGCTGAAATTGCAGCAGTTACCTCGGTAGGATTAAGCCCATAGGCTTGGAGTTTTTGTGGATTTAACCAAATACGCATAGAATAGGTTTTACCTCCAAAAGCACTGGCATCCCCTACCCCACTGATACGTTTGATTGCAGGAATCACATTGATGCTCAAGTAATTTTGTAGAAATACATCGTCTAACTCTTTATTCTCAGAGAAGAAGGTGAGAAACATCAGATTACCTGAGCTCTGTTTGCGTACCGTTACCCCCGATTGGGTTACCTCAGATGGCAAAATAGAGTTGGCACGCGACACTGCATTTTGCACGTTTACCGCCGCGATATCACCATTGGTACCCTGTTTGAAATACACAGTAATATTTGCTGAACCACTATTAGAAGCCGATGAGGTAATATAATCCATATTTTCTACCCCATTGATTTGTTCTTCCAGCGGAATCACCACCGCTTTGAGCACTGTTTCGGCGTTGGCACCCGCATAGTTAGCCGATACCTGTACCGTTACAGGGGCGATATCAGGATATTGAGAAATAGGCAAAGAGATAATCCCCAACACCCCTAAAATCACTATTAAGATAGAGACTACCGTTGATAGTACGGGTCTGTTAATAAAGTTTTTTATCATAAGTTAGATGTTATACTTGAATTAAAATTCTTGTTTAGTAGGACGCAAAGTAATCTCATTGATAGCTACATCCTCTGGTTGTTCAACAGCATACGCAATAGCACGGGCAACTGAATCGGCAGGAATCTCATATTCCTTATAAAAAGCCTGAATACCTGCACTTGTTTCAGGGTCGGAACTACCATACTTAAGTTCACTTTCCACCGCACCTGGGTAAAGGGTAGTCACGCGGATGTTATCTTTAGCGGTTTCTATA
Organism: Capnocytophaga sp. G1920; assembly: GCF_051417515.1. Classification (NCBI taxonomy): domain Bacteria; kingdom Pseudomonadati; phylum Bacteroidota; class Flavobacteriia; order Flavobacteriales; family Flavobacteriaceae; genus Capnocytophaga; species Capnocytophaga sp. G1920. The sequence goes on from NZ_JBPRKH010000004.1 coordinate 31,565, forward strand.
CGTAAACCTTCGCTAATAGCTTTTACAGCAAACTTAGTACCGCTGTACACCGTACCACGACCTGCCGCCACCTTTAAACCTGCTACTGAGGATAAGTTGATGATATGCCCACTATGTTGCTTCTGCATTGTTGGGAGTACCGCAGCAATACCGTAGAGTACCCCTTTGATATTGATATCAATCATTCTGTCCCATTCGTCTACTTTAAGCTTTTCGAGAGGAGCTTGTGCCATCAGTCCAGCGTTGTTTACCAGCACATCTATACGACCGTAAGCTTTGAGCGTTTCTTGGGCAACACGTTCCAAGTCCTCACGTTTGGTAACATCACATACAATGACAAGAGCCTTACCGCCTTGAGAGCCGATGCGTTTCACTAGCGATTCCAAGCGGTCTTTACAGCGCGCAACCGCTACGACTATAGCACCATACTGCGCCAAATAAAGAGCAGTAGCTTCACCGAGCCCGCTACTGGCTCCTGTAATAATCACAACTTTATCTTTGATGTTTTCTTTCATAATTACCAATTTATTAGATATTAAATACAGAAAAGGAAGTGCTTTTATAGTAAAAAACACTTCCTCTTTGAGGGTGTTACCTTATTCTATGCAAAGGTAAGACAAAAAAGTTACGTGAGAATGAGGTTCGATGTTAATCTTTTCTTAAAGTTTCAAAGGATTATACAGAGGTAAGTAGTGCTTATTTTTCTTCTTGTATTATGTCTTTGTACTCTGCCCAGAAGGTTTCAAACTGCAACATCGATTGATAGAGGAACTCCATCGCTGATTGCCAAGTAGCTTTGTTGTGAATGGTTACGTTTGGCAATTCTACATACACACAGCTGATTTCTTTACCGTTGTTCAAGAGAAAGTGCTCTTCGAAAACAACATTAGGGAGGTACTGTTCTTGCAGAATCGTTTTCAGCGACAACAATTTGTTGTAGTACAAACTACGTGTTGCCTCGTCAGGGTCTTCCACAGCGAGAAGCACCCGTGCTTTACAGGTGTCGAATGAAAACTTAAAGCTGAAATCCTTTATCTTGGTATTGTAAAGCGTCCATTTCCGAGGGAAGGATTTGCCAAAGGAAATCCAGAAGTCTTCGCGTAGTTTTTTTGCTTCAGCTTTGCTGTACAAGGGGTTAAAGTGTGAATTGGATATTTGCTAAAAATGTATGACCTCTATCATCTATTTTTTTAAACAAAGTAAATTTATAGAACGTGGAGCCGTCCTTTTCAAGCACTCCAAATTCATTATTTTTTAAATCATAAGCTACGAATGTATTCGGGGTAAGAGTCGGTTTGATTTTATAACGCAATTCATTAGTCTTCTTATCATACAATTCGTATGAAAAATCCACTTTTTTAGCATATAAAAATTCTATATAGGGGTCTTCTTCTATTATTTGAGTATTGTTTTTTGCTATGGTAGTAGGTTGTGCAGGAGTAAGCGTAGCCATTGCCGTTTGAGTAGTAACAGGTGCTTTGTATTCCGACTTAAAAGTTGCTAAAGCATTCCCTTCAAAGGCATTGCGCAAGGCTTCTTGATACGACTTCTTGAACTCCTTTTCACGACTTTTACCTATCTCGGAAGTAAAGACGGTTTTATTAGCACAATCGGTGAGGATAAATTGCACCTTAGAGGTCATCATATTCGATTGGTTTTTCACGTCGGCTCTCAAAGCATCGCAGGGATTTTGGAGCAGTTCGGCGGGGGCTTCGCTCTCCATATACGCTTTAAAACCTTGTTTTTCCAGTAAAAACTTCGTAAGTGCATTCAACTGGTACTGATTATCCTCCTTTTGAAAAGTATAACGGTTAGGCACAATCACAGTTTGTGCAACAAGAGTCAGTGGTAGTAATGCTACTAAAAATAATATCTTTTTCATTGGTTTCTAATATTTATTCATATTCATTATTCTTCATTCGAGCTTCGAGTTCGGCTTGAAACTCTTCTATCACGGGTTTCATAGTGCTTTCAGGGAGGTCGGAGATGCGAATGTACATCAATCCATCTACAGAGTTGTTGAAAAGTGGGTCGACGTTGAAGGCAATGACTTTGGCGTTTTGCTTAATGTACTTTTTGATGAGCACCGGCAAACGCAAGTTACCTGGTTCGAGTTCGTCGATGAGTTTGTCGAACTTATTGAGGTCGGCTTTGGTTTCGTCGAAAATAAAATCTTTATCCTCGTCTTTGAGTTTTACTTTGAACTCTTTTTTAGGGCGTACATACTGTGCTATATAAGGGTCATAGAAGTTCGACTTCATAAACTCTATCATCAGCGATTTAGAAAAGTCAGAGAACTGGTTGCTAATACTCACACTACCCAACAGATATGAGTGTTCTGGATAACGCAAAGTGGTGTGAGCAATCCCTTTCCACAGCAAAAACAGTGGCATAGGTTTCTGTTGATATTCTGAAATGATAAAAGCACGCCCCATCTCGATGGTTTTACTCATCATATCGTATAATTCGGGCTCAAAACGGAACAAATCGTGGGTATAAAAGCCTTCGATGCCATATTTAGGAAATATTTCAGCCCCTAAGCCCATACGGTAAGCTCCTACTATCTTCTTAGCTTCGTTATCCCAAAGGAAAAGATGATGATAATAGAGGTCAAACTTATCTAAGTCAGACGAGGCGTTAGTCCCCTCCCCTACTTCGCGGAAGGTAATTTCACGTAAGCGTCCTATTTCCTTCATTATATTAGGAATCTCTTGATAAGGTGCTAAGAATACCTCGTAGTTGTTGTTTTTGAGCAGTCGGTAATCTTTTTTAGTGATGTTATCAACTTCCTTCTCTATGAGGTCTTGTTTGATAGGTGCTTCTATCTGTTGAGGATTGCTACCGCTCTTGCTTGATTTCAACACGTTAGTGAGTGGTAAAAACTTCTTATCTTGCTCTAAAGCATTGGCTAATATATAAGTTTTCTTACGTAAAAATTCGGTAAAATCTTCCAAATCGGTATGCTCATCTTGCATAGCTACCGAAATAGGCTTACCTATGCGTATATAAATAGTGCGTTCTTTCTGTGTAAGCAGTTCTGAGGGCAATTTAGCCGTGCGCAACGTATCACTGATACTCGCCAAGAAGTAAAACAACTTACTGTTTTTGGCGTGAAAATAGATAGGCACAATAGGCACTTTCACTTTTTTAGCAAGTTTCATAGCTGCCTCTTCCCAAGGCTTATCCACCATCAGTTGCCCCTCTTTGGTTACCGATACTTCCCCCGCAGGGAAAAGACCTAAGGGTTTGCCCTCTTTGAGGTGTGCAATGGTATGCTTAAAACCCACCACGCTAGATTTCACATCTTTGCGGTCTTCAAAAGGGTTTACCGGCAATACATAAGGCGCTAAGGGCTCAATACGTTGCAAGAGAAAATTCGCCATAATCTTGAAATCAGGACGTTTTTCTAAGAGTAGTTTGAGTAGCAGAATACCATCAATTCCCCCCAGTGGGTGGTTAGAAATGGTGATAAAAGCCCCTTCTTTGGGGATATTTTTAAAATCCTCTTCGGGTATTTCGAACTTTATTTCAAACTCATCTAACAGTTTGTTTAGGAAGTCTAACCCTTCAAAGTGTTTATTTCGGTTGTAAATAGCATTGAGCTTGGAGATACGGAGCAACTTCATCAGTGCCCATCCTCCAAAAGTACCCAAGAAGCCAAGTTTATCAATATTAATCGCTTTGGCTACTTCTTTGGCACTTACCAATCCTTTATCTTTTTGTTTTCTCATTCTTCTTTAAAGTCTTATGATTGTTTTCCTTTTTGCAGTTGCTTCATTCTTTTCAAGCGTGTCTTCTTTTCTTCGCCGTGCAAAACTTTGGTAGTTACTTTGCCTACGGTAAGACCTTGTACTAAAATGGAAAACAATACTACAATATAAGTAATTTGCAACAGTGTTTCTTTTAATCCTCCTTTATCAGCAGGGATAGAGAGTACTAAGGCAATGGATACTCCTCCACGAATACCCCCCCACACCATTGTGATGAGCGAGCCTCGCGAATAGGTAGTTACCTTGCGTAATATCGTTTTGGCGGGAATATAAAGCGCCAGTGCACGCCCCAAGAGGCATACAAGAATGGCTACCCCTCCTAAAAGGAACTGCTCAGTTAGATTGTCTATCAGTAGCATCTCAAATCCTATGAATAGGAACAAAATAGCATTCATAATCTCGTCTATGATTGCCCAAAACTTTTCAAGGTAATCTTTATTCTCTGCACTGCTGGCTTTCTTGCCTACATTTCCTACAAAGAGCCCTGCAATTACCATTGCCAGAGGCGAAGAAACGTGAGAAGCTTTAGTGATAAGAAAACCTCCCATTACCACTGCCAAAGTAACAAGTACACTCACGTGATAGTCATCGGCTTTTTTCATCATTTGAGAAGCTACCCAACCGAAGAGCACTCCGAGGAAAATACCTCCTCCTGCTTCTAAGAAAAAGAGCTTAGTAATAGCGAAGAACGAAGGCTCAAAAGTGCTATTAGTAGCCAATTTCAGTACTACGGCAAACATTACTACCGCTACCCCATCGTTAAAAAGTGATTCACCTGTAATCTTAGTTTCAATACGTTTAGGTACATTCGCTTGTTTGAGTATTCCCAATACCACAATAGGGTCGGTTGGCGAAATAAGCGTACCAAAAAGCAGACAATAAATGTAAGGAATATGGATATCTACCAAAGGAGCAATGTAGTACAGCAAGAGTGATATAAAGAAAGCCGAAAGTACTACGCTGATAGTTGCATAAGTAAAAATGGAGATTTTGTAGTTTTTTAGGTCGTTGATATTGATGTGGAGAGCTCCTGCAAAGAGAAGGAAGTTCAACATTGCTCCCATCAGTATTTCAGTGAAGTCAAAGCCTTGTAAAAGCGATTCAAGACGGTGTGCAAGCCCTGTAAATACTTCACCTCCGAAAAGACGTACGCCTACCGATATCATCATAGCAATCACCATAATACCTATGGTCATAGGCAGTTTTACGTAGCGAACATTCACGTACGAAAACAAAGCTGCTAAGACGATAATTACTGAAAAAGCGTAGTATAACTCCATTAGTACTATTTTATTTTCGGCAAAGGTACAAATAATTTGCTAATTTGCAAATCTGCTAATTTGCTAATTGCTTTTGAAGTCTTTTCTGTCGTTGTTCTACAAGGTCTGAGAAGTTATATAGTAAAGCTGGGGTTTGGTATTCTAATTCTCCACTATTGATAGCCCGCAAGATAATTTCCTCTATCCAATAGTCCTCTTCTACATTCATAGGGTCATAGCCTTTTTTGAGAGAAAGGTCGTACAGCCACGCGGTTTTGTTATACCAATAAGCATTCCAACCATTGCGCAGGTCTTTTACCAATTCGTAAGCCGTTTTTCCAGTTTGGCGGTGAATGAGTTTAATGAGAATACGCCCTTGCGAGCGGGAAAGTTTTTTGAGTTCGTCGGTGAAGTGGTCTTCAATATAGCGTTGAGTGCGTTTTACGTACACCTTCTTTTGTCGTTTATTTTGCATAGTATCCATCGTACGTTCCATTGTATAGAGACGGTCAGCAGCCATTTTGGCATACGGATACACGCGTTTCACCCTACTGCGGAGAAGCAAATAGCGCTTTTGAGCTTCTGCATCACCAAAGTAATGCTCTTTACCAAAAACACTCACCTCAGCAAGCCGAATAGTATCTCCTGAATAAAATTGCTGGTCAAAAATATAAATAGTATCACGCTTCTGCGAGAAAGAAGTAAAAGGTAAAAGGTAAAAGACAAAAACAGTGATAGCTGGGTAAGTGAATAAAAGGTAATGTTGTATAGATGCAATGATGTATTTCATTCTGATTTTCTTTATTTATTTTTAAAATCTAACGACTTTAACAACATTTGCATTGCAAAAATTGTTCCAACCTTTTACGTTTCACTTTTCTCTTTTCACTTCCCTAACACCGCCATTTTTATTGCAGTAATAGCCGCCTCCACGCCCTTATTACCCAGCTTACCACCACTGCGGTCGAGCGACTGCTGGAAGGTATTATCAGTGAGAACGCAGAAGATAATAGGCACTTTACTTTGTTCCGCATTGAGCTGAGCAATACCTTGGGTAACACCTTGGCACACGAAATCGAAATGACGAGTCTCTCCTTGTATCACACAGCCTATTACAATAATAGCGTCTACCTCGTTAGTATCGAGCATTCGCTTGGCAGCGTGCACTAATTCAAAGCTCCCTGGTACTTCCCATAAGAGTATATTGTCATCAATAGCACCACAATCTTTAAGGGTTTCGATGGCACCATTGCGCATTCCGTAAGTTATCTGCTCATTCCACTGAGAAGTAATAATCCCAAAGCGAAGAGATTCCGCATTTGGGATTATTTTTTTATCGTATTGTGATAAGTTTTTGTTTTCTGTTGCCATTAATTATTGACTAATTTTCCCTATAAGGATATCGATAGTACGTGCTTCTTCTGAGGTAGGGTACTCGTCTTTGATGCGCTCATAATATTTCAAGGCATCGTCTTTTTTACCTTGCAAAGAAGCTACTATTCCTGCTTTTTTCAGGTATAATGGAGTTACGAAGTCATTTTTGCTATGTTCAAAGGCTTTGATATAATATTTCAATGCCTCAGCGTTATTTTTCTGTTGAAGGTAAGCATCACCTATATTTCCGTAAGCCAAAGCTCCGAAAATATCATCGGTAGAGTCAAACTCTTTGAGGTGATTTATTGCGTTGTTATAGTCACGCAAACGCATATAAGCCATACCCATACCGTATTCAGCCAGGTTAGCAGCTTTGGTACCGCTGTAGTTTTCGGCAATTTGCTTAAATCCATATTTTCCTTTTCCACCGTTGATAGCCACTTTAAAGAGGGAATCCTGCGCTCTAGCATCAGTAGCTTCCATCGCTTCATCAAAGAATTGTTGTGCAAAGAAAAGCTCATTAGCAGCATTCTTTTCCCTAGGAGCTTTCACAAACTGTTGGTAAAGCAAATAACCCAAGCCTATCACAGCTACGGCTATGAGAGTTCCAATAATAATCTTCTGATTGCGTTTTACCCAATCTTCGGTGCGAGTAGCGCCTGCATCGAGGGCATCAAACACCTCAGCAGTAGTACTTTCTTTGTGTAATTGAGCCTGTTGTGCTTCGTCTAAATGCTCGGTATCTTTTTGTCTATTAGGTCGGTTGTTGTTCTTTTTGTAAGTTGCCATATATAATTTTCATTAAAGTTCGGCAAAAGTACAACTTTTATTTTAATTAGAAAGCAAAACACAAAAAATTATTTACTCATTAGTCATTTTTCCCATTTTATCTATTAGTTAATATACGGCGAGTTTCCTCCACATCTCCTCCGTCATTCGTCCCTTGTCATTCCTCATTTCTTCCCTTTTCCATCGCCACATTCCCCTTTTTCCGTCGCCACATTCCCCTTTTACTGTCATCACATTCCCCTTTTACTGTCGCTACATTCTCCCTCTCCTTGGGAGAGGGACGGGGTGAGGATTCCTTTTCTTTCGCCTCGAAACCCCGTTTTTAACATTTTTAGCTCTGTTGTATTATACTATTATTCAATCACTTATACACCCTTTCTATACCAATCGTCCAAGATTCGTATAAGCTTCCTATAAGCTCTCTATAAGCTAACCCCACCTATCTTACAGCTCATTTTTTACCTTTTCCCTGAATTACCACTTCCGAATCTCTCCGATATCTTTCTATCTCCTTAGCTCTTTCCAATAAATCCTTTAATCTCGTCTTACTTCTGTCCGACAAGTCTGAATCGTCCGAGAACTCCATTACTGCCCGTCGTGCTACGACTGCCTGTGCGGCTCGCTCCTTTGGCAAAGTTGATTACTGGTATTTCCGGTATTATTGGCATTTCCCTCATTGCTATTTCGCAATTATTTTGTACTTTTGCACCCAATAACTCAAAAAACAAACAAGCGTATGGCTAAGAATGTAGTGATTGTAGAGTCGCCCGCCAAGGCTAAAACCATTGAAAAGTTCTTAGGTAAGGACTACAAAGTAGTGTCCAGCTATGGGCATATTGTCGATTTGCCCTCCAATGAACTGGGCGTAGATATCCAGCACGGTTTTAAACCTAATTACCTCATCTCTAACGACAAAAAAAATCTTGTAAAAGAACTCAAAGCACTCACGTCCAAAGCCGAAGTAGTATGGCTCGCTTCCGATGAAGACCGTGAAGGAGAAGCTATTGCGTTTCATCTTTCCGAAACACTCAAACTAAAAAAGGAAAATACCAAGCGCATCGTTTTTAACTCCATTACCAAATCGGCTATTGAAAACGCTATTAAAAACCCTCGTGGTATCGATTATAATCTGGTGAATGCTCAGCAAGCACGCCGTGTGCTCGACCGCCTCGTGGGCTATGAACTCTCTCCCGTACTGTGGAAAAAAATTAAAAGCGGACTCTCAGCAGGACGCGTACAGTCGGTAGCAGTACGCCTTATCGTAGAACGCGAACGCGAAATACAAGACTTCAAAACGCAATCCTCTTACCGAATTACTGCCGAATTTATCACCTCAGAAGGCAAAGTTGTAAAAGCCTCTTTGCCTAAGAATTTCAACACACAAGCCGAAGCCGAAAACTTCTTGCAACAGAATATCGGAGCGCATTTCAAAGTGCAATCATTAGAAACCAAACCAGCCAAGAAAATGCCTGCGCCCCCCTTCACTACTTCCACCCTCCAACAAGAAGCCGCACGCAAACTGCACTTCTCAGTAAGCAAAACAATGACGGTAGCCCAACGCCTCTACGAATCTGGTTTTATCACCTATATGCGTACCGATAGCGTGAATCTTTCACAAGAAGCGCTCAACACTGCCAAAAACGCTATCGTGCAACTCTTCGGAGCTCAGTACAGTCAAGTGCGCAAGTTCGCAACTAAAAGCAAAGGCGCACAAGAGGCGCACGAAGCGATTCGTCCTACCGATATGAGTCGCTCCTCTATCGCTGCTGAACCCGACCAAAATAAGTTATACGAACTGATATGGAAACGCACCCTTGCCTCACAAATGGCAGATGCTCAAATAGAGCGCACTACCGTAAAGATAGAAGCTGATAAGCACAAAGAACACTTCGTAGCCAATGGTGAAATGGTACAGTTCGATGGCTTTTTAAAAGTGTATTTAGAAAGTACCGACGACGAGGAAGAAGAACAAGAAGGAATGCTCCCCAATCTCAAAAAAGGAGAAGCTCTTACGCATCGCTATATTACTGCTACCGAGCGTTTCACTCGTCCATTACCTCGTTATACTGAGGCTTCGCTGGTGAAAAAGTTAGAGGAACTCGGTATCGGACGCCCATCTACTTATGCTCCTACCATTTCTACGATTCAAAATCGCGGTTATGTGGAACGTAGCACACTCGAAGGTGAAGTGCGCCCCTATCAGCAACTCACCCTTGCAGGCAATACTATCAAAACACAAACCCTTAGCGAACGAGTAGGTGCCGATAAAGGCAAGCTAGTCCCCACCGATATAGGTAGTGTAGTAAACGATTTTCTCGTTTCCCATTTCGATACGATAATGGACTATAATTTCACTGCCAAAGTAGAAAATAGCTTCGACGAAATAGCCGAAGGCACTGAGAATTGGACAAAGATGCTCACACAGTTTTATAATCATTTTCACCCCGTAGTAGAAAATGTTGAAAAGCATACAGGTCGTGAAACAGGTGAACGCGTGCTGGGTACCGACCCTAAATCAGGTCGCCCTCTCAGCGTACGCTTAGGTCGTTATGGAGCTATGGCGCAAATAGGGAATCCCGACGATGCCGAAAAGCCTATTTATGCAAGTCTATTGGCAGGTATGTCTATCGAAACGATTACTTTTGAAGAAGCCCTCAAACTCTTCGAGCTTCCTCGTCAGTTAGGCATTGTCGATGGTAAGAATGTAGAAGTGAATGTAGGGCGTTTCGGACCCTATGTGCGCTACGGCGATGCTTTCATATCACTTGATAAAGGTGAAGACGTTTTCAGTGTAACTCTCGAGCGGGCTAAGCAACTCATCGGTGAGAAGAAAAAAGCTGACGCTCCTATTGCCACCTATCAAGGAGTGGAAGTTACCAAAGGTGTAGGTCGTTTTGGTCCCTTTATTAAGTGGAACAACACTTATATAAACGTTACCAAAAAGTACAATTTCGAACATCTTAGTCAGCAAGATGTAGAAGAACTTATAGAAGATAAGCTCAAAAAAGAATCGGAAAAGGTAGTGAAAGAATGGGAAGAAGGAGCTATCCGTATAGAGAAAGCTCGCTGGGGACGTTTTACCCTCCTCAAAGGTAAAACCAAAGTAGAACTCCCCAAAGACACCGATATAGCAACTTTCACCAAAGAACAAGCTCTTGCCCTCCTTACCGAGAAAGAGCCTAAACCTAAAAAAGCCCCTTCTAAAAAGAAATAATACAATAATAATAGGCTATCAAAAAGATAAGATTTCTTTCTTGATAGCCTATTTTGTATCATAAAATAAGTATTTTTATAATACTGATTTTTTCAATTCCGCAATCGTTTGGGTAGGGTTAGTAGCATTGAAGATAAAACTGCCTGCTACTAAGGCATCAGCACCTGCCTCTACAAGTGCTTTGGCATTCTTTAAACTCACTCCACCATCTATTTCTATAAGTGCGTGTGCCCCTACTTGTTCAATAAGTGCTTTAGCTTGATGCACTTTCTTATAAGTATTTTCAATAAATGACTGTCCACCGAATCCAGGGTTCACACTCATCAGCAAGAGTACATCTATATCTTGAATAACATCTTCCAACAAGGCGACAGGTGTATGCGGATTGAGGGCTACCCCTGCTTTCATTCCCTCTGCTTTAATTGCTTGTATAGTGCGATGCAAGTGCGTACACGCCTCGTAATGCACAGTGAGAATATTACTACCGAGCTTAGCAAAAGTGCTAATATAGCGGTCGGGGTCAATAATCATCAAGTGAACATCTAACGGCTTGGTAGCGTGTTTGTGAATCACTGAAAGCACGGGCATACCATAAGAGATATTAGGCACAAAAACACCGTCCATAATATCGATATGAAACCAATCGGCATTGCTGGCGTTTACCATTTCCACGGCTTGTTGCAGGTTGCTGAAATCGGCAGCTAATAATGAAGGAGCGAGAATCATATTTTTAATGTTTAATGATTAATGTTTAGTGATTTATTTTATGAAGCAAAAGCAATTTTTAGTATACCATCGTCATTCGTAATTCGTCATTAGCCAACACTTCCTTCTAGCGAAATCTCTAAGAGTTTTTGAGCTTCAACAGCAAACTCCATAGGGAGCTTGTTAAGCACTTCCTTGCCAAAACCATTTACGATGAGTGAAATCGCTTTCTCGGTATCAATACCCCGCTGATTGCAGTAGAAAATCTGGTCTTCACCAATCTTAGAGGTAGTAGCTTCGTGTTCTATTTGAGCAGTAGGATTTTTAGCTTCTATATAAGGAAAAGTGTGCGCTCCACAGAGGTTACCCATCAACAGGGAGTCGCATTGAGAGAAATTGCGTGCATTTTTAGCATTAGGCACTACTTTCACCAATCCGCGGTAGCTGTTTTGTGATTTTCCCGCCGAAATACCCTTAGAGATAATCGTAGATTTGGTGTTATTGCCTAAGTGTATCATCTTAGTACCCGTATCGGCTTGTTGGAAGTGGTTAGTAACCGCAATAGAGTAAAATTCGCCTATAGAATTATCCCCTTTGAGCACTACTGAAGGGTATTTCCAAGTAATAGCAGAGCCTGTTTCTACTTGTGTCCACGATATTTTGGCATTTCTCTCAGCCAAAGCGCGCTTGGTTACGAAGTTATATACACCGCCTTTACCGTCTTTATCACCAGGAAACCAGTTTTGAACGGTAGAGTATTTAATTTCGCCTCCCTCCATTGCGATGAGTTCTACCACTGCGGCGTGCAATTGGTTTTCGTCGCGTTTGGGCGCCGTACAACCTTCGAGGTAAGAGACGTAAGCACCTTCATCAACAATGAGGAGGGTTCGCTCAAACTGTCCTGTTCCTGCTTGATTGATACGGAAATAAGTAGAAAGCTCCATAGGGCAACGCACCCCTTTGGGTACATAACAAAAAGACCCATCAGAAAAGACTGCTGAGTTAAGAGCTGCGTAGAAATTATCGGTTTTAGGTACGACGGTACCAAGGTACTTACGCACCAAGTCGGGGTGTTTTTGTATCGCTTCGGAGATGGAACAGAAGATAATGCCTCGTTCTGCCAATGTTTTTTGAAAAGTGGTCGCTACTGAAACTGAGTCCATCACTACGTCCATTGCTACGGCAGGTTTTTCTTCTTCTACTCCCGCAAGGCGTTTTTGTTCTTCAAGAGAGATACCGAGTTTTTGGAAAGTTTCCAATAGCTGAGGGTCTACCTCATCAAGGCTGTTAAGTTTAGGTTTCTGTTTAGGAGCAGAATAATAAGCAATATCTTGAAAGTCGGGAGTTTCAAACTTGAGATTTGCCCAATGAGGAGGCTCTTCCATCGCTTGCCATGCACGGAATGCTTCTAAGCGCCAATCGGTCATCCACTGGGGTTCGTTTTTCTTTTTAGAAAGGGCTATTACCACTTCCTCGTTGAGCCCTTTAGGAAAAGTTTCTGATTCGATATCTGTATAAAAGCCGTATTTGTATTCGCTGTTTTCTAATTCTTCTTTAAGTTCTTCTTCTGTATATTTAGTCATAATTGCTTTTAGATAAGAGGTAAGAAATAAGAGGTAAAAACTCCTCTTATTTATACCGAGATGCGATTTTACAAAGCGCAAAGATAGTACTTTAAATTGAATCTAAAATACTATCTTTATAATTATTTTGTTTGAGAGATAGAGTTTGCCTATAGTTAAGCTATTGGGTAAGACTGTCTAACAACTGATGTACTGCATCGCTATTCCAGCGTGCAATACCGTCTTTCTGAGCGCGTACATAACCGTTTTTATCTACTATATAACCTGCAGGAATCTTATCGGGGTCAAAAGGTTTTTTAGGAGCTTCGATAATGAGGTAGGTAACTTTGAAATGAAAATTGCGCTTTTGCATCATTTCATCTACTGGCTCGGGAAGCTCATTGGTGATGATGTAAAAATCCACTTTATCCTTATAAGCATCGTAGAGTTTTTCGACTGCATAAAGATCGGCTACACTGATTTCACGCCAAGAAGAAAAGAAGTATACAAATGATGGTTTCTTACCTTCGGTTTGGGAATAGTTAAACTGCACATTATTGCGGTCTTTCAGTTGCCAATCGAAGTCTATTTTACGAGCTTTATCAGCGGGAATAATATCTACCGAGCCAGCAAAGACACGCTGTAGTAATATCTTACTTTCGTACCCCAAAGGAGTTACAAAGAAAGAGAGCACAAAAAGAATAAGCAGTAGGTTGAGTATGGTACGTTTTTTCATAAACTAATTTTATTGATAGCGATTGCAAAGGTAATACTTTTTTTTCTAATTGAGAAACTTACTTCAATATCAGAAATCAAATAGCTTTTCGTGTTACTCATCTATTTAATTTATAATCAATTACTTTTTGCTTCCTGTAATTGCACATTTTAAAGCTAATACACTTCCCAAATGTACTCCCTCGTGTGAAATATTGAAGTAAATAGCTTCTTCAATAGTATTGAGTTCGTACTCTATGCCCGTTACATAATGATTATAGTGCTTAAAAATTCCTTTTTGATAATCAGTTTCGAGCCAATTTACAGTGCTGATGAGAAGCTCTTTTAGTTCCTCTATCTCGGCAGAAGTAGGGATATGTCCATCGGGAATTGTGCCTTTGCGATAACGCTCTACAAATTCAGGAGTGAGATAAGTAGGCAGGTCGCTATTGGCATAGCAATAATTTTGCTGGGTAACCACACAGTGAGCGAGATTCCACAAGATATTGTTTTTAAAGCCCGCAGGAATGATTGCTAATTCTTCGGGGGTAAAGCTATTGAGCAATTTGAGTTGTCGCTCACGCAATTTTCGGTATAAAGTAAATACTTCTTTCATATATTTAAAAATCAAAATCAAAGTCGTTGAGTTCGTTTAATTTAGTATTCTCTTCTTCCGTAAGCACTTCTTGCAAGAGTTCGGCAGTAGCTTCTTTGCCAGTACCCCAAAGGTCTCCTAAAAGTTCAGCGATACTGTTTTTTTGGTTAGGCTCAAAATCGGAAAAAGCACGGCGCAAGAACACTACCGAGCGCATAAACTGCTCTTCGTCTAATTGGCGTACATAGTTGTCTAACTCTTGCCATATAATCGTACGCGATAACAATGCGTATCTATTTCTCCCTGAAAAGCCTTCAAACCACGAGGCTCCTAAATCGGCGGGAACACCTGCTGAAAGGCGACGAGACACTTCTTTGCCACATTGTTCTTCAGTAGCTAAATTGTGCTCTAACAATATAGCAAAGGCTACCCCCGAGAGCTTGGTGTTCACATCGTCGCGCCACGCAAGGTAGGTAAGTTCTTTTTGCCACGTTTCGGTATCTACCAATTCGTATTGCTGTTCGGCTATGAACTCCATAGTATTGATAGCTTCTACAATTTGTTTAGAAGCTTTGTCATCACAAGATGAAGCATCTATAAGTAATAACGAAGCACGGAGGAAAAGCTGTTGCAAGATAGGTTTCAGCGGTTCGAGATTGAACTGACGCAGGTCGCCATACTGTATAAGCACCGAGAGCTCGTGTGCGGCAAAGGCAGTTTCGGCAAAACTATTACTATCTACCAAAAGGCGTTGCAAGGTGCTGAGCGCATTGCTAAAAATATGCGTAAGCTGACATTCGCAAGCCTGCCTAATGATTTTAGCTACTACTGAAAGGTCGGTGCTTTCGTTGAGCTGTTCTTTGAGTACAAAGGCGGTTGCTATTTCAAGAGTTTCACCTTTAAGGTTAGCTTCTACGATTTCTATTTCGACCTCAGGACTCCACTGCAACACCCATTTCTCTGCCCACGAGGCTTTATCCTGCTGTACGTGCTGCTGAGTGGCAAAGTGAATGCCCAACACTTCCAAGCGATGAAGGAATGTAGAGCGATTTAGGTCTATAAAAGCAGCTTCTTTGGTTTTTACTTTTAAGTTCTCACGCAGGTCGAGGGTGAGGTCTTGCGCTACTGCCGATTTGTAGTTGGTGAGCTTTAAGCGTTTCAGCTCTTGGTTCATATCCTCTTGTACGGGCGTCTGGCTCACTCCTTCGGGTAATGCCCCAATAGCTGTACCGATATCTACCTTATTGATTGCTTCGGCTACCACAGCAAGGTCTCCCCCACCAAAACAAGTAACCACTGCATCGTGGAGGTCTTGCAACACAGGGTAAGTACCGCCTTTCATAGCCGAAAGCACATTAGCAAGACGCACCGCTTCAATTACGCTAGCAGAAGAGGCATTTTGCCCTTGAGCACGCAAGATTTTGGCTACTTTAGTAAGATAGACAGCTGAGAGCTGATTGAGGGTGTTTTCGTGCATCGCTTGCCACATCAGTTCAAAGTAATAAGGAGCCGTATTGCCCGCTCCGTACCCCGTACGACTGCTGAGACGCAAATAGGAATAAGGCATTAGGGTGAGTTGAGAGGTAGCTTTGGGAAGCTTTTTGAGCTCGTCATCAGTTATAGCAGGTAGGCTGTTTTGGATACCTGATAAGTGGTAAGCCCCTACAATTACTACTATTTCTTCGGGTTTGAACTCGGTGCAAGCCTTAGCAATCTCACGTTTCATATATGCCTCACGAATGAGATTATACGAGAAATCGAAAGGCGCGTCTTCATATTCTTTATCTATGACCATTTGGCGCATTTCACCCGATTGTAAGGCAAGTGTGGGTGCAAAAGCATCAGGATTGAGATTGTGTTCAAAATGGCGTTCCCAATAATCTTCATAGTCGGTTTCGTCCCCCTCTTCGGCTATTTGCTTGTAGAGGGTATTATGGTAGAGATAAAAATCTTTGGCTTTTTCGGCTTCTTCCTCCGTGCGTTGCTCCTGCTTCAATTTCAGCATATTCTCCGAAGGCAAATCGATGAAACGAAGTGTTACCTTCTTCTTTACTCCCCAACATATTGCTTGATATTCGGGAGAATAAGATGCCAATGGATAGAGCACTGTTTCGATAGGCAATTCGGTAGTATAACCCAGCATAGCGATAGGAGGTTTTACCCCCTTTTGCGCTATTTGAGATATCAGAGGGGTAGCATCGGCAGGACCTTCGATGAGAATACACTTGGGATTGTTTTCCTCTAAGAAGGCAATTAAATGATAGGCTGCCGAAGGCGACAGATGCCTTACACCGAAAAAGTGAATGTTATTCATAATAACTGAGGGTGCGTTCTATAATTTGTCGAGGTTCACCGTTGATGAAGGTCGTTTTGGCAATCCAATTACCTTGATTATCGTATTTATACTCGTAAGTCGCTACATTCTTCTGTTTTTGAGGTAGTTTATTTTCTGCTTGTAGTTTGATACAATCTCCTTGACTATTGTATTTTTTGGTAGTAATATTCACCAACTTATTGTCTTTGTCGTAAGTGCGATTGCGTTCGGCTAAATGCTGTTTATTGAACTTGCTTTCTACCCTTTGCAACAGATTGCCCTGAGCATCGTAGTAACGCATCTCGACAGGGTCGCCTTGTTTGTTGTAAGTATAAGCTATGGTAGACTCTAACTGATTGGCGTGATAAGTTTCCTCTTTTAGCACTTTGCCATTGGTATCTACTTGATAGTTGTAATGTGTTTTTAAGAAGCCCCCAGGTGAGTAGGTCGCATCTTTGATAAGATAGCCTTCGGGGTTGTAGACATAAAGGGTTTTATCGGAATTGTAACGGGTTTCAAACAGTTGCCCTTGGGGATTGTAATAGTATTCCATACGACTGTACAACTCACCGTTTTTGAAGAAAAAACGCATTTGAGTGAGATATCCATTGGGGTTGAAATCTTTTTGAAGATTGTCGAGGTTACCTATCTTGACTACTGTATCCAAATCGCGGTCGATAGCTCCTTTTACGAATGTTTTTCCTTGGGTAACTACCTCATAAGGGATACTGCGCTGACTTTTCACTTTTCCTTTGAGTCCTGAGAGTTCCCAATCGGTAGGGGCTTTGTGTTGAGCGGTGAGGATAGTGGTTGCGATAAATAGGATAGATGTGATTAAATATTTCATTAGTTATGAGTTAAAAGTTATGAGTTATCAATTAAGAGTTATGAGTTGTGCAAAGGTAGGGATTAATTATGAATTGGCAAAAAAAGAAAGAGGAATTGATTATTTTTAGTCAATTCCTCTTCCTCGTTTAATCAAAATTCAGTATTAAATTACTTCATTGAGGTAGGCTTTGAGCATCCAAACGGTTTTCTCTTGTTCGGTTACAAAGTCGCTCATTAGATTATTAGTCCCTTCATCACCTATTTCATCAGAGAAGTTCAAAAGTTCTCTTTCCAAAGGTAATAAAGTGCTAATGGTATTGATTATCAGGCGTACGGTTTTATCATCGTCGAAAATGTTTTCGCCTACGGGAACAGAAGTGTGCTTTACATAGCTTTCGAGAGTGTGAAAAGGCACGCCACCGAGGGTAAGAATACGCTCAGCTATTTCGTCGACTTGTTCTTGTGCGGTATTATAAAGTTCTTCGAACTTCACGTGTAGTTCAAAGAAGCGTTTTCCTTTTACGTTCCAGTGTACACCGCGCAAGTTTTGATAATACGTTTGATAATTGGCAAGCAGTACATTTAGCAAGCCGATTTCTTTTTCTACTTTGGCTTTATCAAGCCCTAAGGTATTTAAACTCATAATTTGTTATTTTAAAAATTCTACGGTGCAAAGGTAGCAGTTTTTTTGCAAAGAAGAGTACTGGATTTATAGATTTTTTTAATTTTAAAATAATGGTAATTAATAGTAGAGAATGAGAAAATGAGAAAATGAGAAAATGAGAGAATGAGAAAATGAGAGAATGAGAAAATTAGCAGATTAGTAAATGGAGGCGGAGAAAAACGAAAGATATCAGAAGTGAGTTAAGAGGAATTTTGATGAAAAAATGCTATGAGAAGGGTGGAGGTAGCTTATAGGGAGCTTATAGGAAGCTTATACGAATCTTGGACGATTGGTATAGAAAGGGTATATAAATAGTTGATTCATAATATAATACAACAGCCCTAAAAATGTTAAAATCGGGATTTCGAGGCGAAAGAAAGGGAAAAGGCACTAGGCCTTAGGCCATAGGCACTAGGGGGAGTATGACGGAAAAGGAGAAGGGATAATTAGTAAATTAGTAAATTAGTAAATGAAGAAGTGTGAGGTCTTAGGGCATAGGCACTAGGAGATAACATCTCCCTTTACACATACCCAGCTGTCGCTGGCTACCTTCAAAGAGGGAATATAGCGACGGGAAAGTCGAGGGTAATGTGGTGAAAACCTCGTCGATGAGATGATGGTAAGGCGAATCTAAGATGGGAGTATAGCGATGGGAAAAAGGATTTTTGGTAGTGGTTGTTTTTAGATAAATAAGAAGAAAAGCGTTCGTATAATTGCTTATAAATGAATAATAAGGAAAGAATAGAGAAAGTTTTCGTAAAAATATTTGGCAAAAAACTTGTACGTGTTAAAAAAGTGTTATACTTTTGTAGCGTTGAAAATTTCCTGATTTAGTTAACCAAAATTTTTCTTGTTATATGAACAAATGCATTTATTGTTTGTTACTGCTTGTGCTGGTCTTCTGTACACAAGTAGGTAGAGCTCAAATTAAGGTAACCGGTGTTGTTACCGATGAGCATAAAAGTCCACTGCCTGGAGTAAGTGTACTGATAAAAGGGACTACTCACGGGGTAGCAACAGACTTTGACGGTAATTACAGCATTGATGTACCTAATAATGCTGTATTGGAGTTTAGTTCAGTAGGTTACGAAACACAGACTAAGAAAGTAGCCGTAAATGGGGGGGGGGTAAATCACTTACAATCAACACTTTACTAAAATCTCAAGTACAAGAGTTGGGCGATGTGGTGGTGGTAGGTTATACCACATCTACTAAAAGATCTCTTGTTTCTGCAGTATCTTCTGTTAAGACAGAGGAGTTAAAAGAAATTCCTGTAACTAATATCACGCAAGGATTGGCAGGGCGTTCACCAGGGTTGATAGTGAAAGGCTCGGCTGGGCTTGACAACCGCAGTACGATTTCTATTCGCGGGGGAGGTACGCCATTGGTAGTAATTGATGGCATTATACGCGATTACGACGATTTTGTAAATCTGCTTCCCGAGGACATCGCATCTATTTCGGTATTGAAAGACGCTTCGGCAACGGCGGTGTATGGAGCGCGTGCTGCTAATGGTATTTTGCAAGTGACCACTATGCGTGGTAAAGAGGGGGTTACTACCATTGAGTACAATCACTCTGTAACCATTTCACAGCCTTCGTTTCTTCCTAAACGCTTAGATGCCTATCAGTGGGCGGTGCAAAACAATATCGCTAAACAGAACGACAATTTGCCCATTACCTATACCGATGACAAATTGCAAAAGATTTTAGATGGTAGCGACCAGCTGAATTACCCCAATACCGATTGGCAAAAACTTATCTTAAAAGAATTTGCACAGCAATATCGGCACAATTTGCAAATAACAGGAGGTAAAGAACACAACAAGTATTTGGCTTCGTTAGGTTATTTGCATAAGGGTTCACTCTACCGCAGTGGTACGCACCATATGGAGACGATTAACTTCCGTGTGAACCAAGAGTTCGACATACCCGGTACGGGACTTTCGGGTAATACCTCTATCGACGGTTATTTAAAAGAAAACGAACACCCTTATTCATCGACTGCAAGTGGCTATTACCAAGTGTTTAGCCATACTTTGGTAAACCACAATCCGCTGACTCCTGCGGTGAACAAATATGGACTTCCTTATGTAAACACTACCGATAACCCTGTAGCCGAGACTTCGAGAGATGCAGGGTATTCACGCCAAAACTACAAACATATTAACGGACAGATAGGCTTGCAATGGGCATTGCCTTGGGTAAGCGGTTTGAAAGTGAGAGGTAACTTCAACTATCGTTATATGAGCTCAGAAGATAAGTCTTGGCGTAAAGATGCTAAACAGTACGACTGGGATAGCACTACGCCCGCAGCTGTAGCCAAACCGCAACTCAACAAATCGATTGGCAATGCATATACGTATACTTATCAAGCTTTTGCTGAGTACGTTAAGGATTTTAACAAGCACGGTATTTCAGCACTTGCGGGTTATGAAGCCTCTTATGGTTTTAACAATAACCTATGGCATAAGCGAATTAACTACAATTTTCCTATCGACCAATTTAATCCAGGACCTAAAGAAGGTATGGACGGAGGCGGTGGAGAGAGCGAAAACGGTAGAGCTGGTGTTGTGGGACAAGTGAAATACAATTATGCCAAACGCTATTTTGTGGAAGGCAGTATGCGCCACGATGCGTCAGACCTCTTTCCTAAGGATAGGCGTTGGGGTACCTTCTTCTCAGGTTCATTCGGCTGGATACTCTCGGATGAGGTGTTTATGAAAACGCTTAAAGAGCGCCATATTTCCGACTTGCTTAAACTACGCGGTTCTTATGGAGAAGTGGGTTTGGACAGTGGTGTAGGGCGTTTTGCTTATTTGCCCTCTTATAACCTGAATAATACAAGTTATGTGATTGACGGCAAGTTTTATCAAGGTTTTTCGGAAGGCGATATTCCTTCGTCCGATATTACGTGGTATACCACCAAACAAACCGACATAGGTTTTGATTTCGAGTCGCTCAGGAATCGCTTGTACGGTTCGTTTGACTACTTTTTCTACAAAACTACTGGTTATCTTACCGCGCCAGACCCATTGGAAGTAGGGTATACCGCCCCTCTTGGAAAGTCGTTACCTAAAGTACTCTCTAACAAAGAACACCGTCGTGCGGGTTACGAAGTGCAATTGGGTTGGAAAGACAACATAGGCGAACTGAAATACAGTGTTTCGGTGAACACTACTTTCTTTGACCAATTATGGGCTAATAACCCTGATGAGAGCTTGGAAAACCGTAAAAACCCGTATTTGCGTACCACTCAACAAGTAGGTTACTACGGTACAGGTTATCGCACCTTGGGGTATTACCAAGACGCTAACGATGTGTACAACAATCCTAAGCGCGTGAACTCACATCACTTAACAGGAGGAGACATCAAATACGAAGACTTCAATGGAGACGGTAAGATTGATGGAGCTGACTTTGCGCGTATCGGTAAAAACGGTTTCCCACGAGCTAACTATGGAATCAATTTAGGAGTGAGCTATAAAGCTTTTTCGTTTAATATGCTTTTACAAGGGGCTACACGTTTTGATATTTATTTAGGTAGTACTATTTTGGGACAAAGTGCCAATGCGGGTACTACGCCTTTCTACGAGTTCCAATTGGATTACTGGCGCCCCGACAATACAGGAGCTAAGTTTCCACGATTAGTATCTTCGCATTCAGTAAACGGCAATAATAACGTGGCAAGTAGTGACCATTGGCTCATCAATGGGGCTTATTTGCGATTGAAAGACTTTTCAATTTCTTATGATTTGAAGAAAGCCGCTTTGAAGGACTACAAGTGGATATACGCTATGAAGCTTACCCTTAGCGGACAAAATGTATTTACTATTTCGGAAGCCACTAAGTACGGTATGGATCCTGAAATAGTGAACAGTGATTTCTTTGGATATCCTAATGAGCGAATGTTTTCATTAGGTTTAAATGTCGCACTATAAAAACAAGAGTATATGAAAAAATATATCGAATATATCAGTATAGCGGTAGTTCTAACAGGGCTCACTGCTTGTAATGAACTTGATACCAAACCATTTGAGAGTTATGACGACGAGACGGTTTGGGGCAGTAAAGAGTCGGCTGAGTCGTTTGTAATCAACTCTTATAACGGCACTATTACCAACTTTACAGGTTATGCTTATTCAGAAAGTATTACGCCTAATGGTATCCACAGCGATTTAAACAACTTAGATGTATTTCCTGTGGAGCGATTTGATAGATTTACAGGTTCGGCACAAGGGCTTGATGACTTTTTTGCCAACTTGCGCGAGTGCAATATGATTATAGAGAAAGCTCCTACTGAGGCGTTAAAAGCCGAAGGTTATTTGCTAAGAGGGGTATTATTTTTCCACCAAACACGCTGGCAAGGACGTTTTGTACCCATTTTAAGGGTGCTCAACACCAAAGACAAAGAGGCTTTTAGGACACTCTACACCAAAAATCCTACCGAGAGCTACAAATATGTAATGGACGATTTGACCAAAGCCACCCAAGGAATGCCAGAGACTTCGGCACCAGGGAGAGCCAACAAGTACGCAGCTCACGCTTTTAGAAGCCGTGCTGCCTTGCAAGCCTACGCTTATACCAAAGACGCTCATTATTTAGATATCGCTATTGAATCGGCAAAAGCAGTGATTAATTCAGGCAAATACGCCCTTACTTCGGCAGAAAACTTCGGCAATATGTTTGTAGAGGCAGGCAAGTATGACAAGGAGATTATCTTAGCTCATTATCGCTTGAGCCTCAATACAACGGTGGGTAATTTTAACGAGATGATAAGAGTTGTACCGAATATCAACAATAACGAAGTGAAATTTGTAGGCGGTAAAGAATTTGCCGATGCCAAAGGACGTTCGTTTGAAGGTTGGGCAAGTTACTTCCCTACACAAGATTTAATAGACCAATATTTGGTGGTAGACCAAGCAGACCACACGGCTAAACCTTGGTATGAAACTTCACAGTTCCTCAACAATGTGGAAAACGGAGATATTTCATCGCTTACTGAAGGCGCTTTAAACACCGTGCGCCACAATGTACCTGAAGCTGCCGATTTGGGAACCAATGCCAAAGGGAATATCATCACCCGTTACGGGAAAATAAAAAGTAGTGCCACAGAGACTAACATCAGCAAGCTAATGTATCAGCACCGCGATGCCCGTTTCTATCAAACCGTTGTATACGACCAAAGTAATTGGCTAAAAGAAGAGGTGGAAACCAATATTTGCGGTAACCTATGGGCAGGAGTGCGTGAAGGGCAATCGGACTCTTGGTATACTACCGCTTCGGGGTACTACTGGCGCAAAGCTGTGGTGCAAGTTGAACCCCGCGTGTACGTAAGCAATAATACAGATTACCATTTTGTAATAGCGCGATTGGGTGAAATGTATATGAACTTGGCAGAAGCCTATTTGCTAAAAGGTGATGTGGCACAAGCGGTTACCGCTCTTAACAGAACACGCGTAACCCACGGAAACTTACCTGCTTCGACAGCAGCCACCTTAGCCGATGCTTGGAAAGATTACATACGCGAACGCCGTGTGGAAATGGCTTACGAAGGTGACCTATACTGGAGTTTCTTGCGCTGGGGACAATATGGAGGTGATGCTAATGACGGAGCTGCAGCAGGAGCAGTGATAAACGCACTTAACACCCCTGTGCACAAGATACAAATCACCAAAGACCGCAAGCAGTTTATGGTAGCCCAAATTACCCGCAACGGGGCGTGGGAACGCACTTTTACTACTAAACGCTACTTGATGCCTATTCCACAAGGTACTTTAGACCAGCGCTCGGCAAGTGGTATAAACGACGCACAAAACCCAGGTTGGTAATAACTTAAAAACGAAAGAAAAATGAAAAGATATATATTATATGCACTTTTTGCTATCTTAGCGATAGGCTTTAACAGTTGTTTGAAAAGCAATTTGGAAGAGTTGCCTGCCTTTGAAGAAAATGATGTTACCAATGTAGACAGAGTGGAATATCGGTTTATCAGCGATGAAATATCGAAGGCAAGTAACCAAAAGATTGTGAAATTCATCAATTTAACAGTGAACAAGAAGGAGATTAACAAGACCGATAAAACTGTAAAAATAGAAGTAACAGTACCTGCTGCCAATAGCGATTTCCCGACCGTGGAAAGAGATAAAGTAAGCAAAGCTAATCTCACTGTTATTCTATCGGTTTCCACCGCTGCTCGTGTATTCCCGATAGGCGATGCACCACGATTGGGCACTCCAGGAGACTGGACAAACCCACATAAATACAAGATTGAGGCAGCTAATGGCAATACCGCTGAGTGGACAGTAGAAGTAACAAACGTTACTAAGTAACTTGGTTATTAAATTTTTATAAGGAAAATCGCTACACAGGTTGTAGCGATTTTTTTATATAGTCGTAGCACGAAAGACAATTTAATTAGCAGATTTGAAAATTAGCAAATGAGAACTGGTGAGACGAGGTAGAACTGGGGTGAGATAGAAGAAACGGGGAATAAATGACGAGTGTTAAATTTGGGGATTTGGGAATTAGTTCGTAATTTTGCCACCTTAAAAGAAAACAATGTCAGAAAAAACATCTCGGACTAAACATACTTTTCGTCAGCTGTCGCGCTTTGTAAAACCTTATCGTGGGGTATTTATAGCCGTAGCTCTCTTTGCAGTGCTATCGTCTATCTTTTCGACCGCACAACCTTACCTGATAAAAGTAGCGATTGACAATTATATCACTCCTAAGGATTACGAGGGTTTAGTGCGCATTGTGTACATACTCATAGCTTTACTATGCGCGGAAGTAACAATGCAGTTTCTGTTTTCTTATTACTCTAACTGGCTAGGACAAACGGTAATACGCGATGTGCGAGAAAAGCTTTTTGCGCACTTGTTGCGCTTTAAGATGCGGTATTTTGACAAATCGTCCATAGGGGTATTGGTAACGCGTGCGGTGAACGATATGGAACGGATAGGCGAAATTTTCAGTTCGGGGCTTTTTGAGATGGCAAGCGATATACTGAAAATGTTTGTTATCACGATTGTAATGTTTGTGATTGATTGGAAATTGGCGCTTATCAGCTATGCTACGATGCCTCTGATTTTGTACTTTACGCGTTGGTTTCAACGTTCAATGAACGCTGCTTTTGTGGAGGTACGTCACCAAGTGGCAAACCTAAACGCCTTTGTACAAGAGCGCATTTCGGGTATTAAAGTATTACAACTTTTTGCGCAAGAGCGCGAAGAATTGGAGAATTTCAAAAAGATAAACGAGAAACACAAACAGGCGTGGCTGAAAACGATATGGTACAACTCTATTTTCTTTCCGATTGGCGACTTGTGTGTATCGATTACCATTGCGCTGATTGTGTGGTTTGGCGGTCGGCAAATTATAGGGGATAACGTGTACGACTTAGGGAATATCTTCCTTTTCATACAGCTTTCGCAACAGTTATTCCGACCTATTAGGCATATAGCCGATAAGTTCAACACTTTGCAGATGGGCATTATCGCTTCTGACCGCGTATTTGCTATTTTGGATACTGAAACGGATACTGAAACCGGAGGTGAGAAAGAGTTGAAGGAGGTGAAAGGTAATATTAAGTTTGAAGACGTCCGTTTTGAATACGTAGCAGGGGAAGAAATCTTGCACGGCATTAGTTTTGAAGTAAAAGAAGGCGAAACCATTGCGATTGTAGGGGCAACGGGTGCAGGGAAGACCACTATCACTAATTTGCTAAACCGTTTTTACGACTTGACTTCGGGGGCGATTTACATCGATGGGGTGAACATTGAGGAGTATACTCTCAGTTCGCTACGAGAGCACATTGCTACCGTGTTGCAAGACGTATTCCTATTTGCCGATAGTATTTACAACAATATCACCTTGAAAAATCCTGCTATCACCGAAGAGGAAGTGATTGCGGCTGCTAAGAGTATAGGAGTTCACAACTTTTTGATGAGTTTGCCAGAGGGATATCATTACAACGTGAAAGAGCGTGGGGTTATGCTTTCGGCAGGACAACGCCAGCTGATAGCTTTCTTGCGCGCCTACGTACACAAACCGCAAATTCTTATTTTGGACGAGGCAACGTCTTCAGTAGATTCGCATTCGGAAAAGCTCATACAAGAGGCTACCGATAAGATGACCGAAGGACGCACGTCCATCATCATTGCACACCGCCTTACCACCGTAAAAAAAGCTGATAGAATAATAGTATTAGACAAAGGGAAGATAGTGGAAATAGGCAATCACGAGGAGTTGTTGCAAATAGAAAACGGCTATTACCGCAACTTGTATGAGGTGCAGTTTTTGGAAGAAGTGAAATACAAGGAGTGAGACTACATCTCAGAAATTAGCATAAATGAGGTTCAGAATCAAGTATATAAAACGCATTTGAACTGACGTTACATAAAATTTAATTGAAAAAACGCTTAACTATAAATGGCTAAAAAGAAACAACCACAAGAAACACAAAAGAAGAAGAAGGATACTAATAAACCTCAACAGCGCAAATTGGCTTTTGGCGTATTTTTAGTACTGCTATCGCTGTATTTGGTATTTACCTTTTCGTCATTCTTCTTCTCGTGGCAGACTGACCAAAGTGGATGGGCAGATTTGAGCAATCGGGAAGAAATTGCTGACAATATAGGCAGTAAGATAGGAGCCTATTTGGGTCAGTTATTTGTATATAAAGGTTTTGGACTGGCAGTTATCTTTCCTGTGTGGCTTCTATTTCTATCAGGGATGAAACTTATCCTAAATATGAAAAAGCCATTGCTAAACCGCTGGTTCTGGGGGATTCTGTTAATGGTATTCACTTCAACCGCCTTAGGATTTTTGGGAGGGAAAGCTACCATATTAGCAGGTGTTTCGGGCTATGAACTAAACCATTTTCTACAAGACTATTTGGGCAAATTGGGCACTATACTTCTTTTGGTACTTATAGTGGTACTCTATGCCATTTTCAAACTAAATCTCACTACTGAAAAGGCTGTTAGTTTCTTCCAAAACACATTCTCTAAACTGAAACGCGAAGACGAAGAAGAACAGGAGCAAGGCGATGAGGAGGAAAACAGCTTTGAAAGTATAGAAAAAGAGCCTAATTCCATAGAATTTACTACTGATGAGGGCGAAATAGATTTTATCATTCCACAAGGTGAAAACGAAAAGTTAGACCCTTTTACCCATAAAAAGGAAATTCCGCGCCTTGATGGACAAGAGGGAGGTTTAGAAATCACTAATATTCCCGAAGAGGAACAACCTGATTTTACAGTAACGCCTACTCAGCCAACAGAGGCAATAGACCCCGAGGCTCTGGCTAAGCAATTGGTAGAGAACTATGGAGAGTATGACCCAACGTTAGAACTTAGCGATTACCGTTTCCCTACACTCGACCTCTTAGACGACCCCAAAGACAGTGGTATTGTTATTAACCAAGAAGAATTGGAGGAAAACAAGAATACAATCGTACAAACGCTGAACGATTACAAAATTAAAATAGAGAAGATAAAGGCGACCATAGGTCCTACCGTTACTCTTTACGAAATTGTACCCGAAGCGGGGACACGTATTGCAAAAATCAAGAACTTAGAAGACGACATAGCCCTTTCATTGGCAGCACTTGGTATTCGTATTATCGCACCTATTCCAGGGAAAGGTACGATAGGTATTGAAGTGCCAAACAAGAAGCCTACAATGGTGTATATGCGCACGATGATTACTGCACCGCGATTCCAACACGCCGAAATGGAACTGCCTATCGCCTTCGGAAAAACAATTAGCAACGAAACTTTTGTAGCCGACCTTACCAAAATGCCTCACCTACTAATGGCGGGGGCAACCGGACAAGGTAAATCGGTAGGGATAAATGTAGTGCTCAGTTCGCTACTCTACAAGAAGCACCCAGCCGAAGTGAAGTTTGTGTTAGTAGACCCTAAAAAGGTAGAACTCTCGATATTTGAGCGTATAGAACGTCACTTCCTCGCTAAATTGCCCGATAGTGAAGAAGCAATTATTACCGATAACAAAAAGGTGGTGAACACGCTCAACTCCCTTTGTATAGAGATGGACAACCGCTACGAACTGCTGAAAAATGCCCAAGTGCGGAACATCAAAGAGTACAACGCTAAGTTTAAAGCGCGACAGCTAAACCCTAACGAGGGACACCGCTTCTTACCTTACATCGTATTGGTGGTAGATGAGTTTGCCGACCTGATAATGACAGCAGGCAAGGAGGTAGAACTTCCTATTGCACGATTGGCACAGCTTGCCCGAGCCATTGGTATTCACTTGATTATCGCTACTCAACGCCCATCGACCAATGTGATTACTGGTATTATTAAAGCCAACTTCCCTACGCGTATTGCCTTTAAGGTAAGCTCTAAAATAGACTCTAAAATCATCTTGGACGGCTCAGGAGCAGAACAGCTCATTGGACGAGGTGATATGCTCTACTCGCAAGGAAATGAACCCGTACGTATACAATGTGCTTTTGTAGATACCCCCGAAATAAAACACATTACCGACTTTATTGGGGCACAGCGTGCTTACCCCGATGCGTACTTGCTTCCTGAGTATATAGGACCTGAGGGAGAGGGTGTAGATTTAGACTTCGACCCCTCGGAGCGTGACCCTATGTTCCGCGAAGCTGCCGAAGTGGTAGTGAATGCCCAACAAGGTTCGGCTTCGCTCTTGCAACGCAAACTAAAATTAGGTTACAACCGCGCAGGTCGCCTCATCGACCAATTAGAACACGCAGGTGTAGTAGGTCCGTTTGAAGGCAGTAAGGCAAGACAAGTGCTCATTCAAGACATTGTAAGCTTGGATAGATTGCTTTCTGACAATTAACAATTGATAATTGACAATTGACAATGGTTGCGTCGCATACTCTGGCAAAGTTTCACACTTTGGCAAAGTTGAAATTAGCAACTGACAATGCATACACCGCATACTTTGTTATACTTAAGGATTTTGAAAAAGTGAAAAAATATTAGAATTTGTAAATATGAAAATTATAACACATAATGAATATGCTGAAAATATAGATAAATATCCGGATATTTGTCCCCATTGTCATAAGTATCAAATACCTAAATATATAAGTGGGTTAGATTATTATAATTTTGGAACAAAAATAGTTGAAGCTTTTTTTCAATGTACTAATAGTGATTGTAATAAAGGTTTTATAGCTTATTATTACAAAGGCGTTCTAAGAGAGATATCTATAGGGGCTTTTTTAGAAAAAGAATTTAGCGAGATTATAAAAACAATATCTCCTCAATTCTCTATTATCTATAATCAAGCGTATTTTGCTCAGCAAAATATGCTTGATCAAATTACAGGCGTTGGATATAGAAAAGCATTAGAGTTTCTCATAAAGGATTATGCTATAAAAAATAATCCTTCAGAAGAAAAAAGTATAAAAAAAACACCTTTAATGCAGGTTATCAATAAACATATTGGTGATACTAATATTAAAAATGTTGCAAAACGTGCTGTATGGTTGGGGAATGATGAAACTCATTATATAAGAGTTTGGGAAGATAAGGACTTGTCTTTTCTGAAACAACTTATTGATTTAACAATTCATTGGATAGAAGCAGAAGAACTTACAAAGACAATGATGGAAGAAATGCCAGATAATAAAAATGTTAGATAATAATTAAGACTCTTGGAGAGTAAATAGTGAAAAAAAATAATGAATCAACAACAAGATTTTTTAAAATATCAAGCCCCTACCTCGCCTTATCCGCGATTGTTGGAGGTAGAACGTGCCGAGGGTAGCTATATCTACACTACCGATGGCAAGCGTTATTTAGATTTTGTGGCAGGCGTATCGGCTTGCACCTTAGGGCATTGTCACCCTGCGGTAGTGAAGGCTATCCAAGAGCAGTGTGCTACCTATATGCACGTAATGGTATACGGCGAGTACGTACAAAAACCAGCAGTAGATTTCTGCAAACTCCTTGCTGAACAGTTACCACCAGAGCTCAATACTACCTATTTGGTAAACTCCGGTACGGAAGCTATTGAGGGCTCAGTAAAATTAGCCAAACGCGCTACGGGTAGAACTCAACTTATCGCTGCCAAAAACGCCTACCACGGCAATACACAAGGTTCGATGAGCCTAATGGGCTATGAAGAACGCAAACGCGCTTATCGTCCGCTTATCCCTGATGTAGATTTTATAGAGTTCAACAACGAAGCCGATATCCTCAAAATCACCGAGCGCACCGCAGGGGTAGTCTTGGAAAGTATCCAAGGAGGAGCAGGATTTATCGAACCCCAAAACGACTATCTTATCAAGGTAAAACGCCGTTGTGAAGAAGTGGGAGCCCTGCTTATCATCGACGAGATACAACCAGGTTTCGGACGTACCGGCAAGCTCTTTGGTTTCCAAAACTATGGCTTTACCCCCGATATTATCGCAATAGGCAAGGGTATGGCAAGCGGTATGCCGGTAGGGGCATTCGTGTCGTCGTATGAGCGTATGCAACTATTGGCAAACAGTCCTAAAATGGGGCATATCACCACTTTTGGGGGCAACCCTGTGATAGCAGCAGCCTCGTTGGCAACTCTCAATCAGCTCCTCACTACCGACCTAATGGCTCAAACCTTAGAGAAAGAAAAACTCTTCCGCAAGTATTTGCAACACCCACTCATTGAAAGCGTGAACGGTAAAGGACTGATGTTAGCAGTTATCGTTAAGACTGCCGAAATCGCCGATTTTGTAGTGAATTACTGTCAAGATAGGGGACTCATTGTGTATTGGCTGTTGTTTGAACACCGCGCCGTACGACTTTCTCCTCCACTTACCCTTACAGAAGAAGAAATAAAAGAAGGCTGTGATATTATCTTGGAAGCATTGAATCAAGTAGAGAAATCATTCTAAATTATTGCTATCTACATTTAATTCCTTTTTAATCGAAGCTAAAGCGAACCTAAGGCGAATCTAAACCAAAGCTAAGACGAAAAATAGGTGGAATAGAATTAGGAAGCAATCGGTTATAATTGCAATTTATTTATTATCTTTGCCCAAAATAAGTTTTTTAAACTTACTAATTATCCATTGTAAATTGTTAATTGAAAATATATGTCTGCAATCCTAAACTCATTATTAGACAACGATTTTTACAAATTCACTATGCAATGTGGCGTAGTGCAGTTATTTCCTAAAAACAAAGCACGTTACACTTTTATCAACCGTGGCAAACACGAATTCCCCGATGGCTTTGCTGAGGCTTTGAGAGAAGAGGTGAACAATATGGCAAAACTGAAACTCACCAAAGCCGAAAAGCAGTTTTTGATAGATAACTGCCCCTATTTGAGTCCGCTGTATTTAGACTTTTTGGAAGGGTATCGCTATGACCCTTCGGAAGTACATATCGAACAAAACGGTAGCGACTTGCAGGTAACTGTTGAGGGCTATTGGTATCGCACGATACTTTGGGAAGTGCCCCTACTTTCTATAATTAGCGAGCTCTTCTATAAACTCACCAAAGCGACCGCTTGGACAGATGAGCAAGTGATAGCTAATACTCGTGAAAAAGAATTGTTATACAAAGAATTAGGAGTGGTATTTGCCGAGTTTGGTACCCGTCGTCGCCATTCGTATCACGTGCACGACATCGTGATGCATACCTTAATGGAAGGCTACAACCAAACCTTTATAGGTTCCAGCAATGTGCATTTTGCGATGAAATACAAGGTAAAACCGATAGGTACTCACGCTCACGAGTGGTTTATGTTCCACGCAGCTGAGTACAGCTACAAAATGGCTAATGCACTCTCTCTCGAACACTGGGTGGATGTGTACCGTGGCGACCTTGGGGTAGCACTATCGGATACGTATACTACCGATGTGTTTTTCAAGCAGTTCGATAAGAAGTTCAGCAAGTTGTTCGACGGTGTGCGTCACGATAGTGGCGACCCTATAGTCTTTGCCGAAAAGACAATAGCACACTACAAGAAGATGGGGATAGACCCACTCTCTAAATACATTATCTTCTCTGACGGACTTAACCCTAAGAAAGTACAAGCAATTACCGAAGCTTGTAAAGGTAAAATAGGTATTTCATTTGGGATAGGTACCGACCTCACTAATGATGTAGGCTTACGTCCGATGAACATAGTGATGAAGCTCACTGGGGTACTTACCAGCGATAACGAGTGGGTACCTACTGTAAAACTTTCAGACGAGCCTAACAAACACACGAGCGACCCAAGAATGATTGAACTCGCAAAAGGAATATTGGCAATTAGCTAATGAGCTAATGAGCAAATTGATAAATGGAATTTATGAATTATATATTAATGATTTTAGGGATATTGGTAGCACTGTCGCGTTATCTTTTTCCCAAATACGACCAAGCGTTACTCATCATAGGTATAAGCCTACTGATGATAGGTATCTATCGCATTTCGCGCAACCTACCCTCTAAAAATGAGGAAGATTTTCAAGACCCAGCGACGAAAATAAGAAACCCAGAAGACGAATGACGAGTGACGAATGACGTTTCGTGTCTCTAAAATGGGACAATTTACAAATTTACAAACTAACAAATTAACTGCCCGTACGGCTCACACCTCGCACTGTGAACATAGGAGATTACATAGAAGTATTAGACGATACCATTAAAGGACACATCGTGCGCCTTACGCCTCAGCAGGTAACAGTGCTTACTACTGAGGGGTTTGAATTAACTTACCGCCCTGAGGAAATAATAGTTATTGAAGAGGAAGCGCCTTTAAAAGGTGCTTTTACCAATATAGATGAAGAGAGTTTGCGCAAAGATGTAGTGAGCAAGCGAAAGAACAAATCGCCACTCACTAAAAAAGAGCGTAATATCCCTCCAATGGAAGTAGATTTGCACATTGAGCAACTGGTCGATTCTACTAAGAATATGACCAACTACGATATGCTTACCCTACAACTCGAAACCGCTCGTCGGCAGTTAGAGTTTGCCATTGCACAGCGTATCCAACGGGTAGTGTTTATTCACGGAGTAGGCGAAGGCGTGTTGCGCACCGAATTAGAATTCCTGTTGGGGCGTTATTCTAATGTTACTTTCTACGATGCCGAATATGCCAAATACGGCATAGGCGCTACCGAAGTATATATCTATCAAAATGCCAAATAAATGATTCAAGCTACCAATATTCATAAAACTTATAAAGATTTAGAAGTGCTCAAAGGCGTATCGGTGAATGTTGCCAAAGGCGAAATCGTATCGATAGTAGGAGCTTCAGGAGCAGGAAAAACTACCCTGTTACACATCTTAGGTACTTTGGACAGTCCAGATGCCAATAAACCATCGTCGTTGGTGATTAATGGTACGGATATATTGTCGTTATCCTCCAAAGCCTTGGCAAAATTCCGCAATGAACACATAGGCTTTATCTTTCAATTTCACCAGTTGTTGCCCGAGTTCACTGCTTTGGAGAATATCTGCATTCCTGCACTCATCAAAGGGGTAGGCAGGAAAGAAGCCGAAAAGCGCGCGATGGAGCTCTTAGACTTTTTGCACCTCACCTCGCGTGCTGACCATAAGCCCAATGCCCTTTCAGGAGGCGAACAACAACGAGTGTCGGTAGCACGCGCCTTGATGAACCACCCTTCGGTAGTATTCGCTGATGAACCCAGTGGCAACCTCGATTCCGAAAGTGCTGAAAAACTACACCAACTCTTTTTCCAACTGCGTAATGAGTTCCAGCAGACATTTGTAATCGTTACCCATAACGAAGAATTGGCTACTATGGCAGATAGAAAGCT
This sequence comes from Capnocytophaga sp. G1920, assembly GCF_051417515.1. Taxonomy (NCBI): domain Bacteria; kingdom Pseudomonadati; phylum Bacteroidota; class Flavobacteriia; order Flavobacteriales; family Flavobacteriaceae; genus Capnocytophaga; species Capnocytophaga sp. G1920. The sequence goes on from NZ_JBPRKH010000004.1 coordinate 65,115, forward strand.
GGTGATGGTAGATGGAAGGATAATTATTCCCAATTCTTTCCCAAATTAGGTAGTATCTTTGCCCCGTTAAACTTAAAAACAGATTAAACGATGAAAAAATTAGTATCAATTATCACCACTTTTTTATTGACTGTAATAGCAGTGCAAAATGTATCAGCTAAAGACACTCCTATTACTTTTGAACAATTGCCAGCTAAGGCGCAAGCTTTCGTGAAACAATACTTTAAAGTAAATGATATCGCATCGGTATGGAAAGACGACGATTTCCACGACCAAGATTACAAAGTGTATTTTAACGATGGCACTCAAATTGAATTCTATAGCAATGGCGACTGGGAAGAAGTAAAAACTCGCACTCAGGCTGTACCTGCAAAACTCATTCCTAATGGTATCGCTCAGTACGTAAAGAAAACCTACCCTCAAACGGATATCTACAAAATCCAAAAGAAACGCTATGGCTATGAGGTAGAGCTCGCTAACGGACTCGATTTGGAATTCAATGCTAAAGGACAATTTTTAAGAATAGATGACTAATAAAAAGTACCATTCATTTGGTACTTTTTTTATTTTTAGCTACTTTTGTCGCCTTAAATATATCAATTATAAAAAGATGAATACATTCAAAACATTATCAACAGTAGTCTTCTCTTTACTTGCTTTTGGAGTAGCTACCGCTCAAGACGAAGGTCTTGTACCTATAAGTACTTTGCCTGCTAGTGCACAAAGTTTTATTAATCAACATTTTTCTGCTAATAGTATCGTTTCGGTATGGCAAGATACCGAGAAAGGCAAAGTAGAGGACTACACCGTGCTCTTTGCTGATGGTACAGAAATAGAGTTTCGTGCTGATGGCAATTGGAAAGAAGTGAAATCACGCAACGGACAAGTTTCGCCCAAGATTGTTCCTACAAAAATTACTAAGTATGTGCACAAAAACTACCCTAATGTAATCGTTAAAGAAATTAAAAAAGGGCGTACTAAATACGAAGTAGACCTTTCTAACGGGGTAGAACTCATTTTTAACTTAAATGGTAAATTCTTAAAAATAGACGACTAAAATGAAACGATTTTTATTACTCATTGCTGCTACACTTACCTTCAGCGTAGCCTCAGCACAGGACAAAAAAGTAACTTTTAACGACCTCCCTGCTGATGCTATCAACTTTGTACGCGAGCATTTTTTGGTAGACCACATCGCTTCGGTATGGAAAGACACCGATTACAAGGACGAAGAGTACACCGTCATCTTTCGCGATGGACTTGAAATAGAGTTTAACGGAGATGGCGATTGGAAAGAGCTTAAAGCTCGTCACGGCAAAGTGCCTGATCACGTAGTACCCGAAAAAATATTAGCACACGTACGTGCCACTTTCCCTTTTGAATCTATCAAAGAAGTATCGCGCAACCTTAGTAAAAAGAAATATGAAGCAGAACTTACCGACGATCAAGAACTTAAATTTGACGATAAGTTCAATTTTATTGGGGTAAAATAACTATGTACGACCTTCTTATTATCGGTGGAGGAGCTGCTGGCTTCTTCACCGCTATTAATACTGCTGAAAAACACCCTAACTTTAAGATTGCTATCCTCGAAAAAAGCAAAGAAGTACTCCACAAAATGCGCATTTCAGGTGGAGGACGCTGTAACCTCACCAACGCTACTTTTACTCCCCAAGAACTCGTAAAGAACTATCCTCGTGGCAGTAAGGAACTCCTCAGTCCCTTCTACCGTTTTATGTGTGGTGATACAATAGACTGGTTTGAAGCTCACGGTGTCCCTCTCAAAACTGAAGCTGATGGTCGTGTATTTCCTATTTCTAATACTTCGGAGAGCATTGTAAATTGCTTCCTCAACGAAATAAAAAAACACCATATAGAGCTCTTCGCTGAGCAGAATGTACAAGCCTTCTCTCCTACTCCCGAAGGTTGGCAAGTAAGTACACCCAAACAGACCTACATTGCTCAAAATATAGTCATTACCACTGGCAGTAACCCTAAAATATGGCAATTGTTAGCTAATTTGGGGCATACCATCATAGCACCAGTCCCTTCGTTATTTACCTTTCATACTTCCACCCAATGGACAAAAGAACTATCGGGTATTACTGTAAATGCGTCTGTACGTTTGCTTAGCAAAGAAGGAAAATCACTAAAAATAACCGAAACTGCTCCACTACTCTTCACTCATACAGGTTTTAGTGGACCTGCGGTATTGCGCGCCTCGGCTTGGGGAGCTCGTGTGCTAGCTGAATGTAACTACCAATGCTTAATGGAAGTAAATTTCACCGCTAACGTTACAGAGGCGCTTTCTTATGACGAAACGCTCTCTGTTCTCCAAGAGTTTAAACAACACAACGGACGCAAAACAATGCAAAGTTTCTCACTTTTTGAACTCCCCAAACGCTTATGGTCTGCTCTTTTAGAAAATGCAGATATCGCTCCTGAACAAGTGTGGGCAGAACTCAACAAAACACAATTGCGTCGGCTTGCTGAAGCTCTTACCCAATATCGTTTTCCCATAGAGGGCAAAGCTACCTTCAAAGAAGAATTTGTAACAGCAGGTGGTGTAAAACTCTCTGAAATCAACTTTAAGACTTATGAGAGCAAGCTATACCCTCAGCTCTATTTAGCAGGAGAAGTACTAGATATTGATGCTATTACTGGAGGGTTTAACTTCCAAAATGCGTGGACGGGTGGTTATATCATTGCAGAAAGTATTCAATAATAATCCTATTATAAACTTAATACTTGGCATTATTTTTGTTTTATTTCCATATTATTAATAATAACTATATTTTATGGCAAATATTACGTTTCACGAACAACCAGCTCATACTGTTGGAGAACTTCCCATAGTGGGTACTATAGCTCCTAATTTTTCAGCTGTAAGGAATGATTTAGCTGAAGTAACACTCAAAGACTTTCAAGGAAAGAAAGTTGTACTAAATATTTTTCCGAGTGTAGATACAGGTGTATGTGCCACTTCTGTGCGCAAATTTCACGTGGAAGCTTCTAAACTCAGCAATGTAGCTATCCTTTGTGTATCTAAAGACCTTCCTTTTGCACTTACTCGCTTTTGTGCTGCTGAAGGAATAGACAATCTCACTATGCTTTCAGACTTTAGAGGTGATTTTGCAAAGCATTACCCTATTGTCTTTACTGATACTCCTTTAAAAGGGTTATTATCACGTTGTGTAATAGTTTTAGATGAGCAAGGGAAAGTGGTTTATACAGAACAAGTAGCTGAAACCACAGACGAGCCTAACTACGTTAAAGCGTTAGAGGCTTTGAAATAGGTAAGGAAACAAATAAAAAAAAGAGGTTATTGGAATAGTATTCTAATAACCTCTTTTTTATTTTATATCTCTTATTTGTAACTGTAAACTTACTCTGCCATTCCACTGATTTTCTTCTATTGAATATACTATGCTGAAAGGTCTGCCAGAGGTTACTATGGGGAGTTTATGTGCTAAACCAAAGCCTACTGCGTCGTAATACGAGGTAGTACCTACTTCTTTTAAGGTGAGTTTTAAGTGTTCTTCATCTTTACCGATACGTTTAGCAAAGCCGGTATCTATTACGTTTTCGGCATAGAAAAGCGGAGGGAGATTTAGAGGACCGAAAGGCTCGAACTGTTTGAGTACGTTATACAACTTTTGGGTAAGTTTGCTCAATGGCAAAGCGGTATCTATAAAGAGTTTAGGAAAGCGAAGCGAAGAGTCTATGGTTTGCTTTACTACTTCTTCAAAGGCATTTTTGAAAAGCGGATACTGTTCAGGACGCAAAGTGAGTCCGGCAGCGTATTTATGACCACCAAACTGCTCCAAATACTCACTGCATTGTTCCAAAGCTTCGTAAATATCAAATCCTTGTACCGAACGCGCTGAAGCAGCATACTTATTACCACTCTTAGTAAAGACTACCGTAGGACGATAATAATGCTCTATAAGGCGAGAGGCGACAATACCTATCACCCCCTTATGCCATTCTTCATTAAACACTACCGACGTATAGTGTTCTTGCTCGCCATTTGCCTCTATTTGGTTGAGGGCTTCGGTGGCGATACTGCTGTCCAGCTCTTTCCTATGTGTATTAAGTGCGTCTATTTCCTTAGCTTTAAGTATGGCTTGTTCTTCATCAGTTTCGGTGAGGAGAGCAACGGCGTATTTGCCGTGTTCTATACGTCCTGCTGCATTCACACGAGGTGCTGCTTTAAACACTACATCGGTTATGGTAATTTTACCTTGATGCTCACCAAAAAGCGCTTTTACGCCTGCCGATGGATTATTATTGAGCACTTCTAAACCAAAGTACGTCAAGCAGCGATTCTCGCCGTCCATTGGTACGATGTCGGCAGCAGTAGCAACGGCTACTAAGTCTAAAAGGGGAATGAGTTCGCTGAACGGGCGTTGTAAATACTCGTGATAAGCTTGGGCTAATTTAAACCCTAAACCACAACCACAGAGTTCTTTATATGGGTAAGGACAATCAGATTGCTGGGGGTCGAGCACGGCAATAGCATCTGGCACTTGTTCCGAAGGACGGTGGTGGTCGGCAATAATAAAGTCAATGGCTTTTTCTTTGGCATATTCTACTTTGTCAATGGCTTTGATACCGCAGTCGAGCGCAATGATGAGGGTACAACCTTGCGCCTCGGCATAGTCTATTCCTTGAAAAGAAATACCATAGCCTTCGGTATATCGGTCAGGGACGTAGGTGTACAATTTAGAAGTAAAGTTGCTGAGATAGCGCTCCATTAAAGAAACGGCGCTAGTACCATCGACATCGTAATCACCATAAATAAGGATTGTTTCGTTACTTTTTAAGGCTCGATCTAAACGAGCAACGGCTTCTTTCATTCCTTTCATCAGGAAAGGATTATGTAATTGTGAGAGTGTAGGACGGAAGAAATCTTTTGCTTGCTGAAAAGTAGTCACGCCTCGTTGAGCTAAAAGAATAGCCAAAGGCTCACTGATGTTGAGCTCTTGTTGCAAAGTAGCGACAATGGCTTGCGGTGGTAGTGGTTTAAAGTCCCAAGTGTAGTCCATTTGATAATGATTAATGATTAACGGTTAGTGGTTAATTTATCATTATCCACTAACCGTTAATCATTATCCTAAGTATGTTTTTAGAATTTTACTGCGGGAAGTGTGTTTAAGGCGACGTATTGCTTTTTCTTTGATTTGGCGTACACGTTCGCGGGTGAGGTCGAAGGTTTCACCTATTTCTTCGAGGGTCATTGCGTGCTGGTCGGAAAGACCGAAATACAAACGAACTACATCGGCTTCGCGAGGGGTAAGCGTTTCGAGCGCACGCTCTATCTCGGTGCGCAAAGAATCTAATATTAAAGCTTTATCGGGGTTAGGTGACTCGTTACTGCGAATCACGTCGTAAAGGTTAGAGTCTTCTCCTTCTACCAAAGGTGCGTCCATAGAAATGTGGCGACCTGCATTCTTCATAGATTCCTTCACATCATTTACCGACATATCAAGTTCGCGCGCAATCTCTTCGGCTGAAGGTACGCGTTCATTGGCTTGCTCGAGGTAAGCATACATCTTGTTAATTTTGTTGATAGAACCTATTTTATTCAGCGGTAAGCGCACAATACGCGATTGTTCGGCTAAGGCTTGGAGAATAGATTGGCGAATCCACCATACGGCGTAGGAAATGAATTTGAATCCACGGGTTTCGTCGAAGCGTTGTGCTGCTTTAATGAGCCCTAAGTTTCCTTCGTTGATAAGGTCGGGCAGGGTAAGCCCTTGGTTTTGGTATTGTTTAGCTACTGATACCACGAAGCGCAAATTGGCTTTGGTGAGTTTTTCTAAGGCGGCTACATCGCCTGCCTTAATGCGTTGTGCCAATTCTACCTCTTCATCAGCAGTAATCAAATCTACACGACCAATCTCTTGCAAATACTTATCAAGAGACGCGGTTTCACGGTTGGTTACCTGTTTGGTAATTTTTAGTTGTCTCATTCAGAAAAAATCCTTATTTTTGTCGATTCTTATACGCATATTATACGTATGGTATTATAGAGATGTTACAAAATCTTTTAATTTTAACATTACTTTAACAGATGAAATATAGTTTTATTATCCCTATATACAATCGCCCTGAGGAACTTGACGAACTGCTAAACAGCCTTGCATCACAAACTTACGAAGGTGATTTTGAAGTAGTAGTGATAGAGGACGGCTCTACTATTACCTCAGAGCAGATATGTAAAAAATACCAAAACGATTTATCAATCACCTATCTTCCTAAACCTAACACAGGCCCTGGTGACTCTCGCAATTACGGTATGCAACGCGCTCAACACGATTATTTTCTCATTTTAGATTCCGATTGCATTTTGCCTTCTCATTATTTGGAAGCGGTAGATGACTTCTTGCAAGCCCATTACGTAGATTGTTTTGGGGGCTCGGATACTGCTACCGATGACTTTACCGATATTCAGAAAGCTATTAACTATACGATGACTTCTTTGCTGACTACGGGGGGCATTCGCGGTAGCCAAAAGCGTATTCAGCGGTTTGAACCTCGCAGTTTTAATATGGGTTTATCGCGTAAAGCTTTTGAGGCGACGGGAGGTTTTGGAAAAATACACCCTGGTGAAGACCCTGATTTAGTGATACGCCTTTGGGAAAAGGGTTTTGATTCGGCTTTTATTCCTACTGCTTTTGTGTTTCACAAACGGCGCATTTCGTGGGCGAAATTCCGCACCCAAGTGAGCAAATTTGGACAAACGCGGGCTATCCTTAACCATTGGCACCCACAAACGCGCAAGCTGACTTTTTGGTTGCCTACTTGCTTTGACTTGGGACTTTGTGGCGCTATACTGTTAGCCTTTTTTGGACACATCGCTCCCTTGCTTGTATACGTTTCTTATTTTATATTGATAGGGTGGGACAGTGCCCGAGAGAACCGCAGTGTGAAGATAGGATTTTTATCGGTTTGGGCACTTCTGGTACAGTTTTTTAGTTATGGTTGGGGATTTCTCAGAGCAACATTAAAAATAGCTTTCGTTAAGAAACCAATCGAAACTCTTTTCCCGCATTTATTCTTTAAATAACCCCTTTTTTAGTAGTAGGGAGCTTATAGAAAGCTTATAGGAAGCTTATACGAATCTTGGACGATTGGTATAGGATAGCTATATAAAGATTTGATTTTCAAACTGCTATAAAGGGCATTTACACAGAAATAAAACGAAAGAAAACAGACCTCTAATAGGAGGTCTGTTGCTTGTAAGAGGAAGGTGTTTTATTTTAATATTGTTTTTTGCGTTACTCTCCTTCGCCTTCTCGGTATACGCTTTCTTCGCCTTTTAGGATTTGGAGATAGCTTTTGTAGCGAGACCAAGCGATTTCATCGCGGTCTAAGGCTGCTTTTACAGCGCATTGGGGTTCATCGGTATGGAGACAGTTATTGAACTTACATTGGTGTTTGAGAGCGAAAAACTCGGGAAAATAGTTGGTGAGTTCTTCTTTTTCGATTTCTACCATACCAAAGCCTTTGATACCTGGAGTATCAATAATGTGTGCCCCAAAAGGCAAATCGAACATCTCGGCAAAAGTGGTAGTGTGCTGACCTTGCTGATGTTGCTGAGAGATTTCGGCAGTTTTGAGATGTAAATTGGGAGCTATGGCATTGATGAGAGTAGACTTGCCCGCACCAGAATGCCCTGATACCACGCAGGTTTTTCCTTCCATAGTAGCTTTTACCTTATCGATATTTTTGCCCGTAGTAGCCGAAACACCTATACATTCATAACCTGCCTTGCGGTATATTGAAGCGAGGTATTTCACTTCGGTGAGCTCGTCTTCTGTATAAGTATCTACTTTGTTGAAAAGCAATACGGTTTTGATACCATAGGCTTCGGCAGTTACTAAAAAACGGTCGATGAAAGTAGTAGAGGTAGGCGGATTGTTGAGGGTTACTACCAAGAAAGCAAGGTTGATATTAGAAGCGATGATATGAGTTTGCTTAGAGAGGTTTACCGATTTGCGAATAATGTAGTTATCGCGTTCTTTTATCTCGGTAATGACGCCTCTGTTGCTCTCTTCCAAACGAAAGAGAACGCGGTCGCCCACGGCTATGGGATTTGTGTTCTTAATGCCTTTTAGGCGAAATTTGCCTTTGATGCGACACTCGTAGAACTGCCCCGTAGCGACGTCCTTCACTGTGTACCAGCTTCCTGTAGATTTATAGACTAACCCTTCCATTTATTATTCACTTTTCTCTTCTTTTTTCTCTTTCTCGGGAAATACATTGGCGTATACTACTTGACTGATACTCTTTACGGGTTTGTACAGAAGAGATTCACTCAAAGCGGAGACTGAGAGCCACTTTTCGGTTTGAAAGGTGCGCTCTAAAAACAAGAACATCGACCCTGCAATTACAGCCACTTTGAGTAAGCCAAACAAGGCTCCTGCTAAACGGTTCAGAAAACCAAGTTCGGCAATTTTGAGCATCTGGGTAAGGACTTTAGCTAAGAGCATTACCCCCAGCATTAATACGATGAGGGTAATACCAAATGCAAAAATCTCCAAGGTTTGCTTTTCGGCAGGTAGAATCTTGTCTAACAACGAGGCTGTAAAGAACGAAAAGTGTATCGCCCCATAGATACCTATCACAATAGCTAATAGCGATGCCATTTCGATGATAACCCCTCGCATAAAGCCACGTACAGCTCCGAAAGCCAGAACTACCAGTAATAAAATATCTATCTTATTCATTTATCAATTATATTTTAGTAGTATCTATTTTACGTATAAAATTCCTTTTTTAGTTTGTTGTTGTCCTTTAAAATAGTAGATAACCACATAGAAATAAGTACCTGCTAAGCGTTTACTACCTACCACTCCTTTTACATTAGGGTAGCCTCTGAAATAGTCACCATTTTGCTGATAGTGGTTATTTTCATACACTTTTAAGCCCATTTCATCAAAAATAAGTAATGAGATAGGGCGATCTTCATCGGCATTTTCTACCTTGAAATAGTTCTCGGGGTTAGTAGTTGAAACAGCATTATATATTATAAGTGTCGCAGAGGGTGATTTGGACGGGTCGGACGGATTAGGTTGTGGTTGAGGTTGTGGTTGAGGTTGTGGTTGAGGTTGGGGCTGTGGCTGTGGTTGGGGTTGTGGTTGCGGATTTTGAGCGTTAGGGTCAATAGTGATTACTTGTTCATAACGGTTTTCGTTATGAGCACTATCTTCTACAAACCATACATAGCGCACTATTTTTTTACCGTCTTTGTCTTCACTGCTTTGGCTAGATACTACTTGTAAAGCCCCATCACAATTATCGGTTGCAGTGAGGTTTTCTCTTACAGGTACATCGGCTTCGCTCTTTACGGTCATACTTGGGGGGTAAGACGAGAGCACTGGTTTTTGAGTGTCTTTAAGGAAAATTTGTTGGGTATGGCGGATAGGCAAAGCTCCCTCGGCATAGGCTATCCAAGAGCGAGTGAGTTTGTAGGACTTACGGTCACCTTCTCTAAACTCTTCTTCATAGTCTATGTGAATATTATTGGCTCCCTCTGCTTTTACTTCAGCTTTGGCAGGAATATCGCCTCGGCATTGTACGTGTTTATCCTCAGGAAGAGGAGCTACAAATCGTAAGGTTTTAGTAAGTGGTTCTTTTTCGTAATAGATAAATTGCTGTGCTGTAGCAGAATAGTTGCATTTATCTTTTGCTACCCATTTGCGCAATAAATAGGTAGTATGGTCTTCTTCTGAAAAAGTTACCTCAGCTTTTTTATTAGCACCACAATAATGAGATTCGGCGGTAACGTTAGGTTTTTCGGGAATAGCATTCTTTTTAACAGTTATCACAGGCTCAGGCAAATTTTTAAAGGTAATGTCAGGGGTGTGCATATCCAAAGTGCCTGGGGTGTCAGTGCTCACAGCGTAGGCAATATGGTTGAGTACTTCTATTTTAAAGAGTCCTTCTACAAGAAGATTATAATTTTTCCACCCTTTAGCTTGTGTAGGGAAAATGACCGTAGCTTGTCCGTTGTTGGGTAATCCATCGGCTAACACGTATTTATAGGTTTTTCCATAATCGTCTGAAAAGAGGATACGCACCTTACTATCGTTGCCAAAAACATTCTTATCAACATCCCAGTAGATAGTAGTTTCTTTACCATATTTAAATCTTTTGGCACTGCTTTTAGTTATATTAGTTATCCTAAAAGGCTTACCTTCTACTATATTTACTTTGGTTTCATAGACATCATAGAGCGCTACGTGAGGTTTTCCGTCTTTGTAAGCTCCTATTTTACCGTCGGATACGCCTAACCAAAAAGTGAAAACGCCAGTTTCGTTTTCACCTGTGAACTTATAAGGAACAGGTTTCCATTCATTGTATTCATTTTTTCTATAGGGTCGATAGAACTCTATATGATTACTTTCGGTAGGGCGATTAGAAGGGAAACGCGCTTTGCCAAACTGATTAAAATCGGCTTGATGTGCCATATAGAGAAGGGGGTCGCCATCGGGGTCGGTTGCTTCTATATTGAATTGAAAGTAAGTGTTAGGGGGTAGTTTGTATTCCTTCTTTAATGTAGAACGTTGGATTACAGGGGCACGGTTAGTAGAAACTTCACCATAAGGGATATTGTCCTGTGGCAAACCTACCAACTGTGTACGGGCTTTATCGCTATAATAAGCATCGTGCAAATTGGTACGGTTGCGGATGGTGTATATAGACGGAAGAGAGAAATATGTGCCGTTAGGGTCATTGATATAGCTCATAATAGAGTTCCCTCTATCGGGTTCGGTGAAGGAAGATGCGGTTGTCCCTCCTAAGGTAAAAGTGTGTGCGGAGCCTAATAAGTGTCCTAATTCGTGAAGGATGATATAAAACTCGTGATTGGCGATACAGCCACCTTTTAGTTTCCCTGTAATTTCACCCAAATGTGCTAATCCGCGGTTGTCACGGTATATAGAAAAGACAATACCTGCATCGTAATTCTTTTCGCCTATAAGGTTATTGAAATCTGAAGTCGCTCTATTCACTACCTCTCTTACCACAGGGTGATCGTATACTTCTTTGTCTTTGGTAGTGATGATAAGTCGAGGGTCGTTCACCAAAGTAAATTGACAGCCAATCTCTCTACCGCATACCTCATTGAGTCCTGCCTCTACTTTTGTCATAAATTCTTTTACCTTGTTTATATCACCATAACAACGTTCCTTGTAGAAACTGTAATCAATGAGCATAGCCAAACGATAGGTTCTGAGTACATTGGTATTGTAAAGCACTTTTTTGTCGTCAGACGGAAGTGCCTCTTCGTGCAGTATGGCACCACGTGCAGTCATTGCATTAGTAGGTACTATTTGCATAGGTACTTTTTGGGAAGTGGGCGTTGTAGCTTGGGAGCATTGCCCATCGGCGCAAGTGCCACAAGTGAAGTGTTCTTTATCGGTAGTAACTTTGAGCATTCCGTTTTCAGTATTGATGAAATAAGAATGACCATCGTGCCATACTTCACCTGATAGGGTAGTTTTATTCATTGAGAGTGTTCCTGCAAAATTGCCATTGTGATAGGCAACGAAAGTGCGGAAGCCTTCTTGGGCAAGGCTATTGGGGCGTGCTTGCCAGTCGAACGATATAGATTTTCCTTTGACAGGAACATTCCATTGTACTGAGGTGTTTGTATCAAAAAGGCGTATGACCTCAATAGCTTTTTGTTGTGCGTTGGTTACTGCTGTTAGTAAGAAGCAGAGTAGTAAAAGTCGTGATATTTTCATTTGTTGTTAGTGTTTAGTGTTATAGCCCCCGTTCCCTCGAAGGGGGACAAGCCGGGGGACAAGCCGCAAAAGTGATTGTTTTATTATTTGATGTATAAAAAGCCTTTTTGGGTTTGTTGTTGCCCTTCTTTATAATAGGTAACTATATAGAAATAGGTACCTGCAAGAGGTTTGTTACTTATAGTTTTTAGATTAGAGTAGCCCCTAAACACTTCACCGTTTTTGCCGTAATAGTTGTTCTCGTATACTTTGAGTCCCATTTCATCGAAGATGAGCACCGAGATAGGGCGATCTTCGTCAGCATTTTCTATTTTAAAATAGTTCTCGGGGTTAGTGGTTGAGACAGCATTGTATATGATTGCTGTTGCATTAGGTAATGTTGATGAGTCAGAAGAGTCTAACGGACTGGGTTGAGGTTGCGGGTTAGGTTGTGGTTGGGGCTGTGGTTGCGGATTAGGTTGGGGTTTGGGGTTAGGTTGAGGTTGAGGTTGCGGGTTGGGCTGTGGTTGAGGCTGAGGTTCTGGTTCTGGCGTAGTTTCAGGTTTTGTAGGGTCTTTTTGTATCATAAAACCTCCTACGTGATACGGCTTTGTACAAGACAATGCATAAGCCAAGCCATCAATCACTTCTATTTTGATGATGCCTTGTCCTCTTTGTTTGCCAAAATGTCCGCGAGTAGTACCTACGGATATATTGGGAAGCTCTACTTGGCAAGCACCATTATTAGCTACTTCTTTTTTCAATACATACTTATAGGTTTTACCAGAGTCGGTTGACAAAAGAATACGCACCTTACTATCTTTGGTAAAAATAGCCTCGTCTACCTGCCAATGAAGCGAAATTGTCTGACCTCCTTTGTAGGTCTTGTTCTGCTCCCAACTACCATTGTCGAAATTCTGTATTTCAAAAGGTTTACCTTTGACTATTTTCACTTGTACCTCTTCTACATCGTATTTCACTACGTGGTTACTATTGTCTTTGTTATGATCGGCAGCAGCTAACCAAAAGGTGAAACTACCTTCTTTGTAAGAATCGGCAGCTCCTATGGGTACAAAGGTATTGCGTTCACTCTCAAACCAAGTAGTTTCAAAGCGTATATTTCTTTCAGCTCTTCCCTTATAGGTTATAAAGCGAGCGTTAGATTTGGTAGAGTGAAAACGCCTATCAGCGGGGTGAGCTATATAAGTAAGCGCATCGCCTTCGGGGTCGGTAGCGTTGAGATAGAATTGAAAATAAGTTTCTTCGGGTATGGTATAAGTTTTCTTTAAATGCGTTCTATCAAGCACTGGGGGGCGGTTGTTGCTCTTTACTCCATAAACAAGGTTAGAGCCTGTACCTTCTACGCGTTTACCTGCCTCTTGGGTACGTGCTTCATCAGCGTAATACGCCATAGAGTTACCCAAGAATTTGCGTATTTCTTGCAGACTTATAAGCGAAAAGAAATCGCGTGGGTGCTCGTGACCGTAACTCATAATCGACTGACCCGAGCCTGTTTCAGTTTTACTAGAATATTGCCCTCCGTTAGAGAACGTATGGTCTGAGCCAAACATATGCCCTATCTCGTGGGCAATGGTAGAAGGTTTTATAGGGCGTGCAGCTGCGTTAGCTTTGTTGTGTTGCTCATAAGCGGCATAGACCATCGCCAAGCCATTGTACCTTTCGCGATAATCGGTGAGGATAATTGCTATATCGTATTTGTTTTTATCGTAACGTTTGTTGAGAGTGATAGTACCGTTGTTTACCACTTCATTAGCAGCTTCCCTTCTGCGGAATAAATGATTTTCTTCAGTTGTAAAAATAAGTGCCTCATCATCTACCAAAGTAAAATCCACCCCCACATCATTGCGATATAACTCATTCATAAAGGCAATGGTGGCATACCAAAACGTTTTGATTTTATTTACATTTCTATTAAAATATGCCGAATTGTAAATGCTGTAATCCACCGGTATTGCCAAGCGGTAGTGCCTGAATACGCCATCGGTGTGAATGAGCGCTTTAGGATAAAGTGAATTGTAAATCTCAGGTTGCTCGATAGGAGGGTCGTTCTTATCTTCATTGCCTTCGGGAAAGAAATTGCGGGCAGTGAGGGCTTGTTTCCCCAAAGAACTCGCACCACAATCGTGTTCATCGGTTACTGCCTCTACAGTGAGCATTCCTTGGGGAGAAGTACCCAATACATAGGACTTTCCTCTGTAAAACACTTCACCGCTTAACTGCTGTTTGTCAAAGCTGATGACGCCCACAAAATGGTCTTGGTAGTAGCCTACAAACGACCGAAATTCCTTAGAAGTAGTTCGCGCTTGCCATTGTACGAGCATAGAAGTTGAGTTAGGAATAGGGGGTGCCCATTCTACGGAAGACTTTGTAGCAAAAAGAGTTATAACACTTTGGATATTAGTTTGTGCATTGGCTACCTCTATGCTTAGGCATAGCCAAAGTAAGTAGTGTAATATATGTTTCATTAGTTTGGTTTTAAAAAACGGCGCAAAGGTACAAAACAATTAACAAATAGCAAGCAAAATTTAACAAGTTATCTTACATATAGGAATCCCTTTTTTGTTTCTTGCTGTCCTTTGAAATAGTAGGTAACTATATAGAAATAAGTACCTGCTAAGCGTTTGCTTCCTATCACTCCTTTTACATTAGGATAGCCTCTAAAATATTCACCTTTTTGTTGATAATGGTTACTTTCATATACTTTCAGGCCCATTTCATCAAAAATAAGTAAGGTAATAGGTCGGTTTTCATCTGTATTTTCTATTCTGAAATAGTTATCAGAGTCTTTTTCAGTAGAAACAGCATTGTAAATCACCACTTCTTTAACAGAAGGAACTATTGGCGGTGTAGGTGGTTGTGGTATTACTGGGGTAATGATAATGGTTTGCGTATGCTCTCTTTCATTGCCACACACATCACGAGCTACCCACTTATAAACAACTTTATAGAGCTTTCCGTTAGTGAGAGTTTCTTCTTTTGGAGACATTGTAACGGTAGGTTGCCCTGCACAAGTATCTTCTGCTGAAATACTCTGTTGTTGAGGGACAGGTGTCCCTTCTTTAATCGTGAGGTCTTGAGGTAAAGTCCCTACAAAAGTAGGTGGGGTGGTATCGGCTACGGTAATACGCTGGGTATGGGTAAGAGTTGTGCAACCATCAGAAGCGGTAAAAGTACGCTCTAACGTGAAGTTGTTAAGGCATTGCTTGTTGAGTTCCTTGTCGGCGCGACTAATCACTACCTTAGCACAACCTCCTTGTGTGGTGGGGGTTTGCACAGCGGGAATAGCTTTGGCACAATCGACGGTTATATTGTTAGGAAGTGTTGCCCAAGTGAGAGGTATAGGAGTTGTTTTAGACACAATGGTAATAATTTGCTGGTGGGTAGTAACATTGCCACAAGCATCTTTGGCTTCCCACATATAGATAAGCTGAGAGATTTTTCCATTAGTTTTTACTTCTTTATGAGAAGACGTAACAGTAGCGGTGTCACAATTATCAGTAGCGGTAAGCGTTACTTGGGTAGGGGTCGTTTCGCCTTCTTTAATACTCATATTTTGGGGTAAAGCACCTACAAAAGTAGGGCGAGTTTTATCTGTTACGCTAATAGTTTGAGTGTAAGTAAGCGTTTGGTTACAAGTGTCGGTAGCTATAAAAATGCGTTTGAGAGTATAAGTGTAGTCACAATTGCCTTTGATGCGTTCTTCTTTTTGAAGGGTAACCACAGGAGTACACCCCCCTGTAACTGTAGGCAATACTACTGCTGGAATAGATTGCTCACACGAAAGGGTAAGATGATTAGGGAGTGATGCCCAAAGAAGAGGTTCGGGGAGAGCAGGGTTCTTTTCAATAGTAAAACCACCGCTTTTAGGGTTGTAGTTAGTAAGATCAAAGGCTAAACCATCGATTACTTCTACTTTTAATACGGCTTGGGTAGTGCTGATATTAGGCAAGGTAATTTCTTTACTGCCGTTGTTATCAGCTTCTGCTACTACCATATGTTTAAACGTCTTGCCTAAATCATCTGAGAGCAGGATACGCACTTTGGTGTCTTTGAAAATAGTATTATCTACATTCCAACTAAGGGTAAGTTGAGCGCCTCCTTTGTATTCGTTTTTTGGGGTAGTCGTAATTTTGAAGGGGGTACCGTCTTTTACCGTTACTTTGGTTTCTGCCAAATCATATTGTACTATATAGTCGGCTGACGGTTGGAGTGGGGCATCGCTCACTCCCAACCAAAAGGTAAAAGTACCCGTAGTTTGTTGTGCTAAGCCACTATTGGCTATTACACTACCTGAGTCTTTGTGATACTCTGTTTTAATAGTTACAGGGTTAGCAGGAGTAGGTTTGTAGATAATGTATTGCGTTATAGGGGTTTCATCACCATTGCGTACATCGTGTTGGTTTACGGTGTATAGCAGTTCTGCACTATCGGGGTCGATAGCGGGGATATTGAATTGAAAGAAAGTACCCTTGGGAATAGTATAATGACTTTTAATCTTGCTGTGGTCTATGCGAGGGGCTTGAGTAGTGAAAGTCTTGTCGTGAGCTTTCACGGGGACTCTTGTCAATAGTTCCCGTATGCGCTGAATGCTCGACAGCGAGAAAAAGTCACGCGGACTGCCATAGCTCATCACCGAAGTACCTCTGTCATACTCTGTCTTTTCACTATCGTAAGCTTCTGAGCCCTTATAGCTACCAAAAGTGTGTCTCCCTCCGAATAAGTGTCCTATCTCGTGAGCTATGACTTCTTTGGTAAGTACTGCTACGGCATCAGCTTTGGTATTAGCCTGATAAACACCTTTAAGATAAGCCAATCCTCTGACTCCTTTTTTTAAGGAAGCGGTATACGCAAGAGAGATACCCACGTCATAACTATTTTCTCCTATAAGTTCATTGATAATCCTTGTTGAATTATCCTTAACGTAACTAGCATCACGATAGCTTGCAAAAGTCTCATCTTTTTCATCTTTAATGATGAGACGCTCATCGTTTACTAATTCAAAACGCACTCCCAAATCGCGTAGGTACACTTCATTTAGGAAGTTTTCTGTATCTGCCCAAAACGTTTTTACTTTCTGTATGTTTTTCTCTAAGTGTCCTGTACTGAATGTGCTATAAGGGATATGCATTGCCAAACGGTATACCCTTAGTGTTTGTGTGTTGGCAATGGTAGGAGCGGTTTCTTCGGCTAATATCGCAGGGCGTGCCGTTGAATGGTTCGGGTGCGAATGAGGCGTATCGGTAGTGCCACATCGGAAATCTTTATTAGGCGAAAAGACCAATTGTCCTTTTTGCTCGTTTATCTCAAACGATGCATCTCGGTAGTGAAAACTCCCCGACACGCTCTGTCCTCCTACCGAAAGGGTCGCTACAAAATTGTCTTGGTAGTAACCCACAAAAGAGCGAATTCCCTCTGAGGCAAGAGAGGTTTTGCGCTCCTGCCACTCAATGGCAATACCCTGTTGTGCCGATACTGCTTTTAGCCATTTATCCGCCTCGCTCTGTGCTTTCCCAAAGAACACACACACTATTAGCAATCCTATTGTAATGATGTTCTTCATCCTTTAGTCTTTTAACTGCTCTATAAGTGCTTCTACATTAAAACTGTTTTCTCTCTTTCAAAAATATCCTCAACTTTATAGTACTCCATTCATTTGTTTTATTAGCGGACTATAATAATGTACTACTTTATCCATAACAGAAAGCCTTGCCATATCATCAGTACCATATAGCATTTTTTCTTCCTTTAAATACATTTTAATTTTTTGGTCTAACGCATCCTTCTCTACCAAATTAGTTAAAGTAGATTTTTCCTTAATAGCCCTTACTTTTAATGAGCCTACAATCTGTAATGCTGTATCTAAACTAATAGGTTCTTTCATCATATACCTTTGTTATTTTAATTCAATGAGCATAGCGGTTTTAGCAGATATTTCTAAAGTGTCACCGCTCAGAGAGACCTCTTTCCCCGAGATAATATCTTTCCCCCTCAAAAATCCCGCCAAACTCTCGGCAAAGCGGTTTAAGTGGAGCGTTTGGCTCTTTTCGCTGTCGTTGAGCACTACCATTACGGTCTCGGTATCGTTGTAACGGAAATAGACATATACTTCATTTTCAGGCAAGTATTGCTTGGTCTTCCCGTAGTGAATGACCGCTTTGTCCTTACGCCAATTGAAGAGTTTAGCCGTAAAATCGTAATACTCTTTCTGGGTAGCCGTACGCCCCGAAGCACTAAAAGCATTCTGCGCATCGCCTGCCCAGCCACCAGGTAAATCCCGACGAATATCACCATCGCCCTTACTCTTGTCGCCTGTCATTGCTATCTCACTACCGTAGTACAGTTGTGGAATGCCTCGTGCCGTTGCTAGCAATGTGATAATCATCTTATAATCCTCTATCTTAGGATATACGTGATTGATACGTGCCGTATCGTGATTTTCTGCAAAGATAAGCAGATTGTTGATGTCTTTATACAGAAAGTCGTTCGCAAAGTTGTCGTAGAGTTGCATCATACTTTTGTCCCACGAAGGTGTGGTACGGAAAGCCTCACCTATTGCATCGAAGAGCGGGAAGTCCATTACCGTAGGCAGGTAGGTGTTATAGCTTTGTATCGCACTAATAGGGCTATCCTTTTGCCAATACGACACTTGTGCGCTTTCAGTAAGCCATACCTCGCCCATAATGTTGAAATAAGGGTATTCATCAGTAATGGCTTTCGTCCATTGGGCAATGCCTGCTTTGTCGTTATACGGATAAGTATCCACACGCAAACCGTCGAGGTCGGCGTATTCTATCCACCAAATCGCGTTCTGGGTGAGGTAGTTTAGTACCAATGGGTTCGCTTGGTTGAGGTCGGGCATAGAGCGTGCAAACCAACCTTTTTCGCAGTACTTTTTGTCCCATTCCGAGGCATTGCTGTCCATCTGAGTTGTTATCTTAAGAGAACTCTGTCCATAACCAGGAAATTGGTGTAACCAGTCGTAGCAAGGTAGGTCTTTCACGAGCCAATGCTGACTGCCCCAGTGGTTGGTTACATAATCTTTGATGAGCTTCATACCGCGCTTGTGCAAAGCCGCTGAGAGCTGTCGGTACTCTTCATTAGTACCATAACGCGGGTCTATTTTGTACACATCGGTTTGGGCATAAGTGTGATAAGAATGTTGTGGTTCGTTGTCCTCACATAAGGGCGTACTCCATATAGCCGTAGCACCTAAGGATTGTATATAATCCAAATGGTCGATAATCCCCTGAATGTCCCCCCCGTGACGACCGAAAGAATCTGAGCGGTTGAGCTTATCAGTAAGTGCGGGGTGCGAATCGTTGTCGGGTTTACCATTAGCAAAGCGGTCGGGCATAATAAGGTAAACCACATCGCTACTGTCGAAACTCTTGCGGTAAGCCGATCCCTCACGACGCGCTTTTAATTCGTAGCGAACACTGCCCACTTTCTTTTTCTTTTGCAATAGCGAAATGGTATAGTTGCCCGCTTTTTTATCTTTGGTATCAACAGTTACAAACAGATAGTTAGGGTTCTCTGTTTTCAGTATGTTTACAATAGGCAAATCGCTCTCCACATTGTACTGAGCGATATTTTTGCCATAGAGCAATACCTGCACTTGGCTGTAGTGCATTCCTTCCCACCAAAAAGGCGGTTCTACACGCTGAATCTGAGCGTGAGTCATTCCAAAAGTAAATAATCCCATAAGGGTAATAATGTATTTCATAGTGCAAGTTACACGGATGTTTATTCGCGCAAAGATAAGCATTTCTTTTTAAATAACAATGAAAAATAGTAGTTAATTATTTTAGGTCGGACAAGTTCGACCCACAGAACGAGAGATACAGTTGATAGTAACAACATTGTAAGTTCTATTAGTATTCTATTAATCTTTGGTTAGTCTCCATTGTAGACCCACTGTAGACCCACTGTAGACCCACTGTAGAGCCACTGTAGAGCCACTGTAGAGCCACTGTAGAGCCACTGTAGAGCCACTGTAGAGCCACTGAAGACCCACTATAAAGCCATCATAGTTCCGTTTAAAGTCTATCTAATGCCTCACTCCTACTCAATTGTCAATTATCAATTGCGAATTGTCAATTGTTTTGTAACTTTGCCCCGTTAATTATATATCACTATGAAAATCGTTATCTCTCCCGCCAAAACCATTAACGAAACATCAGCCCTACCTACTACCGTACACTCTTCGGCTATTTTCCCAAAGGAAATTGGCGAGGTAAGCACTGCCCTTAAAGCACTCTCTCCAAAGCAACTTATAAACCTGATGCATATCTCCCAAAAACTCGCCGACCTGAATTGGCAACGACACCAACAGCTCTCATTGCCCTTTACCCTACAAAATGCACGTCCGGCGCTCTTTGCTTACAATGGCGATGTGTATGAGGGACTCGATGCCTATTCACTCTCTAAAACGCAAATTGATAAGTTGCAAAAGTCTTTGCGTATTCTCTCGGGGTTGTACGGACTGCTTAAACCCTTAGACCTCATCGCACCTTATCGGTTGGAAATGAGCATCAAACTACCCGTAGGGAAGGCTACAAATCTATATGCTTTTTGGAAAGACAAAATCACTCAGGCATTGAACGACGAATTGCAAGAAGGAGAATTGTTTATCAATCTTGCCAGTGAAGAATATTTTAAGGCGATTGATACCACAAAGCTAAAAGTGCCCGTGATTACACCTATCTTCAAAGATTATAAAGGAGATACACTAAAAGTTGTTAGTTTTTATGCGAAGAAAGCGAGGGGTCGTATGGTGCGTTTTTTAGCAGAAAATGAGATTCGCTCAGTAGAAGATTTGAAAGGGTTTAACGCTGATGGATATGCGTTCTCAGAAAAGTTCTCGAAAGGAAATAATTTGGTATTTGTTAGATAAAAAACAAGCCCTCTGAGCTTTTTTAAATTATCAATTGTCAATTGTCAATTGGATTACGAGTCCTTCGTTACCTCGCACATTAAAGACGGTGTTGTCGCTAAAAATAAGGTATTGCCCTTTGATGCCCATTAGTTTACCACTATAAGTAGGGGTTTGCACCAGTTGCAGAGAGCGCACTTGGGTAGGGTATTTTTCTACGGGGAAATGAATGTGCAAAGGAGTGATATCTTCGGTGATGTAGGGCTGTACTTGGTCGGGGACAAAGTCGCGCACCTCTAATTTTACTCGCAATAAATCTACGGGAGTTATTTGGTTGGTGAGCATTTTGCGCCAATTAGTTTTATCGGCTATATGAGCTTTAAGAGCGACTTCGGCAATGCCTGCCAAATAGCGATTGGGTACTTCGGCAAGTATAAGGGCTTCGTGCGCCCCTTGGTCGATCCAGCGTGTTGGAGCTTGTGATTTGCGTGTTACCCCCACTTTTACGTCGCTGGAATTGGCAAGATACACATAATGCGGTTGCAACTGCATTTGTTGCTCATAACCCAAATCGCGCTCTTCGATGTTTAAATGCGCTTTGCTAAGTTCGGGGTGCATCACCCAATCGGCGGTTTGAGGGACTTCAAAAAAGCACTCTTTGCAATAACCCTGACGGAAAATAGGCTTGTTTTCCCCACAATTCATACACTGAAAGCGCACGAATTGGAGCGTTATATCCTTTCCGATGAGTTGGTTCATCAGCACAAAATCGCCTTCCATTGGCAAATAATATCGTATGGGGTCAGCCCATTCGGTAAGCATTTTTTGAAGTACTCCTTGAAACATAGTTTTAACAGTGAAATGAGGGGACAAAGATACAAAAAAAGTCCTAACACAACAAGCAAAACAATTAGCAAATAGAGCAAACGCACGAAATTAAGAGTTAATGTCCGTTCAATATATAATTCTGATTTACAGTTTCTTTTTACAGTATACTTCTGTGAAATCTAAGCAACTTGTTGCTAAATTCCGTGGATAAAATGAATAGCATCTAAAATTTGTCTGTGAAAAATCCGTGTGTTCCGTGAAATCTGTGCGAGACTCTTTGTAGCGAAGCTATCTTTTTTCCTCTCCGCTGGTGCGTTTCTTATAGCTCGTACCTACAAAACAGATTACAGCAGAAACAGAAGATATAACAGTGTTATTTTTTACACAAGTAAGGAAAGGTAAAGAGTAGAAAGTGTAAAGAAAAAGAGATTTAAAAAGGATTAAAAATAGTTGTTTTTAGCTCTAAGTTTGTTAAAACTGTGTTAATTATTGTCTTAGTGTAGAGAATGTAAAAAATCTTTACTAATTTTGCACCCAAAATAAATCACTAACGATGTTTTTTACAGAGAAGATGAATAATTTAATAGCGAAAATGGCTTATAGGATTATTTTTGTGGTAGCATTTTTATTTGCTGTAAACCACCTGAATGCGCAAAGTACTCCCAAAGTGGGAATTACTCAATTAATAGGCTGTGGTACAGGTAATAATGTTAATAAGGCAGAGGTAGCTGTAAGTGTAGACGAAAGTCTATCGGGTTACCAATATAATTTTGAAGGAAGCTGGGTAAATACCAATAAAGCTTGGCTTACAGCAGGGAATTATACTGTTCAAGTAAAAAAAGGAACTGAGTATTATCATACGTTATCTATTACAGTACCTACTAAGGCTACTGCACCTACCTATAATTCTAAAATTATTTATAACTGTAATGGAACAGGAAATGTAACCCTTACCAACGACCAGCCTACTTATCAGCATAGTTATACTTATAAAGGAGTTACGAAAACAGACCCACATTTTTCAAATCTTACCACTGGAGTTCATAGTATTTCAGTAACTTATACAGTACCTCCTACTACCAAAGCTATTATCTTCTATGATGATTTTGGAAAGAAAACAGGAAACGTTAAATCTGTAAAAAGTCCCTATGTAAACCAAAATATTTATTTTGACCCGATGAATGGGGCAAAACAAGTAAGACCAGATGGGGCTACACGTAATAAAACTATAGCGGATTCTTACTATGCCATTGGTAATAGAAAAGATATGATGGATGATGGAACGTGGCCTTATAGTCATTTATGGGTACTACCTAATGATAAAGATGGAGATGCTAATGGTAGGTTTCTGTGGTATAATGTAGACCTTTCTCAAACATCACCTGGAGAAACAAAAACGGTTTATAAACGCAAAGTAAAAGTAACTCCTGGACTTCCTATAGAGTTTTCAGCTTATGTATACAATCCTATCAATAATGCAGTACTTCCCAATGGATATAAACCTGATGTACATTTAAAAATCTTTCGTTCAGAAGCTGATTTTAAATCAAATACTCCTATGTCTTCTGGTAAAAAAACTATAGAAAAAGAGAAAGGAGGGAATCTTAACAATTGGACACATATGAGAATAACTGCTAATGCAGGAGATTCTGATAGTGAACTTATTTTTGTTATATATATGGATGGTGGCGGAAATGACCTTTGTGTAGACAATATTTTAGTAACACAAACCTCTAAGAGTTGCCCTTTTACTCAGATAGTTCCTATAACTATAGAGGCAAATCCTAATCCCCCTACTATCACTACTCAACCGGTAGCTTCCGTCGTTTATTGTAAAAATACAACTATCGCCAACGCTCTTAATATAAATGCTACCACTACTACCGGTACTCTTTCCTATAAATGGTTTGAAAATACTACAAATAGTACTACGGGTGGCAATCAGGTAGCAACTACTCAAACCTATAAACCACAAACTACAGTGGCGGGTATTAAGTATTATTATGCAGTGGTAAGTAATGGTTGTGGCGTAGCTACAAGTACTGTAGCTAAGGTAGATGTACTTACTCCTCCCGAAGTTACTCAAATCATAGCAACTCCTCCGGCGTTCAAGCAAGGAGAAAGTGCTTCAGTAGTATTTACAATTAAAGGTACACCTAATGCGCAAGTAACCTACAATATCAATGGTACAGGTACACAAGTGGTAACGCTCAACTCAAGTGGTACCTATACGTTGCCTTCTCGCACCGTAAACCAAACAACTATTCTCAATGTTACCAAAGTAAAATTAGGTGCTTGCGAGCAAAACTATACCGACAAGAGTGGCGGTATATTAGCAACTACTGCTAAATGTACTACCAAACCTGCTCCTCAGTTTGCTACCACTCCTCCTAATGGACAAACAGCAGTAATGAATGGCGTTACGGTAACACGTACTTATTCAAAAACCTTAACAACTACTACTTTAGTATATGGCACTATAGATAATGATGGTTATTGTAGTGGAACTCCTTATCATAATTATACAATTATACATACTCATAAAAACTATAGTCCGAGGGTAACATATACTTTTAGCCAGCCAGTTACCAGCGCAGAGGTATGGCTAATGATAATGGGTAGTCCTTCAACTGTGAATGATAAAGTAAGACTTTCAACTAACAATGGTACACCTACTTTTACTAAAGTGTACGACTGTGCCGAAGGGAAAGGACAGGCAGGAGCTACTTTAAGTAATGGAATAGTTACTTCGCAGGATCGTATTATAACTGATGTGGCAGTGCGCGTAACCTCTAATACTCCTTTTACTGAATTAATAGTAGAAGATATCAATGGTACTAACTCTTCAGGAGTATTAGTAGAACTTTGTCCTGCTTCTATCACTCCTGCCGAGACTATTAGTATCACTACACAACCGCAAAGCCAAACTATTTGTGCTGATAAGATGGCTACTTTCACCTCTAAAGCTCAATTGAAAGATGCTACAGGTAATATTCAGTACAAATGGCAACAAAAGTCTGATAACGGAACTAATTGGACAGATATAGCTTCTTCTGACGGAAGTATCGCAAGTGGAGGAACTGCCTCTTTAACAATAGCTGGAACTACTAACTATAAATATAGAGTAGTGTATAGTTACCAGTTTGCACAAGGCATCGTGGTTACAGCTACTTCTCAAGAAGCAACGCTTACCAAATTGCCTTCTGTAGCCTTACCTACACTTATTACCGGCAGTAAAACTCTTTGTCCAACAGCAACTAGTAATGTTGTGTCGTTTGCTAATTATGTAACTGCCCCTACGGGTACTACCTTGCTTTGGTACACTGCCCCTACAGCTACTGTTTCAAGCACTACAGCACCTGTTATCAATACTCACGTAACCACTCGCACTACCCAAACGGCTTATGTACGCGCTCTTAGCACTGCGGGCTGTACTAGTGGCATCGTAACCGTTACCTTAACAGTAGACGATACTACTGCTCCTACTTTCACAGCACCTACTCCTTTAAATATAGTGTGCAACTCAACTACGGCTACTACGGCTATCAGCAATTGGCTCGGTACAGCTACCGCCACCGATACTTGTGGTGCAATAGCTACTATTACAAATAACTATAATACTCCAGCTGACCTTTGTACAGTACCTGGCGGTATTATTACAGTTACTTTTGTAGCCAAAGACACTTTTGGTAACACAAAAACAGGTACTTCTACTATTCATTTAGGAGTAACTCCTTTAGTAGTGAAAGACGATACCTTTAACATACCTAACGGATTAGCTACTCAAACTACTACTAGCGTTCTAGCTAACGATAGTTTAGGTGGCAATACACCAACGGCTGGAAATGGTGGTACGGTAACTATTACCAATGTAGTACCTGCTACTCCTATCAACGGTGGTAATGTTCCTGTATTGAATCCAGAAAATGGAGTGGTAACAATCCCTGCCAATACACCTGCAGGTACTTATACCATTACTTATAAAGAGTGCGAAGCGCTTAATCCAAATAGTAACTGTCAAACAGCTACTGCCGTAATTAAGGTGGGTACACCGACCATTACAGTAGTACCTGACCCAATGACCGTAACACCAAGCACCACCACTCAAACCACTCCAAGTATCTTAAATAACGATAAGATAGGTGGTACAGTAACACCAACTGCTGGCCCTGGTGGTAATGTAACTATGACGGTTACCAACCCAAGTAATCCTGGCAACAAACCTACTCTCGACCCCAACACCGGTAAGGTAACCATTCCAGGTAATACTCCAGCAGGTAACTATACGATTACCTACAGTTATTGCGAAGTATTGAACCCTACTAACTGCACCGGTACGCAAACCTTGGTAGTAACAGTAGGGGCTGCAACTCTTACAGTAGTCGACGATACCTTTAACATACCTGACGGTTTAGCTACTCAAACTACTACTAGCGTTCTAGCTAACGATAGTTTAGGTGGCAATACGCCAACGGCTGGAAATGGCGGTACGGTAACTATTACCAATGTAGTACCTGCTACTCCTATCAATGGTGGTAACGTTCCTGTCTTGAATCCAGACAACGGAGTGGTAACTATCCCTGCCAATACACCTGCAGGTACTTATACCATTACTTATAAAGAGTGCGAAGCGCTTAATCCAAATAGTAACTGTCAAACAGCTACTGCCGTAATTAAGGTGGGTACACCAACCATTACGGTAGTCCCTGACCCAATGACGGTAACACCAAGCACTACCACTCAAACCACCCCAAGTATCTTAAACAACGATAAGATAGGTGGTACAGTAACGCCAACTGCTGGCCCTGGTGGTAATGTAACTATGACAGTTAACAACCCTAATACTCCTGGCAACAAACCTACTCTCGACCCTAATACCGGTAAGGTAACCATTCCAGGTAATACTCCAGCAGGTAACTATACGATTACCTACAGTTATTGCGAAGTGTTGAACCCTACTAACTGTACCGGTACGCAAACCTTGGTGGTAACAGTAGGGGCTGCAACTCTTACTGTACAAGACGATACCTTTAACATTCCTGACGGATTAACTACTCAAACTACCACTAGCGTTCTAGCTAACGATAGTTTAGGTGGCAATACGCCAACGGCTGGAAATGGTGGCACGGTAACTATTACCAATGTAGTACCTGCTACTCCTATCAACGGTGGTAACGTTCCTGTCTTGAATCCAGACAACGGAGTGGTAACTATCCCTGCCAATACACCTGCAGGTACTTATACCATTACTTATAAAGAGTGCGAAGCGCTTAATCCAAATAGTAACTGTCAAACAGCTACTGCGGTAATTAAGGTGGGTACACCAACCATTACGGTAGTCCCTGACCCAATGACCGTAACACCAAGCACCACCACTCAAACTATCCCAAGTATCTTAAATAACGATAAGATAGGCGGTACAGTAACACCAACGGCTGGCCCTGGTGGTAATGTAACTATGACGGTTACTAACCCAAGTAATCCTGGCAACAAACCTACTCTCGACCCTAATACAGGCGAGGTAACCATTCCAGGCAATACTCCAGCAGGTACTTATACCATTACTTACAGCTATTGTGAGGTCTTGAACCCTACTAACTGTACTGGTACGCAAACCTTGGTAGTAACTGTAGGTGCTGCAACTCTTACTGTACAAGACGATACCTTTAACATTCCTGATGGTTTAACAACTCAAACCACAATCAGTGTACTTGACAACGATAGTTTAGGTGGTAATACACCAACGGCTGGAACTGGTGGCACGGTAACTATTACCAATGTAGTGCCTGCTACTCCTATCAACGGTGGTAATGTTCCTGTCTTGAATCCAGAAAACGGAGTGGTAACAATCCCTGCCAATACACCTGCTGGTACTTATACCATTACTTATAAAGAGTGTGAAGCGCTTAATCCAAATAGTAACTGTCAAACAGCTACTGCCGTAATTAAGGTAGGTACACCGACCATTACAGTAACCCCTGACCCAATGACCGTAACACCAAGCACCACCACTCAAACTATACCAAGTATCTTAAACAACGATAAGATAGGTGGTACAGTAACACCAACTGCTGGCCCTGGTGGTAATGTAACTATGACGGTTACTAACCCAAGTAATCCTGGTAACAAACCTACTCTCGACCCTAATACCGGAGAGGTAACCATTCCAGGCAATACTCCAGCTGGTACTTATACCATTACTTACAGCTATTGTGAGGTCTTGAACCCTACTAACTGTACTGGTACGCAAACCTTGGTGGTAACAGTAGGGGCTGCAACTCTTACTGTACAAGACGATACCTTTAACATTCCTGATGGTTTAACAACTCAAACCACAATCAGTGTACTTGACAACGATAGTTTAGGAGGTACTAAACCAACAGCTGGAACTGGTGGCACGGTAACTATTACCAATGTAGTACCTGCTACTCCTATCAACGGTGGTAATGTTCCTGTCTTGAATCCAGACAACGGAGTGGTAACTATCCCTGCCAATACACCTGCTGGTACTTATACCATTACTTATAAAGAGTGCGAAGCGCTTAATCCAAATAGTAACTGTCAGACAGCTACTGCCGTAATTAAGGTGGGTACACCAACCATTACAGTAACCCCTGAGGCCTTTACCATAACACCAAGCACCACCACTCAAACTATCCCAAGTATCTTAAATAACGATAAGATAGGCGGTACAGTAACACCAACGGCTGGACCTAGTGGTAATGTAACTATGACGGTTACTAACCCAAGTAATCCTGGTAACAAACCTACTCTCGACCCTAATACCGGCGAGGTAACCATTCCAGGTAATACTCCAGCTGGTACTTATACCATTACTTACAGCTATTGTGAGGTCTTGAACCCTACTAACTGTACTGGTACGCAAACCTTGGTGGTAACAGTAGGTGCTGCAACTCTTACTGTACAAGACGATACCTTTAACATACCTGATGGTTTAACAACTCAAACCACAATCAGTGTACTTGACAACGATAGTTTAGGAGGCACTAAACCAACAGCTGGAAATGGTGGCACGGTAACTATTACCAATGTAGTACCTGCTACTCCTATCAACGGTGGTAACGTTCCTGTCTTCAATCCTGAAAACGGTGTGGTAACTATCCCTGCCAATACACCTGCAGGTACTTATACCATTACTTATAAAGAGTGCGAAGCGCTTAATCCAAATAGTAACTGTCAAACAGCTACTGCGGTAATTAAGGTGGGTACACCGACCATTACAGTAGTCCCTGACCCAATGACCGTAACACCAAGCACCACCACTCAAACTATTCCAAGTATCTTAAACAACGATAAGATAGGCGGTACAGTAACACCAACGGCTGGCCCTGGTGGTAATGTAACTATGACAGTTACTAACCCAAGTAATCCTGGCAACAAACCTACTCTCGACCCTAATACCGGCGAGGTAACCATTCCAGGCAATACCCCAGCTGGTACTTATACCATTACTTACAGCTATTGTGAGGTCTTGAACCCTACTAACTGTACTGGTACGCAAACCTTGGTGGTAACAGTAGTGGGAACAGCAACACCTACACCTACTCCGGTAGCGGTAGACGATAGGGTTTCTACAGCGTTGAATACCCCTGTAAATATTGCCGTGTTAGCGAACGATACCCTCAACGGAGCGACTACTCCTAATGTAGTAACCCAACCTGCAAACGGTACGGTAGTTGTAAATGCCGATAATACGGTAGAATACACACCTCACACAGGCTTTGTAGGAACTGATACTTTTGTGTACGAAATCTGTAACTCCGCAGGCTGTAGCAGTGCTACTGTAACGGTTGATATAGTGAACAAGCTTATACCTTACAACGGTATGTCAGTAAATGGCGACGGTAAAAACGACCACTTCCATATTGGTGGTATAGAAAACTATCCGAACAATGTGGTACGTATCTACAACCGTTGGGGCGTGAAAGTATTTGAGGTAAGTGGCTACGACAACGTAACCCGCGTGTTTAGAGGTATCTCCGACGGTCGTGTGACAGTAGAAGCCGCCGATAAACTCCCACAAGGTACTTACTATTATGTGATTGAATACTACGATCAGAATAATAATAAACAATCTGAAGTGGGATGGTTATATATCAAAAAATAGTACTTTTATAATAAACTAAAAAGGGCTGTCCAGAAACTCTCTGGCAGCTCTTTTTGTTTTTAAGCCTATTTCCTCATTTTCTTTACCCCTATCTCCCCAAACTTCTACCTCTTTTCTTCCTCTGTTCGTATGGTACGCACCGTCTTACCGCCACCACAATTCCCCTTTAAAGAAAGTCCATATTCGTCATTCGTCACTGATCATTCGTCATTTCTTCTCTTTTCCGTCATATTCCCCCCTAGTGCCTATGGCCTAAGGCCTAGTACCTCGCACTCCATTTGCTAATTTCCAATTTTTCTAATTCTCTAATTTCCCAACCCACCTATTCTCTTTACCGTCACTACACTCCCCCTCTCCTTGGGAGAGGGACGGGGTGAGGATTCCCTTTCTTTCGCCTCGAAACCCCGTTTTTAACATTTTTAGCGTTATTATATTATATTATGAACCAACCATTTACATACCCTTTCTATACCAATCGTCCAAGATTCGTATAAGCTTCCTATAAGCTCTCTATAAGCTAACCCCACCCTTCTCATAGCCTTTTTTCATCAAATTCCCTCTCGACCCTCTTCCGTTCTTCTCCGTTTCCTTCCGATAGCTCAAATGTATCACTTTTGCGGTATACACTTTGCCAAAGTTAATCGCCCGTCGTGCTACGACTGCCTGTGCGGCTCACACTTCTTATTGCTAATTAAAAAATGTTTCGTACCTTTGTCGCCATAAAAGTATATAACCAATGAAAAAAAAATTATTATTAGCCATAGGTCTTACACTTATCTTTCTTTCTTGTAAAAAAGACAACAATGATAAAACTACCTCCGGCAGTGCTTTTCCTAAAACAATAGTAGAGGAAACTATTGGTAGTATAGGCACTGTTAAAACCACTGAAACCTATACGTTAAGTGGTAATAAAATTACTGCTTTTGAAAGAAAAGTAGTCGATAACGGTACCCCCACTACTGATGAAGTCTATACCATCACTTATAACGGCGAGTTGATAAGTAACTACAACTACTATGGCGATTATTATAGAGACCCTCTTATAAGAACAGCCCCTCACAATGTAGTTTCTTATACTAAAAACCTCCATAATAACACCCAAGCTGACTATAAAGATTTAGAGAATGCTACTCGTACTTTTAGCTATCAATGGAATAGCAACAATACACCTAAGTCCGCTGAATATAAGAAAAACAACGCTCATAAAGCTACCTATACCTATACTTATTAGAAAAGCTAATCGCTGATGTTTATAGATTACCTTCTTTCGGCAGTGCTGATGCTTATCACCTTTGCGATAGGCAGTTCGTTGCGCTTCACCGATTTCGAAAACATATTCAAAAAATCAAAGCCCTTGTACTTAGGGCTTTTCTTGCAGATGGTCTTCTTGCCTATCTGTGCTTTTATCATTGCTGAGTTTTCTAATTTACCCCCTGCCGAAAAAGTAGGTCTCATCATCGTATCAATATGTCCTGGGGGCACTACCTCCAATTTCATTAGTTATCTCATCAAAGCCGATACCGCTTTGGCAGTAGCCCTTACCGCTATCAATAGCTTGCTCATACTGTTTACCATTCCGGTGCTGTCTAATTGGGCAGTAGGAGTTTTTATGGGTGGTCATACCGAAGTGTCGCTCCCTATATTTAATATGGTCTGGGAAGTAGCCAAAATCATTATAATACCAGCTTTCTTGGGCTTGCTCTTCAACCGGTTTTTCCCTAACACTTCGCTTAAAATGCGTTTTCTTTTAAAGGTAACCAATACCATATTGTTGGGAATTGTATTCTTTATCAAGTTTTTCGGTGATGAACAATCAGGAGGAAGTGGTATTTCAGTAGATGAAATAATCCGACTCTTGCCTGCTACGCTTCTAATGCACCTCAGCGCGATGACACTTAGTTATTTTATAGCTCTGAAATCTTTTAAATTACCGGGCGTACAAGCAACGACTATCAGTATAGAAGTAGGTCTACAAAACACTGCTTTGGCAATATTGGTTGCAGGTACGCTTATGGGCAATACCGATATGACCAAACCTGCCCTTGTGTATGCCATATTCTCCTTTTTCACCACTTTTATCTTTGCCCTTATCACCATCAGAATTAGAAGATAACAACAATTAATAATTGACAATTAACAAATAACAAAGCGCGATGTTTAAATAGTAAACATCGCGCTTTGTTATCTTTTACCTTTTATCTTTTACCTTTTATCTTTTACCTTTTATCTTTTACCTGATTAAATCTTGCTCGCCAACAAATAAATCACTGCCATTCGTATGGCTACCCCATTTTCTACTTGTTGTAAAATAATCGATTGAGAGCTATCAGCTACTTCACTGGTAATTTCTACCCCTCGGTTGATAGGCCCTGGGTGCATAATCACTATTTCTTTGTCAAGGCTATCCAACAGCTCTTTGGTGAGTCCGTATTGTTGTACATATTCACGGGTAGAAGGAAAATAACTGATATCGAGTCGCTCATTTTGGATACGCAACATATTAGCCACATCACACCAGTTCAAAGCCTTGCGCAAATTGGTTTCTACCTTCACGTTCAATTTATGAATGTATTTAGGAATAAGCGTTTGAGGCGCACATAGCATCACTTCGGCTCCTTGTTTGTGGAGTGCAAAGATATTAGAAAGTGCCACGCGCGAGTGCAGTATATCTCCCACTATCACTACTTTTTTACCAGCAACATCTCCTAAGCGTTCGCGTATAGAATATGAGTCTAAAAGTGCTTGTGTAGGGTGTTCGTGAGCTCCATCGCCAGCGTTTACAATTGAGGCTTTCACGTGTTGTGAGAGGAAGACTCCCGCACCAGGGTTCGGGTGACGCATCACTACCATATCCACTTTCATCGAGAGAATATTGTTCACGGTATCTACTAAGGTTTCCCCTTTGGCTACCGATGATTGAGAAGCCGAAAAGTTAATCACATCGGCAGAAAGACGTTTTTCTGCCAATTCAAAGGAAAGACGAGTGCGCGTACTATTCTCGAAGAAGAGATTGGCAATAGTAATATCGCGCAACGAAGGCACTTTTTTAATAGGACGGTTAATAACCTCCTTGAAGTGGTCTGCTGTTTCAAATATCAACTGTATATCCTTTTCGGTGATATACTTAATGCCCAACAGGTGATTAACGCTCAATGCACTCATTTCTTTTTCTTTTTAAGTGGTTGTGCAAAAGTACAAAATAATTGCAAACTACGAGTTACGATTGAAGATTTTTTTAGCTGTTAGCCGTCAGCAGTCAAAATAGAAATTGACTTATTGTCTACTCCGACAATCCCAAATCCTCCATTGCCATTTCCTCGTCGTCGTGAGTATCTTCCGATTTTTTAGCGACAATTTTATCTATTCGGCGGTCATTAAGATTATACTGAATGGACAATTGTTCTAAATCATCTAAAAAAGAATTGGTAATCGCTACTTTCAGGTTACCATTCTCCATATTGAGGTGAATATTTTCATTCTGATGGTGAACTACAAAATAAATAGGCTGTTTCCCTTTATTCTTTTGTAGCAAATCCTTGCATTTTGTAATCAAATCTTGGTTAATCTCCTCTATATTCACGTGCAGAGTAAGTTTTTTAGAGAGGTTTTCCATCACATCTTGCAACTGCATCATCTGCATAAACTGTATACGAGGTTCGCCTCTTTGGTTAGTTTCTCTATTGAGAAATCCTTCTACCACCTTGAATTTGACATACAAAGATGCTCCTGGAATCATATACATTTGAAATTTCAAATAGTCATCTCCAAAGAGTTTAAACTCGTAAGAGCCGTCGTAATCCTCAAGAGTAAAAAAGCCGTAACCTTTTCCGTTCTTAGCCGTACGATGTTGCAGGTCAGCTACCATACCCGCTACAGTGAGTTCACGGTTAATAAAAGGTTGTAAGTCTTGCAATTCCGATAGACTGATATTGCAAAAGTTTTGTAACTCGTGCTTAAAATCGTCGAGCGGGTGCCCTGAGATATAGATACCTACCACCTCCTTCTCACGGCGCAACTGCTCGAGGTTACCCCACGTTTCACATTTAGGCACAGCAGGTTCAGGGATATCTACTTCACTCTCACCACCAAACAGACTCATTTGGGCAGAGTTCTTACTCTCTTGGTATTTAGTACCAAAGCGAATGGCTTTTTCGAGAAAGGGAACGCCGTCAGCTTCAGCGTGGAAGTACTGAGCACGGTGTACATTAGTGAACGAATCAAAACCTCCTGCCAAAGCGATACTTTCAAAGGCTTTCTTGTTGATACTCTTATAATCTACGCGTTTTGCCAAATCGAAAATAGAGGTATAAGGACGCTCTTGGCGTTGTTCTACAATCGTATCGACTGCTGCTTTTCCTACTCCTTTCACAGCCCCCATTCCGAAGCGTATATCACCGTTTTTATTTACGGTAAATTTATACAACGATTCATTCACATCAGGAGGTAACACCTTGATACCCATTCGGTGGCACTCTTCTAGGAAGAAGGTAATCGTTTTGATGTCGTTCATATTGTTAGAGAGTACTGCTGCCATATACTCGGCAGGGTAATTGGCTTTAAGGTAAGCTGTTTGGTACCCTACCCACGCATAGCAGGTGGAGTGCGATTTATTGAATGCATAAGCGGCAAACTTCTCCCAGTCTGCCCATATCTTTTCGAGTTTTTGGGCGTCGTGACCTTTTTCAGAGGCTTGGGTAATGAACTTAGGCTTCATCTTCGCTAGCACAGCTATCTGTTTCTTACCCATCGCTTTACGCAACACGTCGGCTTCACCTTTGGTAAAGCCTGCCAACTTCTGCGATAGCAACATCACCTGTTCTTGATATACAGTAATTCCATACGTTTCTTTGAGGTATTCCTCCATATCGGGGAGGTCGTATTCAATAGGTTCAATACCGTGTTTCCGCTTGATAAAGCTCGGTATATATTCCAATGGACCTGGGCGGTAGAGGGCATTCATCGCGATAAGGTCGGCAAAGACCGTAGGTTTCAGCTCTCGCATATATTTCTGCATACCAGTGGACTCGTACTGGAAAATACCGACCGTTTCACCACGCTGAAAGAGTTCGTAAGTCTTTTTATCGTCGAGCGGGAAAGCCTCTGCATCCAGCTCTATATTATGAGTTTGTTTGATATTTTCAATAGTATCTTTGATAAGTGTGAGGGTACTGAGCCCCAAGAAGTCCATTTTCAGCAACCCTGCGCTCTCTACTACCGAGTTATCGAACTGCGTAACAAATAAGTCGGAATCTTTGGCTAAAGCTACCGGCACAAAGTTGGTAATATCGTCGGGGGTGATAATCACCCCGCAAGCGTGGATACCCGTGTTGCGCACAGAACCTTCAATAATATTTGCCTGCTGAATGGTTTGGGTACTATCCTCCTCCCCTTCTCCTGCCAAAAGGCGTTTCAGTTCGTCTACTTTTGGCAGTTCTTCACTGCGCACTTTTTCTTTGAGGGTTTTATCGTCCCAACCGAACATCTTTCCTAAAGATGACACTCCATTAGGCACCAATCCTGCTAATCTATTTGATTCTTGTAGAGGCACATCCAGTACGCGAGCTGTATCCTTGATTGCCGATTTGGCAGCCATTTTACCATAGGTGATAATCCGTGCTACCTGACTCTCGCCATACTTATCAATCACGTAGTTGATAACATCTTGACGCCCTGAGTCCTCAAAATCGATATCAATATCGGGCATCGACACACGGTCGGGGTTGAGGAAACGCTCAAAGAGGAGGTCGTACTTAATTGGGTCCATATTGGTAATATCCAAACAGAACGCCACTGCCGAGCCCGCAGCCGAACCTCGTCCAGGACCTACCGATACGTTCATACGTCGCGCTGCGGCAATAAAATCTTGTACTATAAGAAAGTAACCAGGGTATCCCGTTTTTTCAATAATAGAAAGCTCAAAATCCAAACGCTCGCGCACTTCATCGGTAATTTCGGGGTATTTGCGTTTAGCCCCTTCATAAGTAAGATGACGCAAATAGTTGTTTTCACCTTTCTTACCTGTGGGATCATCACTTACTTGAAATTCCTCGGGAATATCAAACTTAGGCAACAGGATATCACGCGCCAAGCCATAAGGTTCTACCTTGTCGATAATTTCTTGAATATTGAGAATTGCTTCGGGTATATCCTTAAAGAGCGTCTTCATTTCGGCGGTAGTTTTGAAATAATACTCATTGTTAGGCATCCCAAAACGATAGCCACGACCGCGCCCAATAGGTGTTTTTTGTTTTTCGCCATCCTTTACACACAACAAAATATCGTGTGCATTGGCATCTTTTTTATGTAGATAAAAGGTATTGTTAGTAGCAATGAGCTTCACCCCATATTTTCTAGAAAACTCTACAAGGGTTTCGTTTACGCGGTTTTCATCTTCTTGGTTATGGCGCATCACTTCCAAATAGAAATCCTCGCCAAACTGCTCTTTCCACCACAAAAGCGCCTCTTCCGCCTGCTTAGCACCGATGTTCAGTATTTTTGAAGGTACTTCACCATTCATACCCCCTGAGAGTACCATTAAGTCACTTTTGTACTGCTCTACAATGGCTTTGTCTATACGGGGCACATAGTAAAACCCTTTGGTAGAAGCGATAGAAGCCATTTTGGTAAGATTGTGATAGCCCTGTTTGTTTTTAGCCAAAATCACCACTTGGTAACCATTGTCTTGTCGGGTTTTATCTAAGTGATTTTCACAGATATTGAACTCACAACCTATAATAGGCTTGATAAGCATTTCAGTAGGTGTTTCACCCTTTTCTTCAGCCTCTTTGTTTTTAGCTTCCGCCTCTTTGTTATGAGCTTGTACAGCTTGCACAAAGTGGAAAGCAGCCATCATATTGCCACTATCGGTAAGTGCCACGGCAGGCATCTTCTCTTTGGCAGTGACTTTTATAAGTTCTTTAATAGATGTAGTAGATTGCAGTATAGAGTGTTGTGTGTGATTGTGCAAGTGGGCAAATACAGCCTCTTCTAATAGTGAAGCATCGGCGTGAGGTTCGGTAGTTTGTGCAGTGCTACTGCTTTTTCGCAAGGCTTCGGAAGCCTCTTTGAGGTTCACGTGCTTGAGTCCGATAAGCCCTATAGGCGAAGTGTGATGTCCTTGAAATTCTTTGATATAGTCGTTGCTAAAAGTACCTTCTTGAAAGCCTTCACCACGGCGTATCAATTCAAAGAAACAGCGGGTGGTTGCTTCCACGTCGGCAGTGGCATTATGCGCCTCGGCAAAGGGTACGCCAAAGAGGAAAGAGTGCAACTCGGTGAGGGTGGGCAACTTATAACGACCTCCTTTTCCACCAGCTATCTGGCAGAGATTGGCAGTTGCCTCAGTACAAGTGTCGATTACAGGCATCTGCGTAAGCGGACTCTCCACCCCATAGCGGTAAAACTCAGCCCCCATAATATTGATATCGAAGCCTATATTTTGTCCCACCACGTATTGCGCTTTGCTGAGTGCCTCGTTGAAAGCTTTGAACACCTCAGCAATAGGCACACCTTGTGCTTCTGCTAATTGGGTAGAAATACCGTGTACTTTTTCGGCATCATAAGGCACATCGAAACCATCGGGCTTTATCAAAAAGTCCTGATGTTCTATGAGTGCGCCCCATTCATCGTGCAGTTGCCAAGCAATCTGCACGGCGCGAGGCCAGTTGTCACTATCGGTAAGGGGTGCATCCCAACGGCGGGGTAAACCTGTGGTTTCTGTATCGAATATTAAGTACATTTTTTTAAGTAAAGCCAGCGTTAGCTGGATATGTGAGTAAGAGTTTTTTTTGAGATTTAAAAGTGAGAGGGCAAAGATACAAAATAATAAACAATTAACAATGAACAAAAAACTTTATTCGCCCTACGCCCATTCCACCATCAAGTGCAATTTTTTAAGTTACCTTTTGGTAGAATAAGTCTTTAGTTTTTTTAATCTAATACTTTTCTTGGACTCAGATTCACCTTAGCTTCACTCCCCCATAGTTCATTGCCCGTTATATCGTATAAAACTTGTATAAGCTAACCGTAATATCCAAATCCACCAATCTACTAATAATTTATCTGTGTGACTTACAATGTTTTCTCTTCGCTCAAACCCTTTTTTACTCTACACTATTAAATCTTAATTTTTACCTTAAAAAATACTCTTTGGCACGGTTGTTGTACTATTTATAACCGTAAAAACAAACTTATATTTTTAATTTTTTATACTATGAAAAAGTTTTTAACATTTGTATTTTTAGCATTTTTTGGTGTAATGGCTTATGCCCAAGACGCTGAGATTTCTTTTAAATCTGAAGAAATTGATTACGGTAACATCAAACAAGGTGCAGACGGTGTGCGTGTGTTCGAGTTTACTAACACTGGTAAAGCACCCCTCGTGATTACTAACGTAGCTTCTTCTTGCGGTTGTACCGTTCCTTCTTGGACAAACCAACCCGTAGCACCAGGAGCTAAAGGAAAAATTGAAGTAAAATACGATACTAATCGTGTTGGACCTATCAGCAAGACTATTACTGTTACCTCCAATGCCAAATCAAGCCCTGTAAAAGGCTTACGTATCAGAGGAAATGTTCAATAATCCATAACTATTTATATTTTAATTTACTCCTTAGTCGCCTGCGTTTCTTTCCTTTGCAGGCGACTTTTTTGGTGTTAAACTTTTGTAAAAATGCAAATAGTAAGCATATTTTTCTTACCTTTGCACCCTATAAGAAAACTAAATAATTTAACAGATATGAAATTACACACACTCACTTTGTTCGCTGGGCTATTTGTAGCTCAAGTGTCATTCGCTCAAGTAGACGAAATGGGAACTATGACCGATACCACTACTCCGGTAGTTGCTCCCGCTCCTGTTGAAGCTACTCAAGCTCAGTCTCAAGCAGAACTTAAAGCTCAAAAAGAGCAGTTAAAGGCTCAACAAAAATTACAAAAAGAGCAGGAAAAGGCTGTGAAAGCTGAACAAAAAGCTGCTAAGGAGCAAGAAAAAGCCGCTAAAGAACAACAAAAAGCTGCTGCTCGTGCTAAAAAGAACCAAGAACGCTTGTCCAAAGCTAACTCTGAGGTTTCTAAAATAGAGGCTAAAATTACCAAAGCTAAAACTGATTTAGCTAAGGAACAAAACAAGTATAATTTAAAGAAAGCCAAAGGAGCTCTGTCTCCTCAAGACGATGCTAAGTTCAAAGGAAGAATCCTCAACAAAGAGCAAAAGATTAACAGCTTGAATCTCGACCTTATCAAGGCTAAAGAAAAAGTAAACAAATACCAAATGGCAACTTAGTCATTGTTTTATTTTTTAAAATTACACAAGAAAACCGAGTTACTTTCGTAACTCGGTTTTTATATTTCCTGATGTAACTCACATTAAAACTCTGCACTCTGTGGTGTGCGTGGGTAAGGTATCACATCACGGATATTGGTCATTCCAGTAGCAAAGAGTACCAAGCGCTCAAAACCTAAACCAAAGCCACTGTGTACTGCTGTACCGAACTTACGGAGGTCTAAGTACCACCAAAGAGTTGCCTCGTCCATATGAAGGTCGGCTATTTTTTGTTTGAGCACATCGTAACGTTCTTCACGTTGCGAGCCTCCTACAATTTCACCTATTCCTGGGAAGAGAATATCCATTGCGCGCACCGTTTTACCGTCTTCATTTAAGCGCATATAGAACGCTTTGATATTTGCTGGATAGTCGTATAGAATTACAGGGCACTCAAAGTGTTTTTCCACCAAATAGCGCTCGTGTTCGCTTTGCAAATCTACACCCCATTCGTTTACGGGGTATTGAAATTTCTTCTTTTTATTGTAATTGCTATTCTTTAAAATATCTATTGCCTCGGTGTAACTCACCCTCTTAAACTGATTGTGAATTACAAATTCAAGTTTTTCGATGAGTGACATTGTGCTACGCTCGTTCTGTGGTTTAGTCTTCTCTTCTTCTAAAAATCTTTTGTTCAAGAACTCAAGGTCGTCACGACGTACTTCCAAGGTGTATTGCAATACGTATTTAATAAAATCTTCCGCCAAATTCATATTGTCGATAAGGTCATAGAACGCCATTTCGGGCTCTATCATCCAGAACTCAGCTAAGTGGCGTGAGGTATTGGAGTTTTCAGCACGGAAGGTAGGTCCAAAGGTGTAAATCTTACCAAGCGCCATCGCAAAAGTCTCACCTTCTAACTGACCTGATACGGTAAGGTTTGTCTCCCTACCGAAGAAGTCTTTCTTGTAGTCTACTTCGCCGTTTTCATTAAGTGGTGGATTTTTGGCATCTAAGGTCGTTACACGAAACATCTCTCCAGCCCCTTCGGCATCACTACCCGTGATAATAGGCGTATTCACGTAGAAAAAGCCATTGTCTTGAAAGTATTTGTGAATAGCAAAAGCTAAAGTAGAACGCACGCGCATCACCGCACTAAAAGTACTAGAGCGCACGCGTAAGTGAGCGTTTTCTCTCAAGAATTCAAGTGAGTGTTTTTTAGGTTGGATAGGGTATTCTTCAGGGTTGCTATCACCTAATATACTTATGTTACTTGCTTGTAACTCTACGTTTTGCCCTTTACCTTGACTCTCCACAAGTCGTCCTTTTACTTCAATAGCTGCTCCCGTAGTAATGCGTTTAAGCAATTCAGGGTCGGTATTTTCAAAATCTACTACTACTTGTAAATTGTCGATTGTAGAACCATCGTTCAGGGCAATAAAGCGGTTGCTACGGAAGGTGCGCACCCAACCTTTAAGGGTGATTTCTCCTTGTATGTTTTTTCCGTCTTGTAATAATTTTTTAATCGAATACATAACGCGTCTTAATTTCTTATCTAATTCTGACGGCAAAAGTAATAACTTTTCAATAAATAACAAAGGAGTTTGGCTAAATCTCTAATTGTT
The DNA here is from genome assembly GCF_051417515.1 of Capnocytophaga sp. G1920. Classification (NCBI taxonomy): domain Bacteria; kingdom Pseudomonadati; phylum Bacteroidota; class Flavobacteriia; order Flavobacteriales; family Flavobacteriaceae; genus Capnocytophaga; species Capnocytophaga sp. G1920. Next base: position 105,586 of record NZ_JBPRKH010000004.1, read on the forward strand.
TTTCACTTCTTACACTGTTCTGTTATAACATTCCCTCTAACTTTTCATAGGGTTCCATCGTCTTACTTTCGCCTTAGATTCGCTCATCTTTCAAACAGCTCTTAATTATTAAACTCTTTTCTTTCCTATAAAAACTTTTCAAGCCTCACTTCCCATTTGCTAATTCTCAAATCTGCTAATTGCATCTACTTGTGTGGCTTGTGTCTTTTACCTATAAAAAAGGTTTTTTAACTTGCAGTATAAATTCTTTGTTGTATATTTGTGGCATTAAAATCGAGTATTTATTATTTAATAAAGATGGAAGAATTCAAGCAAAATACCCCAAACGACTGGTCGTTTATTCACAATAGGCAATATAACGATAACAACGTAAATAACAATCCCATAGGTCTGGTAGGGTTTATAACGTCTGTAGTGGCAATATTCCTCGTATTGCTCCCTATTGTGAACATTATCATATGGCTCACCGGATTGATATTATCTATTATCGGAATGAGCAAGAAGCCTAAAACATTAGCCGTCGCAGGGCTTATTATTTCAGTAGTAACTTCATTGGTGCTCATAGTCATTATTGCTTGTATCGTGTTCTTAGCTACTAATTCCCAATAGGTTTTCTACCCCTTTTATCTTTTACTGCTACCTTTTACCTAACTAAAATTGGAAGTAAATAAACGGCTGAATATCGGTAGAATAAGCCTGATAGCAAATAAGCACTACTACTAAGGCTATCGCTATTTTCACAGCGTAATGGCTCTCGGCAAACACGTGTTCCACATAGTCTTTCCAATGCTGTGGTAGCCAATGGGTAATATAACCAATCAGGATAACGCCTAATGGAATATTGTTATGTCTAATCACTTCGGTAGCAGTATCCCAACTCATATTGTTCGCCACTTGTGCGAACCATAAGTTTATACTCTCCATATCATTACCTCGGAAGAATATGCGTGTAAAGGTAATAAAAGCAAAGGTAAAGGCTATCTTCCAAGCGCGAGTAATCCACAGCTTGCTCTGCTCGTACGGACTCACCTTGCGCCAATACTTATAAGCTACTACCCCCAAACCGTTCAATCCACCCCATATAACAAACTTCCACGAAGCTCCGTGCCACAACCCTCCAATAAGCATCGTGAGCATAATATTGATATTGGTAGTCAAGTAACGCTCAAAAGGTTTGTAATAAAAAGCTACTACCGCACCTGTTATCAGCAATCCCCCTGTAATAAAAGTAAAGGCGAGATTGTCAATCGCTACTACCAATATCACTACAAAAAGCAACGAGAACACAAAAGTTCCTAAGGTGCTATTGCGGTTACCTCCTAACGGAATGTACAAATAGTCCTTCAACCAAGTAGAAAGCGAGATGTGCCAGCGTTTCCAAAAGTCCCCACAGTTCAGAGCCTTATAAGGTGAATTGAAGTTTACAGGCAAATGGAAGCCCATCAATAGCGCTACCCCTATGGCTATATCGGTATAGCCAGAAAAATCGCCGTATATTTGGAGCGAGTAACCTATCAGAGCTAATAAGTTAGAAAAGCCCGAGTGCATTTCAGGAGCATCAAATACCTTATCCAAAAAGTGCAACGCGATAAAATCAGCAAATATCATCTTCTTGATAAGTCCTTTAAGAATAAGGAATATCGCCTTATTAAACTCTTCTTTGCTAATCTCTGTTTTTTTGAGAATTTGAGGTACAAACTCTTCTGCACGTACAATAGGACCTGCTACTAACTGAGGGAAGAAACTCACATAAAAACCAAAGTCTAATATCGATTTCAGTGGTGCAACCTTTCTGCGGTAAATATCCACTGTATAGCTAATGGTCTGAAAAGTGTAGAAAGAAATACCTACGGGCAATATAATTTTATCAACTGAAAAGTATCCGTTATAGTCAAACCCATTTGCCCAATAGGCTAAATAGTTAAAGGTTTGGTGATGAGTGTGAAACAGCGCATTGTAAGTATCAGTAAAGAAATAAGCATACTTAAAATAACTAAGTACCAATAAGTTCACACAAACGCTAATAGTAACTCCTATTTTGCGTCGGCGCTCTTCTTGTTGATTATAGATATAATGCCCCAAATAAAAGTCAGTAACAGTACTAAATACCAATAACAATACAAAAAGCCCACTTGCCTTGTAATAGAAGTAAAAGCTGGCAAGCAACAAAAACAAGTTGCGCACGTGCTTACGCTTATAGATGAGCACAAACACCGCATATACTAAAGCAAAGAATATCCAAAAGTCTATCCGTACAAAAGTAAGTGGGTGAGCCGACTCAAAGGTAAAGAAGTTTTTAAAGAAATCTATCATAGCTATTATTGCACCGTCGCAAGGTCGTTAAGTAGGCATTGGTAAAACACTTCCGAAATCAGTTTAGTCCCTTGTGGCGTAAAGTGTACGTAATCCGAAACAGCCATTCCTTTTTTCACCCACGCTGTCATCGAGTTTTCTCCTCCCATTGCTTCAAAGATACTAAAATAAGCAATCCCATTTTTCAAGGCTTCTTCCTTCATCAGTTTGTTCATTTTCGGCACAAAAGGATAGGTGATGAGTTGTCCATTACGCGAAGTTGTCATATCTCCAGGACCTAAAAGCATAAACATTGCATTGGGGTTGGCTCGCTTTACCCATTTGATATTAAATATCAACGCGTTTACATACTCCTGAAGCTGTTGGTCTGTTTTCATATAGGGGATTGTATTTCCTCCGTACTGAAAGATAAATATATCGGGCTTGCGGTCTGCACTCATTTGTCTGAAATGCTCGTAATTCATTCGTGTAAATATACGTCCTGCTTCCCCGCGCATCGCTACGTTATCCATTCGCACTCCTGAGGACGCATCAAGAGTAATCCCATAAAAATCGGGGCTTATCTTGCCTTCCAATTCCACTTTTAGCTCCTTAGGAGTAGATGCGAAATTGAGCTTATAATTATGGTATTTACCATCTGAGATAAGAGTATCTATTCTTAGAATATTCCCGTCCTGATACACACGTATCTTCACTTTTGCTATCGCATTGCCATAATGCAACCCAAAGCGTGTGTAGTTTCTTAAACGTGCATACGATTTATCCGAAGGCTTAATCGTAAAGCTGGCTTTTGCTACGGGTAAGGCAGTCGTATCAGCAGTATTGCTCACATAATTAGTAAAACGTGAGAAGGTAGAGAACAAACCATACTTATCGTGTGCTACCGTTTTGCGCTGTTTGCGGTCGAAGAAAGCGTAGCGCGTCCAGTTAGGCGAAGCAATAATATCCACACTGTTCTGGCTGTACACTACTTTTATAGGGATAAAACCCGGTCCTCCGCCAGTATATGCCAATTGCAATCGGTTGCGCACATAGCCGGTGATACGGTCTCCTTCTATTTGCGAATCACCATAATGCACTATTTGGCAGGTAGGCTGACACAGTTTCTCTTTAAGTCTTCTGATATAATCCGTATGATTCCCCGGGTAATATATTTTCCCTTCTATATTGGTTTCCGAAGTTTGTACCGTGTCCTTAACAATAGTATCCTTTTTTGCTAAGTTTTCGGTCTTTTCGTCTACAATGGTCTTAGTATCTTTAATAAGTTCGTCTACTTTATTATTTTCCTCTCCCCCTTTAAAGAGCATTCCCAATATATCAGGGGTCGGATAGCGTAACATCGCGTCACCAAACACTATACCCTCTCGCACCATTCCTTTGGCGGTGGTGTGATAACTGCTGAAAAGGGTCATTGTAAAGAGGGCAACCAGTACCCCCACAATAAAGAGTAAGATTTTTTTAGGTTGCATAACTTAACTCATTAATAATTCCCACTCGGTCATTAAATCCTCCAACTGCTGTTTTTTCTGTTCGTATTCCTTGTAAAAGGCATCGTTCTGTACGCCTTGTCCCATCTGCTCATTCATCGCTTTAAGCGCTTCTTCAAGAGCGGTAATGTTCTTCTCTATCTTGTTGAGCTTATTCTGAATGGCTTTCTGCTGTTTCTGTTCCTCAAACGAGAGTTTTTCTTCTTTCTGCGGTTCTTTTTCTACCTGCACAGGAGTGCTCTTGCTCTGCTGTTCTATCTCTCTAAAATTAACGGCAGCACGTTGTTCGAGGAAGAAATCGATGTCCCCAAGATATTCTTTCAGATGTTTGTTCTTAAACTCGTATACCTTATCGGTAAGCCCTTGCAAGAAATCGCGGTCGTGCGACACAATAATGAGCGTCCCTTCAAATTGCTGTAAGGCTTGTTTGAGTACGTTCTTCGATTTGATATCCAAGTGGTTCGTAGGCTCGTCCATCACCATTACGTTAAAGTCCGAAAGGAGCATCTTTGCCAATGCCAAACGGTTGCGCTCCCCTCCCGAAAGCACTTTCACTTTCTTATCTACCTCATCGCCACGGAAGAGAAAAGCCCCAAGTATGTCGCGTATTTTAGTACGATTGCTGTCGTTAGCTGCATTAAACATCGTATCAAGCACGGTGAGTTCTCCATCTAAGTAGTCGGCTTGGTTCTGAGCAAAGTAAGCCAACTGTACATTGTGCCCCAGCCTGATAGTTCCTTCATAGGGTATTTCGCCCACTATCATCTTGGCGAGGGTCGTTTTCCCCTGTCCGTTTTGTCCCACAAAAGCTACTTTGCTGCCTCGTTCTATAAGCAAACTCACGTGGCTGAGCACCTCTTTTTCACCATAACTTTTCGATACATCGTCTATTTCCAGCACTACCTTCCCTGGTGTTACCGATACGGGGAAACGCACGTTCATCACCGCATTGTCTTCCTCGTCTACCTCTATGCGCTCTATCTTGTCCAACTTCTTGATAAGCGACTGTGCCATTGAGGCTTTGGTAGCTTTGGCGCGGAATTTTTCGATGAGCTTTTCAGTGTGTTGTATCTTCTTTTCTTGGTTCTTTTGTGAGGCGAGTTGCAGTTCGCGCATCTCTTTTCTCAGTTCCAAAAACTGAGTGTAAGGCTTCGGGTAATCGTATATTTTGCCTACCGAAATCTCAATCGTCCGATTGGTCACATTGTCTAAAAACATTCTGTCGTGCGACACAATTACCACCGCCCCGCTATAAGTAGATAGGAACTGTTCTAGCCAAATAATCGACTCTATATCCAAGTGGTTCGTAGGCTCGTCCAATAGCAATATATCGTTGTTCTGCAACAGCAGTTTTGCCAATTCTATACGCATACGCCACCCGCCCGAAAAACTGTCGGTGAGCTTGTCGAAATCACTGCGCTGAAAGCCCAACCCCAATAGCACTTTCTCGGTTTCTCCTTGGTATTGGTATCCCCCTATAAGGTCAAAACGATGCGTATAGTCACTGAGTTTATCAAGCAAATCGTGGTACGCCTCGCTCTCGTAATCAGTGCGGGTTTCTATCTGGTGATGAATATCGTCCAACTGACGTTCCAAAGCCTTAATCTCAGTGAATGCCTGATAGGCTTCTTCCAAAATGGTACGTCCTTTCACAAAATCAATATCCTGTTTCAAAAATCCGATACGTACATCTTTATCGGTAGCAATGCCTCCGGTATCGGGTTTAAGTTCGCGTGAAAGCAATTTGAGCATCGTCGATTTCCCCGCTCCGTTCTTGCCAATAAGCCCCACACGGTCGCCCGCATTGAGCATAAAAGCAACGTCCTCAAAGAGGTACTCGCCTTGAAAAGAAACAGATAGGTTGTGAACGTTCAGCATATGATATTCGTTATTTCGGGCGCAAAAGTACAAAACTATAAGTAATTAGCAATAAATAATGCCTAATTATTAGGTAAAATCAGTACAACCCTTCGCAAAAAATCCCCAATCACTAAAATCAAATCTCAAAATTCACAGCATTTTTCACTACCTTACCTTCACCCACCGCTCATTATCTCTTCATTCATCAGCCTCTCTTTCTTCACCTTTCCGTCACCACATTCCCCCTTTTCCCTCGCTACACTTCCGCTTTTTCGCCATACTCCCCGTTAATGCTTATTCCCTAAAACCCCAACACCACCCCATTTTCTCATTTCCAAATTTGCTAATTCCCTAATTATCCCTTCTCCTTTCCGTCGCTACATTCCCCCTCTCCTTGGGAGAGGGCAGGGGTGAGGATTCTCTTTCTTTCGCCTCGAAACCCCATTTTTGGCATTTTTGGCATTGTTGTATTAAGCTATTAATCAATTTTTTACACACCCTTTCTATACCAATCGTCCAAGATTCGTATAAGCTTCCTATAAGCTCTCTATAAGCTACCCCCACCCTCCTACCAACCATTTTTCACCAAAATTCCTCTCAACTCCCTTCCGTTCTTCTCCGTTATCTTTCGAACTCCTCAACCCTCCACATTTACTAATTTTCTCATTTCCTAATTTGCTAATTTTTCCCTGCCCGTCGTGCTACGACTGCCAGTGCGGCTCGCACCTTTGGCAAAGTTGATTGTTTGGTATTATTGGCATTTCTAGCATTATTGGTATTTACCTCATTTCCAAATTTGTCCATTTGCTAATTACTTCGTACCTTTGCACTTTCATTACCTGTCACCTAATTAAAATGAACACTCTTAAACAATATAACACCGTTATTGAACAATGCCGTACGCTCTTTATCAACAAGATGAAAGACTATGGCTGTGCCTGGCGTATCTTGCGCCTCCCTTCTCTTACTGATCAGATTCTCATCAAAGCACAACGCATTCGAGGACTACAAGAGAATACCGAGCATAAAATCGATGAAGACGAGACAGCCGAGTTTATAGGCATCATCAACTATGCCCTGATGGCTCTTATTCAAATAGACAAAGGAGTAGCTACCCAGCCCGACCTTAGTCTCGAAGAGGCAACGGCGCTATACGACGCCAAAGTTGCCGAAGCACGTTCCCTTATGGAAGCTAAAAACCACGATTATGGCGAGGTGTGGCGGGAAATGCGGGTGAGCTCTCTTACCGACCTTATCCTGCAAAAGCTCTTGCGTGTAAAACAAATTGAAGATAATAAAGGAAAAACATTGGTTAGTGAAGGCATTGATGCTAATTATCAAGATATGATAAACTATGCAGTGTTTGCTCTCATACATTTAAACAATCAACATAACAACTAAATAACAACTTATATGAAATATCTTATCCAGCTTTGTCGCATATTATTAGGTGTTACTTTTATCATCAGTGGAATGATAAAACTCAATGACCCTATGGGCTTTTCATTTAAATTGGAAGACTATTTTGCTCCCGATGTGCTCAATATGCCTTTTTTTGTACCATACACTTTAACTTTTGCCATTTTGGTATGTATTTTCGAAGTAGTTTTGGGGGTAACCTTATTGGTAGGCTATAAAAAGAAGCTCACTTTGTGGCTTTTGCTGGCTATGTTAGTATTCTTCGGCTTCCTCACCTTCTATTCGGCTTATTTTCACAAAGTAACTGATTGTGGTTGTTTTGGTGATGCTATCAAATTTACACCTTGGCAGTCGTTTACCAAAGATATGGTACTATTAGTTTTAGCTCTCATCGTCTTTTGGGGGCAAAAATATGTACAACCCATTACCAAAGGCAATTTACCTTTATTAATTACAGTACTCTCTGTGCTTTTCTGCATAAGCTTTGTATATTACGTCTACAATCACTTACCCATAAAAGATTTTCGTCCATATAAGATAGGGGCAAATATCCCCAAAGGTATGGAATTACCGCCCAATGCCGTTACTTATTATTGGACTTTCAAAGTAAACGGCAAAGAAAAAGTGATTGTAACTAAAGATGCAAGTTTCCCAAAAGTAGATGGTGAATATGTAAGCTCTACCTCTACTACCGAATTGCCTCCTATACACGATTTCTATATTCAGGATAAAGATAGAGAAACAGACTATTTGCCACAATTTATGGCAGAAGAAAAGCTCTTAATGGTAGTTTCTTATCGTCTCGACCTTGCTGACCAAGAGGCTTTTAAGGCAATCAAAACAGTAACCGATAAAGCTCTTAAAAACGGATATACCGTGATAGGTCTTACCTCACAAATGGAGAAAGCCCCTTATATCGTAAAGAAATACGAACTCAATTTCAACTTTTATTATAACGATGCTACTACCCTCAAAACAATGATACGTTCTAATCCTGGACTTATAGTGCTTTCCAAGGGTACTATCATCGATAAAAAGCATTATAACGACAGCGAAAAATTATCAATTGATAAATAACACACCTTTTACTCACATTTCCAGCTATCGCTGGTTTTACCTTTTATCTCTTACCTTTTACCTAAAAACGTGTGGCGTAAAGTAAATACCGATTATCAGAATTATTTGCGATTACAGCGTGGTTTATCGCAGAATACTGTTGTGTCTTATGGCTTAGATATTGAGAAACTCATAGGGTATTTGGAAAAATACAATATCACTGAACCCCCCGATACTATTCAAGTAGATACCTTGCGCCAGTTCGTATACGAAGTCTCCAAAGAACTCAACGCACGTTCACAAGCCCGACTCATATCGGCTTTGAAGAGTTTTTTTAAGTTTATGATTTCTGAGAAAGGACGTGAAGACTTCCCTATGAGCCTTATCGACAGCCCTAAAATAGGCGTAAAACTCCCCGATACACTTTCCTTAAAAGAAATAGATGCTATGCTCGCCTCCATAGACCTCAGCACCGATGAGGGGCATCGTAATAAAGCTATTATAGAAACGCTTTACGGTTGTGGATTGCGAGTGTCGGAATTGGTCTCTCTTCGTCTATCCGACTTGTTTTTCGAAGAAGATTTCATTAGAGTAATGGGGAAGGGTAGCAAACAGCGCTTAGTGCCTATTGAAAGCTATACGCAGAAACAAATTAACAATTATATCAATAACCAGCGCAAACAATTAAAGATAGCAAAAGGTCACGAAGATTACGTTTTCCTAAACAGAAGAGGAAAACAACTTACTCGCGCAATGATATTTACTATTGTAAGACAAGTAGCTGAAAACATAGGATTACAGAAGACCATTAGCCCACATACTTTCAGACATTCTTTTGCGACACACCTATTGGAGAACGGTGCGAATCTGCGTGCCATACAGATGATGTTAGGTCACGAGAATATTACTACCACAGAAATATACGTACACGTAGAGAAGTCATATTTGAGGGAAGCTTTGGTGAAATACCACCCACGCCATAAAATGAACTTTACCCAATAGCCTATTATGTCATCACTCTATTACAAACAGATGAATGAAGTTTTTCCTTATTAGAATTTTAACTATAGGTCTTCAAAATCAAGGTCTTTGTAAACACCATTACTATTGCTTACGCCTTCCAATCGTTCATTGTAATAGTTCTTTTTAAAGTCTTTTTGATGACGTTCAGAAATTACTTCCTCTCCTTTTTCATCAAAAACATAGTTAGTCATTTCGTTTAAAATATCTTTAAACATTTCAAAATCCTCTTTATACAGATAGATTTTGTGCTTTTTGTAGTGAAATGAGCCATCATCGTGAGTAAACTTCTTACTTTCAGTAATAGTCAAGTAATAATCATTAGCGCGCGTTGCTCTCACATCAAAAAAATAGGTGCGTCTGCCTGCTCTTAAAACTTTTGAGAATATCTCCTCATTGTCTAATATTTCTTTTTCTTCCATCGTTATGTACGTATTTTTAAATTATTCTGTCGGCAAAAGTCTTCATTTTTTATAGCAAGTGCAAATATTTATAGTATGAATTTTACTTTATTTCCTTATTTTAGTATAATTTTAAGGTTTCACACTTGAAAAAGACTACTAACCATAATTTTATCAAAAGAATATCACTTGAAATTTACCAATTAACTTCGCCAACACCTTCTCTTTTGTCTTAGGTTCGCTTTACCTTCGTCTTAGGTTCGAATAAGCCCTATCTTTCAGCCTAATTAAGCGCTATTTCCTTATCCTATTACGACCTCTCTCCCTTCAACTACTATTTCAAAATCTCCCTCTGGACGCTCTTTTACGTATTGTATTTTGCGGATTTTAGTGAGGTAACTATGCTGTGCAATGGCGCGCTTTTCGTCTTCGGCGATAACGGATACAATTTCACGCTCAGGATAAGTGAGCAATAGCAAGAAATCTAACTGACCATAATCATTGGTGATATGCAAAATACGCGCTTTTTCGGGCAGTGAATGCACAAGCTCGTGATAGTGTTCGCGATGCTGTTTATAATCTTCTTTCACAGCGCGCACTACATAATTTTCCTTGTATAAATAGTTTAAAAACAGTTTCTTCTTTAGGTAATCCACTCCTTCCAATTGTTTGCGCAAAGCGAGGAATTGCTGACGGTAGAAAGCGCCTATCTGTTTGGCTCGTTCGCGCGGAGTGTTGCCAAAACGCTCATCGTTAGGAGCTATGGGTTCGCCTACTACTACCGTAATAGCACCATCGTAGATAATCACATCACCTTTAGGTTGCACCTCCGAACAACCGTGAATATAAACGGGCAAGAGAGGCGTTTGGAAATGTTCGGCTATTAGGAAAGCACCTTTGTGAAAACGGTGTATTTGGTTGGTATCGGAGCGTTTGCCTTCTGGGAAAATCATTACTGAAATACCATTTTTCAAGTTCTTTTCGAATAAGGGCATTCCTTTTTCTATACCTTCAGAAGCTGGAAAGAAGCCCATTGCCTGTACATAACGTCCAAATACTACCGAGTTATACACCCAATCATTCACCATATAACTGATGCGATGTGTGAAGAGCCCTATAGCTAAGGTATCAAGCCACGAGGTATGATTGGCAATCACAACTGAAGGAGTTGTAAGCTGTATATGGTGTGGGTTCTCTACCTTTTTGCGCACAAAAGGATTGGCATAAAGCACTGAAGTAGTGAGCGAAGCAGCTAAACGTCTGAGCCACATAGTGCGTTTAGGAGTTATTTTGGCAAGTAGCCAACCTATATTGGAGAGAATAATAGACGATAGTGCATAATAGGTAGTTAGCAGTATGGATTGCAGCAAAAGACGCAAACTCACCGGAGAACGCCCTCTATCTGGACGACGGAAGATAAAAAACTTAAATATAGTAGGGTAAAACACAAAAGTCATTGCTAAAGCAGTGAAAATACCTATCACCGATACCGATGCAATTGACTTTAAGGCAGGGTGTTTGGCAAAAATAAGCGTTCCGATAGCTAAAAAGGTAGTAATAGATGCCAAAAGCACTGACACTTTGTACACAGGAAGTTCGTTTTTACCATCGGTATAGTCTTTTTGCAATGCGCAGGTCATAAAAATACTAAAATCTACTGAATGCCCTAATACCAAAGTGCAGACAATCATACTAAACACATTGAACTCTATGCCAAAAAAGTTCATTAAAGCGGAAGTAACTACCCCTGTAACTCCAATAGGGATAAGAGTGAGTAACACCAACTCTATCCGCTTGAAGAACAAGAGCAGTATGAGGAAAATAGCGATAGACGAATAGTTTACTAACAGTAATATATCGTCTTTGAGTTTACCTAAGAACGTTTCGCTCAAATTCTTACGGTCGATAACAACAGTAGGCGTATGTTTTTCTACTGAACGAATAAAAGAGTCTCGTTCGGCGGGAGTGAGTTTTACGAGATTGGCAATGGTATAAAAACCTTCTTTTTCGGTGATAAAATCTTCTAACGGAATGGCTGAAAGGGCTTTATAAGCATCAAGGTCTTTTATAACTTCAAAATCACCTGTTATACTTTGGTAGAAAGGTGCGTAGGTTTCTTCTTTAAAACCAACCTCATTTCCTTTTCCTATCAGTTGTTGTTTTAGAAATTGCTGTCTTTCGGCATTCCAAAAATCTTTCCATCGTTGTAAACGCGCTTCTTGTTCTTTTTTAGGCAATACAATCCCCCCAATAGAACTGAATTGCTTGATAGTATCGTGAGCTTTATAACTTTGCAACTGCTGATATAGAGCATAATTGCGCTCTAAGGCTTCCTCTAACGAATTGCCATAAGCAGCAGCGTAAAGTGATTTGTATTCGCTATCGGTGATGTTCTCTAATTGATGTTCGGCTGCCTTATAACGTTCGTTTATATAGTTGATATTGGCAATATCACCATTGAAACGGACATTATGAAAAGTAAAACAACTCACTACTATCAGCAGTAAGCAAGCGCCTACTACCCACTTGTTGTGATGAAATGGATAAGCCCCTATGCAATCTAAAAAGGTTTTGCGCACCTCGATTGTGCGATTGCCACGATAGAAATGAGGCACGAGCACCAATGACAATATAGCCGATACCATTATGCCCACGAAAGCAAACACGCCTAAATCTTGCATTACCTCAGAATGCACAAAGAGCAAGCAGAGGAATGAAATAGCAGTAGTGATACTGCTGAGCAAGATAGGCACAGTTACAGCACGGTACAACTCGGCAGTGTTTTTAGCTACCTTGTAATGGGTAAGAATATGCAGTGAATAGTCGATAGTAACTCCCAAGAGTACCGCTCCTAAACTGATAGAAATTGCAGAAATACTGCCTTTGAGCACATAGAGTGTTGCCAAAGCGGAGAGCACCCCAAAAGCAGAAGGGATAAAGGCGATAAATGGGATATAGACACTGCGGTAGAAGAAGACTAACAGCAAATAGAGCAATGATAATGAAATGAGTACCGTGGTGAGGATATCGGTTTTGATTTGAGAAGCGTTGCTCACCGAGATAAAGGGAGCCCCAAAGAAATCTACACGCACTTTCCCTTGATACTGGGCATTGAGATGGTCTTGCAAGTCGTCTAACCCTGCTACGAAAGCGGCATTGTGTTCGCTGTCGTTGCCATCGAATTTAGGGTTGATAAAGAAGAGTATATGTTGCTCGTCGTTAGTAGTGAGGAAACCATTGGCAATCTTAAAATCATTGCCTGTATTGAGCTCTTGAAGTTTGCGCAAACCGCGAAAAGTGAGACCAAAAGGGTCTTTACGGATAAACTGTTGTGCCACCATACCCGCAGGCGTGAGCATCGTTTTGTACTGACTCTCCACCATTGATTTGAGACTATCGGGGGCTAAACGGCGTTCTAAATAAGCGTAATCGTCATCGTTTAGAAAAAGAGGTAGGTGGTCGTTTACAAACTGCCAAGTCTCGTCTATCTCTTCTTCGTTTATAATCCCCTGAATACTGGTGATATACTTCGTCATAGAAGCATTGAGCGTATCGTGCAGAATTTCGGCAACTGATTGCATATCGGTGAGCGTCCCACCTTGTTCAACTGTTACTATTACCGAGATTTTATCGGCGAAGTTGAGTTGCTTGAGTACCTTGGAAGTGAGGTTCGTTTTGTCGTTTTGAGGGAGTACTTTGGTGATATCCTCTTCAAACCGCAACTGACTCAAACCATAAATGGTAATGAGCGCCCAAGCGGTGAAGAATGAGAAGGTAGCGAGTTTATGAGTGGTGATATATTGGTAAATTCTGTTTAGCATCTGCGTTTATTTATCGGACAAAAGTATAGAATAATTAGCAAATGGACAAATTTGGAAATGAGAAAATGAGAGAATGAGGTGCGAGCCGCACAGGCAGTCGTAGCACGACGGGCAATTAACTTTGGCAAAGTGTATACCCCTAAAAGTGACATAGCTGAGCTATCGGAAGGAAACGGAGAAGAACGGAAGAGAGCTGAGAAGAATTTTGATAAAAAAAGGCTATGAGAAGGGTGGGGGTAGCTTATAGAGAGCTTATAGGAAGCTTATACGAATCTTGGACGATTGGTATAGAAAGGGTGTATAAATAGTTGATTTATACTGTGATACAACAACGTAAAAAATGTTAAAAACGGGGTTTCGAGGCGAAAGAAAAAGGAATAGGTGATAGACCTTAGGCCATAGGCACTAGGGGGGAGTATGACGCAAAAGGGGGAATGTGGTGACGGAAAAGAGAACTAATGACGAATGAACGAGAGACGAATGACGAGGGACGAGGGACGAATGATAGATTTTTGAATGAACAATGCATAAAGATATAAGGAAGATAACTTGTGAGAGTTATTGGAGGGAGGAGATGTACGGGTAGTTGTTGGACGAGGCTAAGGGGGCGGAGAAGAAGGACGGGATAGACAGGGTAGACAGGACGGAGTGAGCGGACAAGGTGCATAAGGCAGAGCGATTGGATGATTCTGAGGACTAAAATTAACACCTTATAACTAAAAATTAACTGCTAAATATTGCTTTTCGTCGATAAAATAAGGCTTTTCGTCGATTATTTTTGCGGACTCCGGCTGTATTGCACTACCTTTGTCGCAACTAAATGACAAAAAGTTGCTTAAAAACTAAAAACGATGAAAAGAACTTTGTACATATCTCTTTTGTGTCTCTGTCCTTTGTTAGCAGGGGCTCAAGCGAAACAATGGTCGCTGGCTGACTGTATCAACTATGCGGTACAGAACAATATTTCTGTAAAGAAGACGGAACTAAACCAGCAGACGGCTGAAATCAATTACAGTCAGGCGAAGAGCAACCGCTTGCCTACGGTAAGTGGTTCGGCTTCGGCAAACCAGAATTACGGTTCGGCAATCAATCAGATTTCTAACGAGCGGGTGTCGCGCCGTACGTTCTCCAACAACTTTGGGGTATCGGCATCTATGCCACTCTATCAGGGCAATAAACTGAACCTACAAGTAGACCGCAGTAAGTTATTGCTCGAACAGAATGAACTGTACGTGCAAGAGGCGAAAAACAACATCACTTTGAGTGTGCTTGAAGCCTATCTGCAAGCCCTTTACAGCTATGAGGGCATAGAGGTAGCTAAGAATACGGCACGCTCTTCGGGTGAGGAATTAAAACAAGCACAGGGCAAGTTTGCCAATGGGTCTATTGCTAAACTGAGTTTAGCTGAGATAGAAACACGTCACGCCAACAACGAGTATGCTATTATCAAAGCAGAAAATGAATACGAAAGTAGGGTACTGACCCTTAAACAACTGTTGGAGCTTCCTCCTAATAGTGATTTCGCCATTGCGCTCGACCTTCCCGCAGATGATGAAACGGCGATTATCCCTAATAAAGATGTGGTATTTGCGGAAGCCAAACAAAAGCTTCCCAATCTAAAAATCTATCAATCACAACAAAAAATAGCCGAAAAAGATATCAAGATAGCCAGAGCGGGCTATGCCCCTACTCTATCGCTACAAGCAGGGGTAAATACAGGATATTCAAACCTCAACGATTTGAGCTATCGCACGCAGTTGGACAGCAATTTCGGTCAGACCATAGGAGCATCGCTCAATATTCCTATCTTTTCGCAGTTCAGAAATAAGAACAATGTGAAACTGGGTAAGGTTACCCAACAACAAGCGGTGCTCGACGAACAACAAGCGGAAAAAGACCTCTATACCAAAATAGAAACCGCTTGGCAGAATGCTACCACCTACCAAGCACAACAAGCAGCCTCGCGCACGGCTCGTGACAATGCTAAATTGGCATACGATTTGGCAGTAAAAAAGCACGAATTCGGTGGACTTACCAATACCGAGCTTCTCGTAAGCGAAAACGCTTACCTCAACGCGGAACAAACCTATTTGCAAAATAAGTATATGCAGGCGCTGTATGTACAGTTGCTGAAGTTTTATATGGGAGTCCTCCCCCTAACCCCCTCCCAAGGAGGGGGAATGTAGCGATGGTCATCTTTCTAAAAACTAATCTATAAAATATTGTCTAACAAATAATGGCTAAAAACTAACAACTAAATACAATGAAAAAGCACATTAAGAAAATCATCATTATCGTACTATTAGCCGTAGTGGCTTTTGGGGTGTATCACTTCTTTATGAAGGAAAAACCTACTTTTATCGTCCTGCAAACCGATAAGGTAACCGAAGGTGATGTTACTACCGAAGTAACTGCTACTGGTAGCGTACAGCCGGTGGACGAGGTGGAAGTAGGTACCCAAGTATCGGGATTGGTAAGCAAGATTTACGTAGATTACAACAGCCAAGTGAAGAAAGGACAGCTACTGGCGGAACTCGACAAGACGAACCTACAAGAAATGGTTGTAAATGCTACTGCCAATTACCAATCGGCACTCAACGAACTGAATTACTACCGTCAGAATTACGAACGACAACAGAAAATGTACAATGCCCAAGTGATTAGCAAATCGGACTACGAGCAGGCATTGTATCAGTTCAACAACGCGAAAACAAATGTAGCACAACGCCTTACGACCCTCAATCAAACGAAAACTAATTTGGGGTATGCCAATATCTATTCGCCTATCGATGGGATTATCCTCAGCAAAGAGGTAGAAGAAGGGCAAACGGTAGCCGCCTCGATGAGTGCGCCTACACTTTTTAAGATAGCCAAAGACATTAAGCGTATGCAGGTGGAAGCCGATGTAGACGAAGCCGATATAGGACAAGTGAAAGTAGGGCAACGTGTGAGTTTTACCGTAGATGCTTACCCCCAAGAGGAGTTTTCGGGGAAGGTAACCCAAGTGCGTCTATCACCTACTACCTCATCTAACGTAGTAACCTATACAGTGATAGTAGAGGCAGAAAATCCTGATGAGAAGCTCAAACCTGGGCTTACCGCTACCATCGCTATCTATACCAATGAGCTGAAAGGCGTAACCATAGTGCCTGCGAAAGCGATGAATTTCACCCCAGACATCGACCTACTGATGCAATACTACGCTCAGAAAGGCATTAACGCTCCAATGCCCAAAGTACAGCACGGCAAGGGTAAAAATAAATACGTATGGGTGGTAAACACCGATGGTAGTCTTGCCCAAAAAGCGATAACCATAGGCAGTAATGATGGTATCAACGTGCAAGTGGTAAGCGGACTCAGTGTTGGAGAAAAAGTAGCTACCAACCTGCAAAGCAATCGCCCTCAAGTAGCAGATGGTGAGAAAAATAACGACGATAGCAGTAGTCCGTTTATGCCTAAACGCCCTCGTCGTGATAACTCAAAAGCCAAATAAATGAAAAAAGCAATCATCGACATACGCGATATGAAACGCGAGTTTAAGATGGGCAACGAAATCGTTCACGCCCTCAAAGGCATTAACCTCACCATTCACGAGGGTGAGTTCGTAACCATTATGGGACCCAGTGGGTCGGGTAAATCTACATTGCTCAACATATTGGGGTGCTTAGACCGTCCATCGTCAGGCGATTACATTTTGGACGGCATCTCGGTGAAAGATATGAGCAAGAACGAACTCGCAACGGTACGCAACACCAAGATAGGCTTTATCTTTCAGTCGTACAATCTTTTGGCGCGTACCTCAGCTATCGAGA
The DNA here is from genome assembly GCF_051417515.1 of Capnocytophaga sp. G1920. NCBI lineage: Bacteria > Pseudomonadati > Bacteroidota > Flavobacteriia > Flavobacteriales > Flavobacteriaceae > Capnocytophaga > Capnocytophaga sp. G1920. The sequence continues at coordinate 122,775 of NZ_JBPRKH010000004.1, forward strand.
ATGTAGAGCTCCCTTTGATGTACAACTCTAAAATCTCGGCTAAAGAACGTCGCGAGCGCGCTATTGAAGCTCTCATCAGCGTAGGTTTAGAAAGCCGATTGAACCACTTGCCCAGTGAACTATCGGGTGGACAACAGCAACGGGTAGCCATTGCGCGTTCCCTTGTAAATCACCCGGTGATACTCCTTGCCGATGAGGCTACCGGTAACCTTGACACTAAAACTTCCTACGAAGTAATGGAGCTTTTCCAACGCCTTAACGACCAAGGTAGTACGATAGGGTTTGTAACCCACGAGAACGATATAGCCCTTTTCAGCAAGCGCACTGTTGTACTCAAAGACGGACATATCATCAGTGATAAGGAAGTAACCAATAGACTGAATGCAAAGGAAGAATTGGCGAAAATAGTGGTAGAAGATTAGCCATTTGGTTAGACGAATCAGACGGGAAGGTAGACTTTTCTGACTAATCTGACACCTAAAACCTAACACCTAAAAGCAAATGAATATACAAAACCTTTTTAAAATAGCGTGGCGTGCCCTCTTGCTCAACAAAACAAGGGCTATGCTTACAATGCTGGGTATCATCATTGGGGTGGGCTCAGTGATAACAATGCTTGCCATTGGCGAGGGTTCTAAAAAGAGCATCAAGGAGAATATCTCTAAAATGGGTACCAATATGCTCAATATCCGCCCTGGTGCGGGTATGATGGGCGGCGTGCGTATGAGTATGAGCGATATGCAATCGCTGAAAATGACGGATTACGAAGCCCTCAAAAAAGAAGGTACCCTACTGAAATACGTATCGCCGGTAGTAAGTGGCAATGGACAAAGTATAGCTGGTGGTAATAACTGGCCTACCTCTATCTACGGAGTGAATACCGAATACTTGCCCATACGCGAGTGGAGTGTAGCAGAGGGAAGTATGTTTGGTGAAGATGAAATTACTAACTTTGCCAAAGTAGCCGTTATAGGACAAACAGTAGCTAAGAACCTCTTTCCTAACGGCGAAAACCCTATTGGGCAAACTATACGCTTTAAGAATATCCCTTTTAAAGTGATTGGTATCCTTACCAAAAAAGGGGAGAGCAACTTTGGTCAAGACCAAGACGATGTGATTATCGCCCCTTATACTACGGTACAAAAGCGTATTTTGGCGCAAACTTTCTTGCAGAGTATTGTGGCTTCGGTGCTCAATGAAAGTCAGTCGGAGAATGCGGTAAACCAAGTGAAGAAGATTTTGGAGGGCACGCATAACCTTTCGGCTACACAAGAAAATGATTTCAACGTGTTTTCACAACAGGAGCTCATCAGTACGTTTAGCTCTACCAGCGAGATGCTTACCGTGTTATTGGTAGCTATTGCCAGCATTTCACTTATCGTAGGCGGTATAGGCATTATGAACATTATGTATGTATCGGTAAAAGAGCGCACTAAAGAGATAGGCTTGCGTATGGCTATTGGAGCTAAGGGAAAGGATATTTTGGCACAGTTCCTCATCGAGTCGGTGCTTATTAGCATCACTGGGGGGGTATTAGGGGTAATTATTGGCTTATTAGCAACGGTAGGCGTATCGCTGTTTATAGGCTGGCCAGTGAGTATTACCTTGTATTCTATCGTAATATCCTTCTTAGTATGTACCATTACAGGGGTATTCTTCGGTTGGTATCCAGCCCGCAAAGCTGCCGAGTTAGAACCTATTAGCGCCCTCAGATACGAGTAGTGCGAGAGAAACAGGCAATTAGAAATAATAAAAGCTGATGAATATAACTTTACCTCCTTATGCTACAACAGAAGACCTGCAAAAATGTATGGTTATTGTTAGAGAAATATTAGATAGCAAAGCCATTACTATTAATGATGAGCAGTGCCAAGCTATAGCTTTAGAAGTTATGGGTATCTCTTATGCCAAAGGAGGAGACTATTCCTCTGAAATCATCAAGAGTTTTACAGAAAGTTATTTAAAAACATCAAAGTATAAAGAATGAAATTTTTAACACACATAGCTGCTTGGGCAGTGGTTTGTATTTTGCCTGCCCTTATTTTTATCTCCGAAAGCAATCACCGATTTGAGGAGGCGTCTTACCGTTCGTTAGTGTCTCTGCCTTTCTTGATGTTTTTGTTCTACATCAGTTATGAATGGCTTATTGATAAACTGTGGTTTAAAAAACGATATATATTTTTTGTATTGGTAGCGGTGGTACTTATTTTATGTATGTCGTACAGCAAGTATGAACTCTTTTCGTACTTCAACCTTCACAAAGGTAAGCACAAGATGCCTCCTTTTCACGCTTTCGTATATTTTGATTTCCTCTCGAACCTCTTGCCGGTAATCTTTGCGATGGCAATACGTTATGCACAACGCAACTTTTCCTTGGAAATTGCTCAGAAAGAAGCCCAAGCGCACAAACTACAAGCCGACCTTACCCAACTGAAATACCAACTCCAACCACATTTCTTTTTCAACGCACTCAACAATATCTATTCGCTTATAGCCTTTGACCCCAAAAAAGCACAAGAGAGCGTGCATAGCCTTAGCAAGCTGATGCGTCACTTTATGCAAAATAGTGACCAAAAGCAGATTAGCCTTGCTGAGGAAGTGGATTTCTTGCAACAGTACATCAGCCTAATGCAGTTACGCCTCACTGATAAAACTACGGTACGGATAGATTTCCCGAAGCAACTACCCCCACTTACCATAGCGCCTTTGCTGTTTATCAGCTTGGTGGAAAACGCTTTTAAGCACGGTGTATCGGCGACTGAGGTAACAGAATTATCGTTTAGCTTGAGAGTGGAAGAGAATAAAGTAATATTTAGAAGTGAGAACACTATAATTCCTAAACAAGAAAGTTTGTATAACTCAGGTATTGGCATTGAAAACTTAAAGAAACGCCTAACTCTTCTTTATCCTAAAAAACATCAATACAACATCGAAGAAAAAAACGGAGAATACATTGCTCAATTGACAATTGAGAATTGATAATTGACAAATGTGAGGTTTTTAGACCAAAGACAAGAAATTTTCTTAAAAAAGAAGTACTTTCGATGTGAGGAGAGTGTAGCTTACGCTACAGAAATCTTACAAATCAAACAAATAGGTAGCAAGCTACCTGAAAGTCTCGAACTGACCTATACTTCATAATTTTGCGCAGTGGCTCTGCGGGACGTATGACGGACTTTTAATAAACCTTAAACGGAAGTACAGTGGCTCTACAGTGGCTCTACAGTGGCTCTACAGTGGCTCTACAATGAAGACTAACCGAAGATCAATCGAATAGTAACTGAATATTAATTGAACTTATGGTGCTACTATCTCCTCACATCACTCGTTCTAGTGTTTAAACTTGTTGTACTTAAAATAAGTAATAACTTAAATCAAAGGCTCCAAATTTTCTTAAAAAAAAGAAATACACCTGGCGGTACAGAAATTGAAACAGATTTAATTGATTTTTACATAATTTATATAGCATAAGCTATATTTCCTCTTTTGGTGTGTTTGCTCTGTGGTTTTAGTAGGCACTTTTTGGTAATACAGCATTATTTTCGTATCTTTGCCCCAAAATAATAATAGCTAACAATTGTGGAAACCAAAATATCAGTTATCGGAGGAGGAAGTTGGGCAACGGCTCTGATTAAGATTTTTACCGCCAATATCGACCAAGTGTGTTGGTATATGCGCAATGAACAGGCTATTGAGCACATAAAAGCGACTAAACACAACCCTAACTACCTCAGCGATGTACATTTAAACATCAGCAAGCTACACCTCACCAACGACATCAACGAGGCGGTAGCTTTCAGCGATTATGTCGTCTTTTCTATCCCTTCAGCTTTCTTGAGTGACGAATTAGAAAAACTCACCGAACCGCTATCTAATAAAAATATATTTTCTGCTATCAAAGGTATTGAACCTAAGAGCGGACTTATAGTAGGTGAGTATTTCAACAAAATACATCACGTGCCTTATGCACAGATAGGCGTTATAGCAGGTCCTTGCCACGCCGAAGAGGTAGCCCTCGAACGTCTGTCGTACCTCACCATTGCTTGTCTGGACGAGGAAAAAGCACGCTTTATGGCTGAAGCAATGAAACGCCATTATGTGAAGACCAAAATATCCGACGATGTCGTAGGCATTGAATATGCTGCTATGCTAAAGAACATCTATGCCCTTGCTGCGGGTATTGCACACGGATTGGGCTATGGCGATAACTTCCAAAGTGTGCTGATGAGCAACGCTATTCGCGAGATGCGACGCTACATCAAGCATATTTACAAAATCAAACGAAATATTAACAACTCCGCTTATTTAGGTGATTTACTCGTAACCGCCTACTCGCTTTTCAGTCGCAACCGTATGTTCGGCACGATGATAGGTAAAGGCTATACGGTAAAGAGTACAATGGCTGAAATGAATATGGTAGCCGAAGGCTATTATGCCACCAAAAGCGCTTACCTCATTAACAAAAATCAAGAAAAACCCAGTCGCACTCCTATACTCGATGCCGTCTACAAAGTGTTATACGAAGGTAAAAGAGCCAATGTAGCGTTTGCAGAATTGACAGGAGAATTGGATTAGCTTCCTCCCCCTGCCCCTCCAAAGGAGGGGAGCTCACGTGAGAAAATCATTGTTAAACTTTTATTTATCCCCTTAAATCCTTTTTATGGATTTATCCTCTCTTCTTTGGAGAGAGGAATGGGATAAGGATTATTATGTTCACAGGAATTATAGAAGAAATAGGTAAAATCGTGCAGATAGAACGCGAAGAGGCGAATCTGCATTTATACGTAAAAAGTTCGTTTACAAATGAACTAAAAATAGACCAAAGTGTTGCCCATAATGGGGTATGCCTTACGGTAGTGGCTATCAATGGCGATGTATACCGAGTAACCGCTATCGCTGAAACTCTTGCCAAAACCCACTTAGGCTGTTTGCAAGTAGGTGATGCGGTAAACTTAGAGCGCGGTATGCTTCTCAACACGCGCTTAGACGGACATATCGTGCAAGGTCACATCGACCAAACGGGTACTTGTAGTGCTATCCAAGAAGAAGCCGGTAGCACCCGTTTTACTTTTGAGTACGACCCTTCTACGGGTAATGTAGTAATAGAAAAAGGCTCTATTACTGTGAATGGTGTAAGCCTAACGGTAATAGATGCAACTTCACATAGTTTTAGTGTAGCAGTAATCCCCTATACTTTAGCACATACCAATCTGCAATACTTACAAATAGGTAGCGTTGTAAATTTAGAATTCGATGTGATTGGTAAATATGTCGCTCGACTTATGCAACGGTAAGGCGTTGTAAAATAAGAGAACGTACTTCTTCACGTAAAGAATCTTTATCGTCAAGGGTTTTGCCTTGAGTAGGAATAGGGCGCAATATATCTACTCGCATTGTGCCTATACTGCCGGCAAAGAAGCGGAAGGGGAAGCGTTTTTTAGTATCGTAGAATACCATTGGCACTATGGGAATTTGGCATTCTATCGCAATACGGAAAGCACCATCTTTAAAACTATCGAGTACTATACTTTCATCATCGGGGACGCCCCCTTCGGGGAAAATACAAATGCTCAGCCCTGCCTTTATTCTCTCCATCGCTTGGGCATAAACCTCCTTCCTACTCTGCGGACTCTTTCTATCTACCATTATGGCAACACGTTTGTAGAAATAACCAAACAATAGCGTCTTGCTCAGTTCCTTCTTCCCTACAAATACAAACGGATTTTTACTACAATAGAACATCAGCATTATGTCCATCATACTGTAATGATTGGCGACTAGCATATAGCTATGGCGGTCGTTAGGCACGGTATATTCCCTGTGTATTTTGGGTAAAAAGCCCATACCATACAATATAGGCGTTGCCCATAAGTTCCGGGCTACCCAATAAAATGAGCGATACCATTCTGCCCGTGCTGTAAGAATAAACAACAAGGGCAACCACAGGAGAATAAGAATGAGGACAAGCAAGTAAAACCAGCTCTTCCACAAGAGCCAAAAGGTGTATTTCAGGAGTTTCATTTAATGCAATCTTATTATTATCCGGTAAAAGCAAATATATTACTGATTTCTAAACTTATAAACCTCTACATCACCGCTTAACGCTCTCTTTTTGCAGTGTAAAAGTATCGTTAAAACAGTAATAAAGTTTTGTTAAAATCGATTTTTTCTTTGGTAATTCAAAAATTTGCCGTACCTTTGTCAGCGCAATGAGGGTGGTAGCTCATTGTAAAACTTCAAATAATAGTTTTCATAATTTAAAGTTTTGGTTGGTTAATGGAAAAGTCCGATATTATTATCGGACTTTTTTTCTTATACAGACCACCATAGCTTCCAAGGAATCATCGAGAGCAAGCACACCAGTGCAATACCGTAAAACAGGGCTATTTTGCCATACATCTTGCGCACTTCTGTCTGTTTTTTAAGTTTTACCCAGCCGACAGTAATCAGCGTTACTGCTATGATATTCATTATAGGGTGCTCCACCAATAATTGGCGCAATAAGCTGTCTTTCATCACCACTTTAGCCCCCTCACTCCACATCTGCAAACGAGGGGTAGTTACATAGACTAATAAGCCCAATAATAATTGTATATGAGAGAATACCAAAGCAAACAAACTCAAGCGGAGGTCTTTTATTCCAAAGTATTTTCTTTTGCCAAAAAATCCGATAATCGCATTGATAACTGCTATGATAAGCACTGCCAATACTAAATAAGCACATAGTGAATGTGTCTGTTTAATTAGTTGATACATAATATTCTTTATAAATTTGCGGGCAAAAATACAAATCTTTTTGAAATTCTTTTCTTTCTTCAAAGTATTTTTTGTACTTTTGCCTTTGGATGATAGTTATGAATTATTGACAAATGAGGAAATTAGAAAATGAGAGAATTAGAAAATGAGGAAATGAGAGAATTGGAAAATGAGGAAATGAGAGAATGAGAAAATTAGTGAATGAGAGAATTGGAAAATTTGACTAATAAAACAATAATTAATACAACCTTTTTTAGGAGGTGACAATCAGTTTATTCAACTTTGGCAAAGTGTATACTCCTAAAAGTGATACATCTGAGCTATCAGAAGGAAACGGAAGATTTCAGAAGAGGGTTGGGAGAGATTTTGGCGAAAAAGAGGTGTAAGGAGGGTATGGTTAGCTTATAGAGAGCTTATAGGAAGCTTATACGAATCTTGGACGATTGGTATAGAAAGGGTATATAAGTAATTGACTTATAACACGATACAACAGTACTAAAAATGTTAAAAACAGGGTTTCGAGGCGAAAGAAAGAGAAAAGGTAATAGGCCTTAGGCCATAGGCACTAGGGGGAGTATGACGGAAAATCAAAAGAAACCTCTTCTCTAATTCACTTAGTTGACAATTGCTGATAACCCTCGATAGGAGGAATTGGCGATAATCATTATAGACAAGTTATATAATTTACAGTGAAACAATACATTAATTCCCCTACTCTCGATTGACACTAATGATAATAACTAACGACAAAAAACTAACAACTATATGACAGAACAAGTATTTGCCTTACACGTGGCAACCCGCAACAATCTTTTAACTTATTTGGAGAATGTAAGTCCTGAACAATTAGCGCAAATCCCCACAGGATTTCACAATAACATCTGGTGGAACATCGCTCACTGCGTGGCGCAACAACAAATACTCTGCTACAAACTATCAGAACTCAATTTTGTTGTACCCGAAACTTTTGTAGATACTTATAAAAAAGGTACTTATCCCGATGGACACATTCCTACCGCTGAGGAAATTCAAGAATTGCGTAGCTTACTCATCAGTACTCAAAAACAACTGCAAGCCGACTACGAGCGTGGGGTGTTCTCTAATTTTACTCCTTACACTACCAGCTATGGCTATGCGCTTACCTGCATTGAAGATGCGATACATTTCAACAATACTCACGAGGGAATGCACCTTGGAGTGGTAATTGCTTTAAACTATTTTGCTAAATGATAGAAGATAAAACGCCTCACCGTACCTCATTAGCCGATTTGGGTGAATTTGGACTCATCGAACGCCTGACGGAGGGATTTGAAATCCACAATCCTTCCACTCTTAAAGGCGTAGGCGACGATGCGGCGGTAATGGATTTTAAAAATAAGAGAACTGTCGTCTCTACCGACCTGCTCATTGAAGGTGTACATTTCGACCTCAGCTATGTACCGCTGAAGCATTTAGGGTACAAGTCGGTAGTAGTGAACGTATCGGATATCTATGCGATGAACGCTACGGCTACCCAAATAACGGTATCGATAGCAGTATCCAATCGCTTTCCGTTAGAAGCCTTAGAAGAGTTCTATGCGGGCATTCGCTTAGCCTGCGAGCATTATAAGGTAGACTTAGTAGGAGGCGACACAACCTCGTCTACACGCGGACTTATCATCTCGGTAACGGCGATAGGTGAAGCGGAAGCATCGGACTTAGTATATCGCAACGGAGCGCAGCCTAACGACCTTGTGGTACTGACGGGCGATATAGGGGGTGCCTATATGGGTTTGCAGATATTGGAACGCGAAAAAGCTGTTTTTCAGGTAAACCCAAACTCTCAACCCGATATAGAGATGTATTCTTACATTTTGGAACGCCAACTCAAACCCGAAGCCCGCAAAGATATTCCGCCTCTGCTAAAACAATTAGGCGTAAAACCTACTGCTATGATGGATGTAAGCGACGGATTGTCGTCAGAGATATTGCACATTTGCAAACAATCGGGGGTAGGTTGTAGGTTATATGAAGACAAAATACCGCTTGACCCACAAGTGATTAGTACTTGTGAGGAGTTCAACTTAGATAGCACTACCATAGCCCTGAGCGGAGGCGAGGACTACGAACTGCTGTTTACCATAGCTCAAGCCGATTACGATAAGATAAAAGGCAACCCCAATTTTAGTGTAATAGGCTACATTACCGATAAAGAGGAGGGAGTAAACCTCATCACCCGTGCGGGACAGTTTATACCGATTATAGCGAAAGGGTGGAACGCACTGAGCAATGGTTAATGGTTAATGATTAATTCTTGACTTGTATAATGAATAAAGAAATAAATATAAAAATAGATAAAAGTCTTGATAAATTTAAAGGGAAAGTACTTTTCCCCGAAGAAATTAGCACTTGGTGAAAAACTCTTACAACGTGCTAAATTTCCGATGGAATTAAAAGAGAAATTAAACATATCATAAAAAAACTATTATGAAAAGAAGAGCATTTTTTAAACGTGGGGCTTTAGCAGCTTTAGGAGGCTTAGTACTTCCTTCATTCGATTTACAAGCGCAAACCCTTGGGGAAGCCCATAAAAACAAACGCACTAAAAACATCATTTTTATGGTGAGTGATGGTATGAGTTTCGGCACTTTGGTAATGGCTGACCTGTACCTAAAACGCAAATTCGGTCGCCCTTCCAGCTGGATAGGATTGTACGAAAGTAACCTCGCACAGCGCGCCGTAATGGATATGGCATCAGCAAGTTCAGTAGTCACCGACTCCTCAGCAGCGAGTTCGTCTTGGGGCGGTGGAGTACGTGTAAAGAACGGTAGCCTAAATATCAGTCCAGATGGCAAAGAGAATATGCCTATCTTGCAAAAGTTCAAAAAAGCAGGTAAGAAAGTGGGTTGTGTCACTACCGTAATGGTAAACCACGCCACTCCGGCAGGCTTCTGTACGTGGAGCAAAAGCCGTAATGCTATGGATGAGATAGCCCTCAACTACACCGAATTAGGCTTCGATGTGATGTTAGGCGGCGGTAGCAAATACTTCGACCCTGCCCATCGCAAGGACAAAAAAGACCTCTTTGCTGTTCTCAAAAAGAAAGGTTATACGGTAGCTCGCACTCGCGGTGAAATGCTGAAAGCACCTACTAATAAACCTCTTTATGGGCTCTTTGCTGAAGATGCCCTCCCCTACTCTATCGACCGTGTTCAAAGCAGTGAAGAACAAGCTAAATCGCCTACTCTTGCCGAGATGACTGCTAAGGCTATCGACCAGCTCAAAAGTCACCCTAACGGCTTTGTAATACAAGTAGAAGGCGGTAAAGTAGACTGGGCGGCACACGGCAATGATATAGGGGCTTTGCTGTACGACCAGGTAGCTTTTGACGAGGCTATAAAAGTAGCCCTCTATTTTGCAAAAGCTGATGGCAACACTCTTGTAGTGCTTACTTCTGATCACGGCAATGCCAACCCTGGACTCATCTACGGCAAAGAATGTAATGACAACTTTGACAGATTGCAAAACTTCACTCATTCTAACGATTGGATATTGCAACAAATCAATTCTAACGACTCGGTAGCCAAAGTGCGTGAGCACGTTGCTCAATACTGCGGTGGAATGAACATCAGTGAGGAACAAGCCAAAGAACTCTTAGGCTATTACGCTAAAACCGAAAGAAAAGAAGACGGCTTGTACAACTACAAACACCTGCCTTACCGACTGTTTGCCGAAATACAAAAAGCACATACTTCGGTAGGCTGGATAAGTATGGATCACTCATCGGATTACACCGAATTGGCAATGTATGGACCAGGTAGCGAGCGACTTAAACCTTTTATGCGCAATACCGATATGCACAATTTCTTGTTAGACGCAGCGGAAGTTAGTCGTTAACAAATGAAAACTTTTCAGTTTCAGAAGCTCGTTACTTTTATAGGGATATTGCTCTTCATCGTGAAGTTGATAGCGTGGCGTATTACCAATTCTAATGCTATCTTTTCGGACACGATGGAGAGCATTGTGAATATTATTGCCGCTTTTATGGGGCTCTATTCACTATACCTCTGCAACAAACCTCGTGATACCGACCACCCTTATGGACACGGCAAGGTAGAGTTTGTTACCGCTGGTATTGAGGGGATGCTCATCGCCATCGCTGGGGTACTTATTCTCATCGAAGCCATTTCGTCACTTATAGAGGGAATACATCTCGACAAATTAGGCTGGGGGATTGCCCTTTTCGGGTCTACCGCCATAGTGAATTACGCTATGGGGTATATTTCTTATCAAAAGGGAAAGAAAGAAAACTCGTTAGTACTGATGAGTGCGGGCAAACACTTGCAATCGGATACTTTTGCTACTTCGGCTATTGTGTTGAGTTTGGTGTTGGTACACTTCACCGGTTGGCTATGGCTCGACCCTCTAATTGCTATTGGCTTTGGTAGTTATATCATTGTGATAGGGTGGAAGATTGTACGTAAAGCCCTCAGCGGTATTATGGACGAGCGCGACGAAGCCCTCTTTGCCGAACTCGTAAATATACTGCAAGCTAACCGCAAAACCGAATGGATAGACATTCACAATATGCGCATTCAGCAGTTTGGGGCTCACTTACACATTGATGCACATATCACTCTGCCTTACTATTATTCTTTAAAAGAAGCCCATCAAGAAATGGAAAAGGTGATTCATTTATTGGTAGAAAAAGTAGATAGAACTATAGAATTCAACTTTCACTTAGACTATTGCAAACCCTTTTCGTGTGAAATATGCACTATCGAGTGTCCCTTTAGAGAAAAACCTTTTGTGCGGACTATACAGTGGGATGTAAAGAACATCGCAGGGGTAGCAAAACATAAAATAAATGATCAATAAGAAATAAACAATATGATAGTTACTTTCTTTTCGGAAAACCTATGGTTTACAGCTTTTTTTGTGTGCCTCCTTTCATTAGGAGTAACTTACTTTTCTTTGCCAAGTGTTATCTATGTCGTAAAACAAAAAAACTTGATGGATAAACCCAATGCGCGTAGCTCCCACAAAGAAAAAACTCCTACTTTAGGAGGACTTTCTTTTTTTGTAAGCTTGATTTTTACCTTGTTCTTGCTTCGTCCGTTTGATAACGATAGTGTGGGGATTAATATTCTATCAGGGGTTGGGGTATTGTTTTTCGTAGGTTTAAAGGATGACCTCACAGGTGTAAACCCCAGTACAAAAATCATAGGTCAAATCATCGCTACTCTCATTCTTTTCTTTGGTTCAGGACTTAAAATCACCACATTAAACAATTTTTTAGGTATCACTGATATTCCTTATTGGTTTTCTATACTCATCAGTTGTGCTATAGTGATGGCTATTGTCAATTCTTACAATCTGATCGATGGCATTAATGGTTCAGCAGCAATGGTAGGCATTGTGATTTTTGGAGCTTTTGCCTATGTTTTCTACGATGCCGAAATGTACTTCTACTTTCTGTTATCACTGTTGAGCATCAGTTTTCTATTGGCTTTTTTGCGTTATAACCTATCGGCTAAAAAACGGGTGTTTATGGGCGATACAGGCTCTATGATTGTAGGGTTCCTCATTGCTGTATTGGCTATCAAATACTTTTCGCTCAATACAGAGTTGTTAGAAAGTGCTGTTATCACCCCTTCAAACAAAGTGTGGGTGCTACTCTCTATCATCTTCATTCCCTTTTTTGATACTACTCGCGTGTTCACCACCCGCTTGTTGCGACACGGACAACCTTTTAAAGCCGACCGCAGTCATATCCACCACGTGATGATAGACTATATGAAATTGTCGCTCTCACAAGCAAGTTTACTGTTAGCTTTGATTAATCTCGCTGTTTTTGTAACAATTTTATTTTTTAATACAAGAATATCCCCTTTGATGCTGGGAATTTTGTTTATAGCTTTCTCTATAGTTTTAGCTATTGTTTTATTTATTGTGAATCGAGGATATCACAATCTTAAAAACAAACAAAAAATTAGACATCTTATCAATGAAATTCATAAAAAGCACTGAAATAATTTATTGTTTTAAAAAGATATAATTATGAAAATATTTTATCATAGACCAACTTGTTTATTTATTAATGTGGGCGGTATTCTTGAGAAATTGTTAGAGGAATCAAATATCTCTAAATTTTATAGAATTATCAAATATGATATTTCCAAGAAAAAAAGAACCATTTCGAGTATTGTCAATAAGCTAAAAATAGCAATTATTGTTATTGAAACTTCAAAAATCAAAGAATATCCTGATGATATCATTAGAGAAATTATTGATTTGAGGACTAAAGGTATTATTGTTTATGAAGCAGAAGAATTTTACGAAAATATCAACAAGCGTATTCCTATCGTAAAATTAGAAGCTAAAAAATATATTGGCGATGATATTTTTTCTATAAAACAAAGAATTAGACACCGATTGATCAAACGTTTTTTTGATTTATCACTTGTTTTCTTAGCTCTTCCTATAGCATTACCTTTAACTATTATAGGAGTTATTCTTACTCTTTTAAGTTCAAAAGGAGGTGCTTTCTTTGCGCAGACACGTGTAGGAAGAGAAGGAAAAACTTTTAAAATATACAAAATCAGAACTATGGTATTAAACAATGGAGGTTTTACTCAGGCAAATGACTCACGTATTACCCCTATTGGAAAAATATTGCGCTTTACCAAAATAGATGAACTACCTCAATTATACAACGTATTGAGAGGTGATATGAGTATTATAGGCCCTCGCCCTGAAATTCCTGAATATGTAGAAAAATATGCAGAACAAATACCTTTTTTCAAACTACGCCATATGGTAAAACCAGGAGTTACAGGTTGGGCTCAAATTCATATCCCAAAAGCCACTCCTGAAGATAGTATTAAAAAATTAGAATATGATTTGTACTACATCAAGCGATATTCATTATTCCTTGATATTAAAATAGTACTTGAAACTACAAAAATTATACTTACCTTAAATAGTAACTAATTTTTTTTGTACCTTTGCGCCCTATCTCATAAGAAATGCTCAAACAGAATTTACAACTTAAACTCTCACAGAAACTCTCACCTCAGCAAATACAGCTGATGAAACTAGTGCAACTCCCCACTCTTGCCTTTGAACAACGTGTGAAACAAGAGATGGAAGAAAACCCCGCCTTAGAATCAGGACGCGAAGAAGATGCTCTCGATGAGTTTCACGATGAGTTCGACAACTCTGCCGATGAATATAATGACAACGATGTAATTGATATGGACGATATCAACATCGATGAATACCTCAGCGATGACGAAATACCCGACTACCGTCTGCACGCTAATAACTACAGCGACGACGATGAAGATCACGATATTCCTTTCAGTGCCGAGGTGTCGTTTCACCAATCCCTTATCAACCAATTGAGCACCTTTACCCTCTCCGATGAGGATTACTTAATTGCTGAGTTCCTCGTGGGTAGCATAGACGATACAGGCTATATACGCCGCTCTATTCAAGACCTTACCGACGACTTAGCTTTCACCCAAAATATCTATACTGAAGAGGAACACGTAGAACAAATACGCCAACAGATTATCTTCCAATTAGACCCTGCAGGAGTAGGCGCTGCCGACCTGCAAGAGTGCTTGCTCATACAACTGCGCCGCAAAAAACAAACCCCTGCTATAGAATTGGCAATCAAAATGCTTACCGAAGCCTTTGAGGCATTCACTAAAAAGCATTATACCAAACTGCAACAACGCTTTTTGGTGACTGAAGAACAGCTAAAAGAAGCGGTACAAGAGGTAGAGCGCCTAAACCCTAAACCTGGAAGTTCTTACGTGGGTAACAATGTGCATATAGAGCAAATTATCCCCGATTTTACCGTAAAAGTGGTAGATAACGAGTTGGAACTCTCTCTCAACGGACGCAATGCTCCTGAACTACACGTTTCTAAGGAATATAGTACTATGCTCGATACTTATAAGAAGAGTAAGGAAAAGAGCAATTCACAAAAAGAAGCGGTATTCTTTATCAAACAGAAGTTGGATTCTGCTAAGTGGTTTATAGATGCCATTCGTCAGCGACAACAAACGCTCCTCATCACAATGGATGCTATTATGGAACACCAACGCGAATACTTCCTCACAGGTGATGAACTAAAAATTAAACCGCTTATTCTCAAAGATATCGCCGATAAGGTAGGTATGGACATCTCTACTGTGTCGCGAGTAGCGAGCAGTAAATACGTAACTACCCCTTATGGCACAAAACTCATTAAAGATTTCTTTTCGGAATCTATGAAGAACGACCAAGGAGAAGACGTTTCTACTCGTGAAATCAAGCAGATATTACAACATATTATCGCTAAGGAAGACAAGAGCAAACCCCTCCCCGATGACGAATTGGCACAGCTCCTGAAAGAGAAAGGTTACCCCATTGCACGCCGTACTATCGCCAAATACCGCGAACAAATGGATATACCTGTAGCACGCCTCAGAAAAGAGCTGTAAGTGTGAGTCTCACAGGCAAAATATAAAGAAACTCCAGTATAGTGACAGACTGTACTGGAGTTTTTTTTCGTAACACAACAAGCCGTTTTACAAATTAAAAGCTTCTTTTAATTCATTATACACCTGTTTGATAATCGAAGTAGGTTGCTCAAAGATGTGGAATATACATAGCTACAATTTCTTTATTTCCTACTTTGTAATAATAGAAGCTCTTGCCTTTATCGATGAGTGCGTTTTCTTCAGATTGATATTCACCTGTATTTTTAAGGTAATTTTTCAATCTTCTTTTTCAGTAAGAAAGACTTTGGCAAAGCTTTCAACTCATCATTAACCATTATTTCACTATCTTCATCTCATTTAGCAAATACCCTGCTCCGGCGTATTTATCAATGATAAAGAGCACATAGCGAATATCTACCATAATATTGCGACATATTTTAGGGTCGTAGTAAATATCGCTCATTGTACCTTCCCACACGCGGTCGAAATTGAGACCGATAAGATTACCTTGTGCGTCTATCGCAGGACTGCCTGAGTTGCCTCCCGTGGTGTGATTGGTTGCTACGAAACACACAGGCATCTTGCCGTTTTTGCCGTAAATACCATAGTCTTTTTTCTCATAGAGCTCGCGCAGTTTGGGGGGCACATTAAATTCGTAGTCGTTAGGCACGTATTTTTCCATTACACCGTCTAAATAAGTCATATAATCATAGGTTATAGCATCCGAAGGTGAGTAACCCGCTACCTTGCCATAAGTAACGCGCAAAGTGCTATTGGCATCAGGGAAAATGCGGTCTTGAGGTTTCGAGAACTCCAAGATAGCCTTCATATAAGTACGTTGTAAGGCGGTAATCTCGCTGTCCAACTGTCGGTAAGTAGGCACTACAGCTCCGTAGAAATGAGCGACAATTTGCTGTACAAATTGTACGCCTATGTCATTTTTGAGGCGCCTTTCAAAAACTTCATCGGGTAGGTTGAGTACTTTTTCCATTTCGGTTTTAGAAGCCAAAAACGACTCTTTATAGAGTTTGTCAGCCAGTGTGTGTATCTCAAACTGCTGTAAGTTAGGCGAGAGTAGCGTTTTAGGCATCGCCTGAGCATAATACACTACCGCTTTTTCAAATACGGCTTTATCTACATTCACATCGTAGTTTTTAAATACCGTTTCAAAGTTGTTTAAAAGGTTCTTCTTGCGGTCGTTGAATGATTGTGTTCCTTTCTCGTGCAGCGCATTTTGCAGTTGAAGGATTTTATAGCCATTTGCCAGCAAGTCGATATTGCGCTGTACCAACTCCGAAAAGAGGTCTACTGCCAAAGCATAGTTTTGTATTTGAGCGTATTTTTCAGTAAACTGAGGTAAAATATAACCATATTCAGCAGTTTTACCTACTCTTTCTATCTCTTTTTGAAATTTCTGTTCTTGAGCGCGTTTGATAGCTACCGCATCCGATTTTTTCAAACCTTGTGTTTCACCTATCCACTTTTTCCAATAGTTGGCAACGCTGGCGTATTTAGAGGCGTATTTTATTTTTATTTCGTTGCTGTTGCGCATAAAGCCGTCTTGCACTTTGAGCACCACATCGCGAATGCCTATCTTAGCAGGATTCAATACATTCACAATTTGTTCCACTGCTACGGCAGGTAAATATTCTTCAGTACGACCTGGATAACCGAAGACCATTGTAAAATCGCCTGCTTTCACGCCTTTTAACGAGATAGGAAAGAAGTGTTTGGGGCGATAGGGCACGTTGTCTTTGGAATAGGTTGCGGGGCGGTTGTTTTTATCGGCGTATACACGGAAAAGCGAGAAGTCCCCCGTATGGCGAGGCCATACCCAATTATCGGTATCCGAACCGAATTTGCCTATAGCCGAAGGCGGTGCACCTACTAAACGCACATCTTTAAAAGTTTCTACTACAAAAAGGATATACTGATTGCCCTCGTAGAAAGCACGAACCCGATTCTCTTGCCACGCTTCTTTAGGCGAGTTTTTCACCAAAGAGGCAATATTGCGTTCTATCTGAGAGGCGCGAACGCTCTCACTACTTAGGTTTTGAGTATCGGCGAGTACTTTTTGGGTAACATCTTCAATACGTACAATAAAAGTAACTTCTAAATTCTTGTTAGGCAACTCTTCCGATAGATTTTTAGCCCAAAAACCATCGGTAAGGTAATCATTTTGCACTGAGGAATGCGCTTGTATCTGTCCGTAGCCACAATGGTGATTAGTGAGCAGTAGCCCTTTATCCGAAATCATTTCGGCAGTACAGCCTCCATTGAAATGAGGCACGGCGTCTTTCAAGCTCGACTTATTGACGCTATAAATATCACTCACCGACATTTTCATACCTAAGGACTTCATTTCTCTGGCGTTCATACCCTCCAAAAGCGAAGGAATCCACATACCGCCCTGTTGTGCTGTTAAGGTAACAGGTAACAAGTAAAAGCTAAAAAGTAATAAAGAGATAAACTTCTTCATAGTCTCTGTTTAAATTAAAGTGCAAATATAGGGAATATTTTCTAAAAATTCGGTTTTAACTGTTGTTTGTTGTTGTAGAAATCTTCAATGACTTTAATCACTTCATCTTCGGTGTCTACTAAGTGAAACAAATCCAAATCCTCAGCACTAATATTATTAAATTTTTCTAATAAAATCTTCTTTATCCAGTCTACAAGTCCGCTCCAGTAATCTGTACCGACTAAAATAATAGGAATTTTGTCTATTTTATAGGTCTGCACGAGGGTGAGAATCTCGAAGAGTTCATCGAGGGTTCCAAAGCCCCCAGGCATTGCTACAAAAGCTTTAGAATACTTTACAAACATCACCTTGCGCGCAAAGAAGTAGTTAAATTTGATATTCTTGTCGTGATCGATATAAGAGTTATTCGTCTGTTCAAAAGGTAAATCAATATTCAGCCCTGCCGAAACACCTTTGTTCAGGTGCGCTCCTTTGTTGCCCGCCTCCATAATACCAGGTCCACCGCCGGTGATAATACCGAAGCCCTCATCTACTATCTTTTGGGCAATACGCACAGTGAGTTCGTAATAGGGCATTTCTGGCTTAATACGTGCCGAACCAAAAATACATACACAAGGTCCTATGGAACTCATCTGCTCATAGCCGTGTACAAATTCACCCATTATTTTAAAAATCGACCAAGAGTCGTGTGTTTTAGTTTCGTTCCAAACTTTAGAATGTTTTTTCATTGAGTTAAATGTTAAAAGTTAAGAGTTAAGGAGTATAGTTTTTCCAACCATATTCGTAATATTTTTCAGTAGGCATAAACTCGCCAGCTCCACCGTCTAAATCGCCTGCGCAAGGAATGCGGTGTAATCCCCAATTACAAGGCTTGCTTTTGCCCGTTTTGTAGCTCGTCCAAGTGCCGAGAAAGCTGTTGTTAAAATAAGCGTCGGAATCGTCATCTATATAGTCATACAAAAATCGGTTTTTGTTATCTACATACCATTTAACGAATAGCTTTCCTTTAAAAACACCCGTAGCACTCTGTTTAGGGTCTTCTTTCAGTTCATAGGTAGCACAAAAGTGCTATTACACTTCCTTATCTGTGCGACTTGCACTCTCAAATTTCTTTAGGTCATTCCCTTTGAGGGCGTTCTCTACGAGTTCGGGCAGACGGTCAGGAGTACAGGCAAAGCAGGCAATGCCGAGTTTGCTGATTTCTTTACCGAGTTTCTCATCGTAATCAGGACGACCGCCGTCAGAAAGGGCTAAGAGCACCAATATCTTTACGCCATCTTGGTGCATCTCATTCAGGCGACGCAAGAGTCCAGCGCGTACACCTCCTTCATAGAGGTCAGAAATGAGAATAAACATCGTTTTGCGCGGATTCTCAATAAGTGTTTGGCAATACGCCACCGATTTATTAATGTCTGTCCCTCCTCCTAACTGTACCCCAAAAAGCATATCCACAGGGTCTTCACGACAGACTTCCGTAAGGTCGGTTACTTCTGTATCAAACACTACCACGTGTGTATCAAGGGCTGGCATACTCGCAAAGATAGACCCCATTACTGACGAATATATAATCGAATCACACATCGAACCACTCTGGTCGATGTCCAAAATCACTGTCCAGTTCTTTTGGCGCTGGGTGCGTTCAAAAAAATAGAACTTTTCAGGAATAAGTCGCTTGGTAGCGGTATCGTAGTTCTTGAGGTTGCGCTGAATTGTGCGCTTCCAGTCGGTCGACGAGAAGTTGGCAATAGGTGTATGCGCTTTTTTGTTGAGCGCACCGGTAACAGCACGGCGTAGGTCTTGCTCCATACGCTTCATAATCTCATCGACTACCTCTTTCACCAATTCGCGTGCGGTATTTTTAGATTTAGCAGGTATTTGCCCTTTGAGTGCCATTAAAGTGCCCACCATAGAGATATCGGGCTTTACGTTTTTAAGGGTTTCAGGTTCAAATAGTAGTTTGGTGAGTCCTTTGCGCTCAATAGCATCACTTTGAATCACACTTACCACATCGGGAGGAAAGAACGAACGCACATCGGTGAGCCACTTAGCTAAGTTGGGTGACGAACTGCCTAAGCCTGCCGAGCGTTTGCCTCCATTATTACCGTTGCCTTCGGTATCGTCGTAGAGGGCAGCCAGCGTGGCGTCCATCAGCGATTGTTGCTCATTGAGCGATACCTCACCCAAAGCATTCAAATCCTGACCCAAGATGAGTCGCCAACGTGTAATTAGGTCGTCCATTATAAAATATAAAAAAGTAATCCTAATTGTAACACATTCGATTTGAGGCTTGTGCCATCAGTAGTTTTAGCGTCTTTCAGCAAAGGGGTAAGATTGTACTGCACATAGAAGTTCAACGCGTTATACCCAAAGGCAATAAAAGGCTTTACCTGAAACGTATGAGCTATATCGGAGTTCTGAAAAGCTATCGAAACACCATCAGCAGTATACAAACTTCTACTGTTGAAGATATAGGCAAAACGCGCTCCTGTATACACGCGCCAAAACTTATGACTGTAAGGGGTAGAGGTGCGAAAGCGAAACTCTACGGGTATTTCTACCGAATGCGTCTCGAAGAAATTACGAGTGATGTTCCGGTCGCTGAAACGTTCTACTATCTCATAGCTCACGCCCGAAACCGTTTTGTTAGCCACCATATTGTTGTACACCAAATCGTAAGCATAGCCTATACCCACCCCAAAGCCTATATTACGCGCTTTGTTCATAGGTAGGTCGCGAATAAAACCTACGTGAATCCCCCTTGAAAGGTTGTGTTGCACCACGTTATTTGCTTTACCAGCCAAATAGTCATAAGTAAGACCAAAGTAAAATTGGTCTTCGAGGTAGTGCAGGTCTGCTTCCGTATCGGTAGCAGTAGCCGTTTGTGGGGTGCTTATCATTCCATCATCGTTATTCTCTTGAGCAAAAGTAAAGAGCGAAAAGTGAAGAGCGAAAAGCAACAGTATCCTATTTAGTTTGTTCATCTTTTTTGTTGCATATTTTGGGCAAAGGTAAGAATAATTAGCAAATTAACAAATTTGCTAATTTCCAAATTTTCTAATTCTCTAATTTCCCAATCCGTCCATTCTCTTTCCGTCCCTACACTCCCCTTTTGAAGGGGCTAGGGAGATGTTTGTCACCTTTTCCAGCTTGTCCCCCTTCGGGGGCTTACCGAATAAATAACTCTCCCCAGTTTCCCCCTTTAAAGGTAGCCATCGACAACTGGGTATGTGCACCGCGAGAGCGGAGTATGTGTAAAGGAGGATATTTTCACCACATTACCTTCGATTTTCCGTCATACTCCCCCCTAGTGCCTAAGGCCTAAGGCCTAGTGCCTAGTGCCTAGTACCTATTCCCTTTTCTTTCGCCTCGAAACCCCGTTTTTACCATTTTTTGCATCGCTGTATTATACTATGGGTCAATCACTTATACACCCTTCCTATACCAATCGTCCAAGATTCGTATAAGCTTCCTATAAGCTCTCTATAAGCTACCCCCACCCTCCTCACACCCTTTTTTCACCAAAAACGCCCTTAACCTTCTTCCGAACTTTTCCTTTTCCTTCCGATAGCTCAAATGTGTCACTTTTAGGGGTATACACTTTGCCAAAGTTTAAAACCAAAACTGTAAGGAAGATTTATAAAGCACTGATTTTTAACTATGTTTTTTTGTAGGAATACTATGCAAGTATTATCTTTGCAAAAAAAAAGTTATGACCACTATAATAAAGAATAGAAAAAGAATTTCAAATATCTTTTCTAAGATAGAAGATAAAGAGTTAGAATTTCTTGT
>NZ_JBPRKH010000005.1:0-24335 GCF_051417515.1 Capnocytophaga sp. G1920
TAAAGAAGTATGCACCTTTTTTAGAAGAAGGAATTACTTCTAAAATAAGTAGTTATGATTCTACAATAGTGAGTATCTCATCCAAACTACTCCATTTAGGAATGCAAAATGGACAGAAGAATAAAAAAGATGAGCAAGGAAAGCTAAGCTTAAAATTCACCATTGGATTTTCAAACTTACCATTCAAGTGTAAAATTCATCACCAGCAAGAAATGATAAGTGAAGATTTAGCACTTGGTGATATTCTCAAGGAACATACTGCTGATAAGAAAGATATAGCAGTGTTCGACAGAGGAATGAAAGACAGAAAGGTAATGGATGAGCTTTCAGATGAGCAGACTCAATATTTTGTCACCCGAATTTACAAAGACTCAAAGTATATTTTAGCAGAAGGGAGTCAAGTAAAGAAATTAGCTGAGCAAGATGAGCATCTGCGCTTAATTAGCAGTCAGAAAGTACATCTTTTCACTAAAAGTCAAAAGAAGACAAAAAATACCTTTCGTTTGATAGAGGGTAGACTGCTAAAGAAGGATGAGAAGAGAGGAGAAATTAAAGAAGAGAAGATACTGTTTTTAAGTAACTTAACCGATGATTTTAGTGATGAGCAAATAGCCGGAATTTATAGGAATCGTTGGAAGATAGAGCAGTATTTTCGTTTTATAAAGCAAGAGCTTAACTTTAAACATTTCTTTTCAAGAAATCTCAATGGCATACAAGTGATGATGTATGTAATATTAATAGCATCAATATTACTATTGACATACATAAAAGAAGAAGGATTGAAAGGCTATAAAATCCCTAAAAGGCGATTTTGTTATGGTTTACAAGATGAAATAATTAAAGAAATTGTAATCCATTGCGGAGGAGATCCTTCAAAAATGTATTCTTATTCAGATAGTTAAAAATGTTCCTTACAACCTTAGTTTTAAACTTTGCCAAAGTTGAATAAACTGACAATACCCCCGCTACTTTACAAGGTGCAGCCTTGATTTTGTTTAAATTTTGTTTGATTTCTGAGGCACAGCCTCATTCTCTTAACACAACCTCACACCCCATTTACCAATTCTCTCATTTTCTCATTTGCTAATTTCCTCATTTTCCAAATTTTCTAATTTCCCTCTCTTGTACGGCTCGCACCTTTGCCAAAGTTGAATAAACTGACAAAACCTCCACTGGTCTACAAGGCGTAGCCTTGATTTTGTTTAAATTTTGTTTAATTTCTGAGGCACAGCCTCATTCCCTTAACACAACCTCACACCCCATTTCCTCATTCTCTCATTCTCTCATTCCCTCATTCTCTCATTCCCTCATTCTCTCATTCCCTCATTTCCTCATTTTCTCATTTTCCGCTCATCGCTTTTGCGTCGCCTTTCCTAGTGCCTATGGCCTATGCCCTAAGGCCTATGTCCTAAGGCCTCAAACCTAAAAACCTAAAATAATTTTGTCAATTCAATAAAAGTTTGTAATTTTGCTTGTCTAAAAATATATTTTGATAATACAAACGCTTATATGACCATTACCTTAGCCTCACTGAAAATAGGACAAACTGCTGTCATTACCGGATTTATCCCTGAATGCCGACAAGAAGTACGGCAACGCTTGCTCGACTTAGGTTTCGTACGCGGGTCAAAAATCAAGATAGAAAACATCAGTCCCCTATCCGACCCCGTTGCGTATAGCATTCACAACACCCAAATCGCCCTCCGCAAAACCGATGCCCTCTGTGTGCTGATTCAGGTGGTAGGGGATAGGGGTTAAGTGTCAGGTGTGCTACACTTTACCAAAGTTTTTGCCTGTGTGGCTCGCACCTTTGGCAAAGTTGATAATCCTTGTAAATAAGAAAAAATAAATATAAACAAATCAAACAAGCGTTCGGCTTGTTATACAACTATGAAAAACACTTGCGATATTTGTGCCCTCAACCCCTCCGCTTCCCTAAAACCCTTAGGCGAAGAGGCGGGCACTTATAACTATACCATTGCCCTCGCAGGGAATCCTAATACCGGCAAAAGCACCGTCTTCAACGCTCTTACCGGCTTGCGCCAACACACCGGCAACTGGCCTGGTAAAACCGTAACACGTGCCGAAGGCAGTTTCTCATTCCATAAGGAACGATACCGCATCATCGACCTACCTGGCACCTACTCTCTGCTTTCTACTTCCGAAGACGAAGAAGTAGCACGCGACTTTATTCTCTTTGGCAAACCCGATGTAACAGTTATCGTAGTAGATGCAAGTCGTTTAGAACGCAACCTCAGCTTGGCACTCCAAATACTCGAAATCACCGATAAAGCAGTGCTTTGTCTCAACCTGATGGACGAGGCGCGCCGGCATCACATCAATATCGATACGCGTACCCTTTCACGCGATTTGGGCATTCCCGTAGTGGCAACATCTGCACGTACCAAAGAAGGTATCGCCGATTTGCTCTTTGCTATCGAAGAAGTGGTAAGGGGTAAATTCCAAACGAAAAAACAAACCTTTATCGACCTTCCTAAGCAAAATGCCGAAGCTATTGCTGAGTTACAGAAGGCACTTTCTGAACTAAATCCCGATTTACCAAATACTCGTTGGCTCTCAATGCGACTCATCGAAGGTGATGAGAGCGTACAAAAAGGTATAGAAGAAGGAGCTTTTTCTGCTGAAAATAACCCCGAAAGGCAGGCGCGTATCTTGCGTATTGCCCAAGAATACCACCATCTCTTAGGCGATACGTACCGCAACGATTTGGTAGAAGCAATCTACGCCCAAGCTACTGCCCTTACCAATGCCTCTGTCAGTACCGATTTTACTGCGCGCTCTTTCCGCATCGACCGCGCGATAGATAAAGTCGTAACACATAAAATTTGGGGTTTCCCTATTATGTTTCTGCTCTTGGCAGGTGTGCTGTGGATTACCATTATCGGGGCTAATTACCCTTCGCAATGGCTCTCCGATTTATTTGTAGGGTGGCTCTATCCGCTCTTGAAAAATGGAGCGAATGTCCTGCATTTCCCTTGGTGGCTCAGCGGTTTCCTTATCGATGGAGTGTACTTGGCTACGGTATGGGTCATTTCAGTGATGTTGCCCCCAATGGCTATATTCTTTCCGCTGTTTACCCTCCTCGAAGACTTTGGCTACCTGCCTCGTGTGGCTTTTAATCTCGATAAGCTCTTTCGCACAGCGGGCGCTCACGGCAAGCAAGCCCTCACAATGAGTATGGGCTTTGGTTGTAATGCCGCAGGAGTGGTAGCAACGCGTATTATCAACAGTCCGCGTGAAAAACTCATTGCCATTATCACCAATAACTTTTCGCTCTGCAACGGTCGTTGGCCTACTCAAATACTCATCGCTACATTGTTCATCGGGGCTTTGGTGCCCAAGCAGTGGAGCGATACAGTAGCAATGCTTGCTGTCATAGGCATAGCCGTGTTGGGGATTGTCTTTTCATTCTTCACCTCGTGGTTATTGAGCAAGACACTTCTCAAAGGCGAATCGTCGTTCTTTGTATTGGAGTTGCCTCCTTATCGTCCACCGCGTTTCTTTCAAACGCTCTACACATCGCTTATCGATAGAACCCTTATCGTACTCTGGCGCGCTGTTGTATTTGCTGCGCCTGCGGGAGCAGTAATATGGCTAATATGCAATCTCCAAATAGCTCACCAGCCCATTGCTCTCTGGCTCATTCAAGGGTTAGACCCCATAGGCGTGTTTATAGGCTTAAACGGCGTAATCCTGCTTGCCTATATCGTTGCCATTCCAGCCAACGAAATCGTCATTCCCACCGTGCTGATGCTCACCACTATGGTCTTAGGGCAAACAGCAGTAGGCGAGGGGGCAGGCGTACTGATGGAAGCCTCAACCTCTCAAGTAGGTACCTTGCTACACGCTGGAGGTTGGACGCTCCTCACCGCCGTAAACCTAATGCTCTTCAGCTTGTTACATAATCCTTGTAGTACTACTATCTACACGATATACAAAGAAACCCATAGCAAGAAATGGACGCTCATTGCTACACTCTTGCCTGTACTATATGGCATAGTAGTGTGTTTTTTGGTGGCAAAACTGTGGTAATAACCTAAAAACATTTGCTTTTTTAGTAAAAACAGGCTATCTTTGCACAGATATTTTAATAAGCAATGATATGAAACGTTTTCTTTTGCTCTTTATACTTCTAACCACTACAACTTATGCACAACTCTCTTCTTACACCTATAAGCAAGAACTGAAAGGTGTAAAGGGGAACACTTGGCATAAACTTATTTTACCCGACCACATCTTTGCACAATTCCAAAGTTATGGCACAGACCTCCGTATTTATGGCGTATCAGCTACTGATACCATCGAAGTCCCTTATACAGTAATCGACACTAATAACATCGTAAAACACAAGGTCAATTTCTCAGTAATAAACAGTAAAGAAACCAAATGCAGTTACATAAACTTCAGTCTGCCTCAGGCTCTTCGCATCTGTAAGATACGCGTTGTCCCTCAAGCCTCTTATGATTATTACAGGAAGCTAAATCTCGCTACTTCTGTTACCGAATCGTATGCGCAAAAACGTTGTGATAGTTATTGTTCTTACGATTTAAGAGAAGCACCACTTAGTTCTAAAACCAATAATACCTTCTCCTTTGATGATATTCTTGTGAAATACGGACAAATAATAATAGAAAACGGAGATAACGAGCCTCTTCCTATTAGCGAAGTCGTAGTGTATGCAATACGTTATACCTTAGCAGCTCGTTTTTTAGACCCTAATCGCACCTATTATTTAGCTTATGGCAAAGAAGATGATTACACCCCCGAATATGATATAGAGCACTTCATAACCGATATCCCCAAACAACTCACCGAATTGCAATATGGCGAAGTCCTCAAACAACCCAAAACAGAAAGCACTTCTGTAAAAGCATCTTCCATTCCTGCCGAAAAATCTCATCAGCAACTCCTTTGGTGGGTAATGGGAGTGATTGTACTGCTTATTTTTATATTTTCAGCAAAGATGATGAAGAAATAAACAGAATACCAACCAAATAGTTTTGCGGTAAGGGAAGTTGATGTGACTCAATATGTGCAAGACCTTGAAAAGCTCAATGAAATCACAGACAACAAAATGATTAAAGGAAGTTAACTAACCCACCCTTCCTTTTCCTCTCTTTTGTGGAAATAGATGTTAAAGACAGTAATGTCTGGTTAGGTATTGGTTATGTATGCCCTAAATAATGAATAATAAACCATAGAATTGTATTGTACAAGGAAATTAGAATTGCCAATGATAGGATTTGAAGTTATCATTAATAAAAAATCTCTTGTAGGAGGAATTCAAGATGGAGTTATCTCTGTTATTATAGAACGGTTAGCTTTAGATGACCGAAATTATTTAGCTATTAATTTTGGAGGATACGATAAAGAGACTGACAGCCATACAGTTTGGTTAGATGAGGAATTACCTATAAACAATACCATTACTGTAAAAGTTATAGAACTTACTAGTAATGAAATTGCGACTTCTCTTCAAAATAGAGCTAATAGAGAAAACTTTGTCAAAGTTCCTTTAAACATAGGTCTTGAAGTGATAGTTCGAGAAGAGGTGCTTTCCGCTCATATAAAGAAAGGAAGTATTCATTTTATTGCTACGTTGCTAAATGATAAAGACAAGTGTGAAATATTTGTAGATTTTGTAGCTACCGAGTGTATGGATAGTGAAGGCAACTCTAAAAAATATTGGTATAAAAAAGCCTTACAATTAGGCGATAGCGTTACCATTGAAGCAAAGGAAATTACTAAAATCACCATATAAAATCTAAATTAAATAACTTTCTCACTATTACTCATTCGTCATTCGTAATTATTTATTACCTTTGCCCCCTAAACAAATAATAGGTAACACGTAATTAGGTAACAAATGCCGTTACCTCTTACCTCTTACCTCTTACCTAAATCAAATGGATCAGAGAAAAAAAGAAGAGGCACTACATTATCACGAGTTTCCACAACCTGGTAAAATCGCTATTGTGCCTACCAAAAAACATTCTACACAACACGACCTCGCGTTGGCTTACTCTCCTGGAGTAGCCGAACCTTGCTTGGCAATTGCCGAAGATAAAAGCAACGCCTATAAGTATACTGCCAAGAGCAACCTCGTAGCCGTAATTTCCAACGGTACTGCCGTGCTCGGTTTAGGCGATATAGGTGCTGAAGCCTCTAAACCTGTAATGGAAGGAAAGGGTTTGCTCTTCAAAATATTTGCAGGTATCGATGTGTTCGACATCGAAGTAGATGCTACCGATGTCGATAAGTTCGTAGAAACCGTAAAAGCTATTGCTCCTACCTTTGGGGGTATCAACCTCGAAGATATCAAAGCGCCTGAGGCTTTCGAGATTGAACGTCGCCTAAAAGAGGAATTGGATATCCCTGTAATGCACGACGACCAGCACGGTACAGCTATCATCTCGGCAGCAGCCCTTGTCAATGCCTTAGAAATAGTAGGTAAGGACATTGCCAAAGCGCAGATAGTAGTAAATGGAGCAGGAGCCGCCGCTATCTCTTGTACGCGCTTGTATGTGGCTTTGGGTGCCAACCCTAAGAACATCGTAATGTGCGACAGTAAGGGTGTGATTCGTAAAGACGCGCCTAACCTCACCGAACAAAAAGCTGAATTTGCTACCGACCGCAACCTTCGCACTCTCGAAGAAGCGGTAAAAGGTTCCGATGTATTTATCGGTCTTTCTAAGGGAGATGTCCTCACCCCCGAGATGTTGCTCTCTATGAATAAGGACGCTATTGTATTTGCAATGGCAAACCCTATTCCTGAAATCGATTACGATTTGGCGGTGAAAACCCGCAAAGATATCATTATGGCTACAGGTCGTTCCGACTTCCCTAACCAAGTGAACAACGTGCTCGGGTTCCCTTATATCTTCCGCGGAGCGTTGGACGTTCGCGCTACTAAAATCAACGAAGAAATGAAACTCGCTGCGGTACGTGCTATCGCCGATCTTGCCAAGAAAACTGTACCTCAGCAAGTAAGTTTGGTATACGGAGGTGAAAATCTCACCTTTGGTCGCAACTATATTATTCCTAAGCCGTTCGACCCTCGCTTGATATACGAAGTACCGCCCGCTATTGCCAAAGCCGCTATGGAATCAGGTGTAGCACAAAAGCCTATTACCAACTGGGAAGCCTATAAAGGCGAACTAATGGACAGAATTGGTGTAGGAAGCAAAGAAATACGCCTATTGCAAGACCGTGCCAAACGAAATCCTAAACGCGTAGTATTTGCTGAAGCCGACCAATTAGAAGTGCTTAAAGCTGCTCAACGCATTTATGAAGATGGTATCGGTATTCCTGTGCTTTTGGGTAATAAAGAAGTGATAAAAGCGCTCAAATACGAAATAGGTTTCACCGGTCGTGTAGATGTAATCGACCCTAAAAGTGATGCCGAAAAAACACGTCGTGAGAAGTTTGTAAAGCATTATTGGAAACTGCGCGAACGCCGTGGTATCACTTACGAAGTAGCCGAACGCCTAATGCGCGAGCGCAATTACTTTGGTACGATGCTCGTAGAAACCGGTCAAGCCGATGCAATGATTACCGGTTACTCTCACGCTTATCCTAATGCGATTCGTCCGGCACTCGAAATCATCAAAAAAGACGAAGGCGTAGAGCGTATCGCAGCCACCAGCATTATGCTCACCAAACAGGGTCCTTTATTCCTTTCAGATGCTACTATCAATATCGACCCTACTGCCGAAGAGTTGGCTAACATCGCCTTGCTTACGGCTCGTGCCGTGAAGTTCTTCGGCTTAAAACCTTCGGTAGCGATGTTGTCGTATTCTAACTTTGGTTCGGCAGTATCCGAAAGTAGCCTCAAAGTGCGTCAGGCTGTAGCTTACCTCCACAAGCACCACCCCGATTTAGTAGTCGATGGTGAAATTCAAGCCGATTTTGCTCTCAATCCTGAGAAGATTGCTAAGACCTATCCGTTCTCTAAGCTCAACAAGGGCAAAGGGGCTAATGTACTCATCTTCCCTAATCTCGAAGCGGCAAATATCAGTTACAAGCTCCTCAAGGAAACCCAACACTTAGACACCATAGGCCCTGTGATTTTAGGTCTTTCTAAACCCATTCACATTACCACTATCGGTTCTACTGTCGACGAAATGGTAAATCTCGCTACCCTTGCAGTAATTGACGCTCAACAAAAATAGTACGAGTCGCACAAACAATTACTGCGAAGTTATATAAACAATAAAAAAATGTTGTTTTCATATTATAAAAAAGGCTGTTCAATATTATTGAACAGCCTTTTTTATACAGCATCTATTTACAATTGCTTCTCGTTACTGTTCCGTGAAATTACTCAGCTTTAGCTGAGTAATCCGTGAAACGGTAATGTTTTACAAAAAAGTCATCTCTGCTAAATTCGTCTAATCCGTGCAATCCGTGCGAGGTTTCCAGAAAGTTTGCTATCTATTTGTCCGATTTGTAAAGATTTGTAAGATTTCTGTAGCGTAAGTCACACTTCTCTTACATCAAACCTACGTTACTCCAAAGTATAGTAGCAAAGCCCCCTATTTTCTTCATAAACTCAATTAATCTTCAATTGTAATTTATTGTAGAGCCACTGTAGAGCCACTGTAGAGCCACTGTAGACCCACTGTAGACCCACTGAAAACCCACTGTAGTTCCGTTTAAAGTTTATTTAAAGTCCGTCAGAGGTCTCACAGAGCAATTGCGCAAAATTATCAACTATAACTCAGTTCGATATGTACGAAGCCAATTAAGAGTTGAAGAAAAATAGTATATTGTTTTATTAAAAGTTATGTTCTTCGTGTATGATAAGCATCGCTACTTCCCCCTTTGAAGGAAGTCAGCGAGCTGGCGTAGCTGAGTATGTGAATAGAGAGGAATGTTTATAATCGGCTAACATAGATGTAACCACACACAAGGTGTATTTCGCAAAACGTAAACAACTACTGTTGATTTTCATCCTCTAATGTTCTCTCCTTAATTATTTTTAGATTTATGTAAAAATAATTTTTAATTTATTTTCGTAGTATCTAAAAATATACTACCTTTGCCCTAAAATAATGATATTAGTAATATATGAAAACTTTTTTATTAGCTATCTCTTTAGCTTTTAGTATTTTGAGTTTCTCTCAGGAAGGTACTATCAAAGGTACTATCACGGCAGAGGGGCAGCCCTTAGAAGCCGTAACTGTCCAACTCGAAGGTAAAACCTTCAAAAAATGGACAACCTCCGACCGCAATGGTCAGTATTCTCTTTCCTTACCTGCTGGCGAATATAGGCTAAAAGTGCGTTCGTTGGGGTATATTCCTTATAACGATAAAGTGGTTATCACAGGAGAAGAGACCCTCTCTCAAGATGTCTCTCTCAAAGAAGATGTGGTCGGAATGGAAGAAGTGGTCGTAACAGCTACCAAAACCAAAGAAAACCGTAAGGACGCACCTGTACTGGTGAGTGTTACTACCAATCGCGAACTGGCAAACGTCAAAGCCCATACCTTGATGGAAGGTCTGGTATTCCAACCGGGTTTGCGCACCGAAGTAAACTGCCAGAACTGTGGTACTTCCCAAGTGCGCATCAACGGTTTGGAGGGTGCTTATTCCCAAATTCTCATCGATAGCCGTCCTATCTTTGGCTCGCTTAATGGTGTGTATGGCTTAGACCAAATCCCTGCCAATATGATTGAGCGCATAGAGGTAATTCGCGGAGGTGGTTCTGCCCTCTTTGGCTCTAATGCCATTGCCGGTACGATCAATGTGATTACTAAAAATCCTACTAAAAACGAGGCACAAGCAGGTATTGTGGGTAACCTCATAGGCGGTAAATCAGCCGATGTGGTAAGCTCTTTCAATGGTTCACTCGTGAGTGAAAACTATATGCGCGGTATCTCTTTCCACGCTATGCAACGCACACGTCAGTCTTACGACGATAATGGCGATGACTTTACCGAAATCACTCGTTTGCGCAATCTCAATGCGGGGGCAAAACTCTTTAACGATTTCACCGACCGTCATAAACTCACTGCCGAACTGAACGTGAGCAACGAAAACCGTCGTGGAGGTAATAAACTCGACGAACCCGAACACCTTGCCGACCTTGCCGAGAGCATTCGCACGCAAATGCTTGGAGGGAATGCAAGTTTCGATTACTTTTCGCCTGCTTATAACCATAAGTTTACCGCCTATACTAGTGCCGAACGCACTCGCGCCGATAACTATTACGGCAGCTTCGACGGCACAGATATAGTAGCCTCTTCTGGCAACTATGGGGTTACTAAAGAAAACATATGGTTACTCGGCGGACAGCATACGGCTTATGTGCCTACGGGCAACGGCAATTTGCAATGGACGTCGGGCGCCGAATATCAATACGACAAGATAGCCGAAAAGCGTCAGAATCCTAATGTGCTTGCCGTAAACCAAAAAGCGAATACATTTGGTCTCTTCACTCAAGCCGATTGGCGTATCTCTCCCAAAATCAAAGTGCTCGGGGGTGTCCGATTCGACAATGTAAATTCCGATATAATGAAGAAAAGCGTTACAGCGCTCAACCCTCGTGCGAGCGTGCTCTACAATATCGATGAGAATTTCATTGCTCGGGGTTCGTATTCAAGAGGATTTAGAGCGCCTTTCTTCTATTCAGAAGATGTACACAGCGAATTGCAAGGAGGTGAAGCACGACGCGTAAAACTCGCCGATGATCTTAAAAAAGAGACCTCCGATAGCTTTACCGCTTCTTTTGAGTATAACCACGCTCACGACAACCACCAATTTGTAGCGATGATTGAAGGGTTTTATACAGCTTTGCACGATCGTTTTACTTATGAAGATGCAGGTTTAGAAAACGGATTGCCTATCCGTGAGAAACGCAATTCCGATGGTGCCGTAGTG
This sequence comes from Capnocytophaga sp. G1920, assembly GCF_051417515.1. NCBI lineage: Bacteria > Pseudomonadati > Bacteroidota > Flavobacteriia > Flavobacteriales > Flavobacteriaceae > Capnocytophaga > Capnocytophaga sp. G1920. The sequence goes on from NZ_JBPRKH010000005.1 coordinate 10,903, forward strand.
AAGGGAGTAAATATAGAAGTGAAGTACAGCCCCAATCCCAAATTTATGGTACAACTCGCCACCACTATCCAAAGTTCTAAATACAATAGTGTGCAAAACCCAGAGGAAAATGTCTATACCGATGAAATTCTCCGCACACCTAATGTGTATGGCAACCTTATGGCTACCTATAAACCACGCCCTAATTGGGATATCAACTTTGTAACTGTATATACAGGTAGTATGAAAACCACTCACTTAAAAGGCTATATTCCTGATACGCGCTTGGAGACCACTCCTGCAATGTGGGACGTAGGCGTGAACACCGCTTATGAGTTTAAATTCCAAAGTTTCTTCCCCTTAGAAGTGAGTTGCGGTATCAAAAACCTCTTCAACCAGTATCAAAAAGATTTCGACAAAGGTGCTGAACGCGACGCCGATTACATTTATGGTCCTTCGCTACCTCGCACCGTGTTTGTAGGTTTGAAAGTAAAGATTTAGTATTCGTTATCAACCTTACCAAATTTTCTAAAAGCGTGTCGTGCTACGACCTTTGCCAAAGTTTCACACTTTGGCAAAGTTAAATAAACTGATGAATAGTTATATTTATATCGTTTTTGTAGGGGCATTTTGCAAACACTCTTCTAAGATACAAAAAAGCGACTCTTTTTTGAGTCGCTTTTTTTATTTTGTGTATTGGAAACTTTGTTACAAATATTAGTAATTCAACTGATAAGTAGTAGTCATATCACTGTTATAACTAATATCAATATTAATATTATCTATTACTTGTGTTCCATTTTTAGTTTTAAGTTTGAAAGTGTGGCGAGCTACTTTATTCACTGTTAAGTCGATAGTTTTACCATTCTTATCTTTTTCCACTTTTATAGGGATAATAATATCAAACACTTTTTCATCACTTTTATCACTTACCAATTGGTACTTTTTGCTCTTCTCAGTACCATTTTGAATGTTAGTAATAAGTGTGTTCAATTTCGTTAAATAATCAGCATCAGTAAAATAACCAAGACCTGTATTTCTACCAGCTCTTGCATTTCGGGTTTCGTTGATAGTCTTTACAAAACCATCAGTATCAAAAGTATAAGTATAGTTATAAGTATAATTTAAAGCCGTGCCATCTTCTGTTAAAACCCTTTGTTGTAACAAGTTCTTAGGAGCCACACCTTGTATCCAACCTATTCGAAAGTCAAAATACTGCATATAACTACCCACGATATCCCCTTCAAAGTTGTACAACAAAAACTTATTTTTGTTCAAGTTGTTGTTATAAGAAAGCTGACTTTCAAAAGTAGTAATTTTGCCGCCCCAATTTACCTTTTCACTAATCTTAGTCAAATTGTCATTTGTCCACTCAAAATCACCCCTAGAACCTTTTGTCAATCGTTGGTTATTGTCGTAAGTCCCTAAACCTAACATATTACCAGCGGCATTGAGTCCTACTTCAAAATTTTCTACACCCCCTGTATCTTTATTTGGAAAAGTTATTTTCACAGAGTTAGCCCCATAAGTAAATGTTTTCACATCATCAGTTTTGCCCTCTTCCTTTGTAGTAATCTTTTTAATTCTTCCTTTTTCATCGTATTCATAAGAAAAGTTCAAAGTCTTTACTACAAATTTTTGACCATTGAGAGTAGGCTCTAACGAACTTTCAAGAGAAGGAGCAGGACCCATACCACCACCTTTGTAATCTTCCACTATAATGAAGTTACAAGAAATAGTACTTACTTTTTTAGTAGGTAAGTAGTCGCTTTGCGTAGTAGGGGTAGTAGTCCCATTACCACCTTTGCCATCACCGCCATTAGGGGTATCATCGTCTTTACTGCCACAGCCTACGAGCATTGCCATTGCTGCGATACTGAATAAAATTTTTTTCATTGAATGTAATATTTTATGAATTTAGATGCAAAAGTAATAATAAATTGTTAATCAGCAAATTTTATTCATTAGTAGTTAGTTGTTAGAAATGAGAACAGCTGAAAGTAGCGAGGAAGTCCGCGAGAGCGGAGTATGTGAGAGGGGGATGTTTCCCCCTAGTGCCTATGGCCTAAGACCTAGTGCCTCTTCCTCTTTCTTTCGTCTCGAAACCTCGTTTTTAACATTTTTAACCTTGTTGTATTATGGTATGAATCAACCACTTACATACCTTTTCTATACCAATCGTCCAAGATTCGTATAAGCTTCCTATAAGCTTCCTATAAGCTAACCCCACCCTTCTTACACCCTTTTTTCACCAAAATTCCTCTCAGCTACCTTTTGAATTTCTCCGTTTCATTCAGCTTCCTCAGATGTGTCACTTTTAGGGGTACACCCTCCGCTGGTGCGAGCTTGTAGCTCGTACCCCATTTTCTAATTCTCTCATTTTCTAATTTACTAATTTTTCCCGCCTGTGTGGCTCACACCGCCTGTATGGCTCGCACTTAGTATTGTTCCAAAAGATATTTAATAAGGTCAGTGGTTGTAACCAATCCCACTAACCTGCCGTTATCCACCACCGGTATAGAGTGAAAACTTTGGTCGGCGAGTATTTCAGCTACTTCTTTAATCGAGGTATCAGCGCTCACCGTAAGAGGTGTTTTAGCCATAATCTGTGGAATAGTATACATATCATACACCACCGAAGTAACTTCCTCTTCGCCATCAGTCATATCAGCAAAACTAATGCGCAAAAGGTCAGAATAGCTTACGATACCTATAAGCTTATCTCCTTCTACCACAGGAATATGGCGAATATTATGCTTCTTAAACAGCCGCTCAGCTTCATAAAGCGATTGAGTAGGAGTAAGAGTTACTAACTTCTTACTCATAATTTGTGATACAGGTACTCTTTGTTTCATAATATATACGTTTTTAAAATGAATAATTCCGTTTTGTAATCAAAATACCCTACAAAGGTAGTTATAAAAGAGATATAAAGCAAAGTGTTTAACAAATATTTAACGTTCTAACATACCTCAACTTCCGAGCTTTCACAGGCTACCTTAACTCAAACTGATGTTGCGTCAGTCTAATCTTTCTTCGCCCCTTACCTTCGAAGCATATAAAATAGAAAAAGCCGTTCAGACATCTCTGAACGGCTCTTTCGTTTCTAGTTAGTGAAAGAAATAATAATAATTTTACTTGTCAATAGACCCTACTACACGCTTCATAAAGCTGTTAAGGGCGTCTTTCTGTGGAGTACCTTGTTTAATCATATTGTCTACCTCGATAGCTCCGTAGAAGTTGGAGAGCAATTCGCCTATTACGTCCAGCTCCTCATCTTTGAGTTGCTCACATTCAATGAGATTTTCGAGCGTTTCTATCGTCTCATTCACGTAATCTTGGTCGTTTGTCTCAATAAATTGAACGATGTGTTTAATTACCGGTAATCTCATCTATAAATTGCTTTAAGAGTTCGGCTTTATTCGTTTGTATTTGGTTCACCAAAGTACCGTTTTTAAAAGCAGCGAAGGTAGGCAAATTATCTACTTTGGCTAATTTGCGTGACTCTGCGAAAGCTTCTGCATCTACATAAATAAAAGTAGCATTAGGAGTTTCGCTGGCATACTTTTTAAACTTTGGTTTCATTATCTTGCAATTACCACACCATCCTGCGCCGTATTGTACGAATACAAGAGGGTTAGAGGCTATTATTTCTTGCAAGTTATCTTGGGTAAGTTCTGTCATTATAAAAATAAAATAGTGATGAGTTTTTTAGTGTGTGATTTTCTCATTCTCATCCCCCCTCTCATAAAGAGAAGAGGGGGAGAATGAGTTCCTTACAATGATCAAGTTATCTATAAGAGTGTTGTTTACTTTTTAGTGAGAAGCTAGGTAGCTGGCTACTCCTTTGCGGTCGGCGTGCATAGCCTCTTTACCTTCTTCCCAGTTAGCAGGGCATACTTCACCGTGTTGTTGTACGTGAGTATAAGCATCTACCAAACGCAAATATTCTTTTACATTGCGCCCTAATGGCATATCGTTAATGCTTTCGTGAAATACTTTTCCCGTTTCATCGATAAGATAAGTAGCACGGAAAGTTACATCATCACCTTCAAGAAGGTAAGCATCAGCTGTTTCATCGTAAATTTCACGAGAGTCGAGAATACCTAAAATACGAGCGAGGTTGCGGTTGCAATCAGCAAGGATAGGGTAAGTTACGCCTTCTATGCCTCCATCGTTTTTAGAAGTATTGAGCCAAGCAAAGTGTACTTCGGGAGTATCGCAAGAAGCACCTATTACTTTCACATTGCGTTTCTCAAACTCAGCCAAAGCTTCTTGGAAAGCGTGAAGCTCAGTAGGGCATACAAAGGTAAAATCTTTAGGATACCAGAAAAGAAGAACTTTCTTTTTGTTGTTCACTGCTTCTGAAAGCACGTTTATTTTGAATGTATCCCCAAGGTCGCTCATAGCATTCACTTCGATATTGGGGAATTGTTTTCCTACAAATGACATATAAATATTGTGTTTTGTTTTACGGGTGCAAAAGTAGGGTGTTTTTGTATAGGAAGAAACGGTTTTTTATTGAAAGATTTTATATGAAGATAAATAATAATTATGCAAGGAAGTTCTTTTATTTCTTCTTGCGCAATTCTCGCCAAATATATACTATTTGTACTATTATTAAAAAGCTGTTAGGCAGTATCACCGGAATACTATTAATTAAGTAACCGTAAACAACAAAGAAAGCACACCCCACCAAATTAGTAAGGCGTATATACACAAGATTATCTTTAATCAAAAAACTGAGCACTACAAATAGTGAAGCAGCATAACCAATAATATCAATCATTATTTTTTGCGTTTAAGTCGGGTTTGACGTCTGAACCAAAACATTGCCAAGGCTCCCAAAGCAAAGGCGATGTACAAATACCACTGAGTACGGTCAGCAGTGCCCCACAAGTTATAAACCTCATAGGCACAGTAAAGAGCGATTGCCAAATAGGCATATTCAAAAAATATACGTGCGTTCATATTATTTTATATTGTTATTATTCTTCTTCGTTATCTTCAATAGCTAAGATACCTGTAGTTTTATGCGCTTTTACAGTAGAAAATTTCTTGTCGAAATCCATACCTATACCATTAGTGACAGTACCTTTAGTTTCATCGGTAAAACTAAATTCTCTATCGGTAAAAATCCAATCTTCTTTTTGGTCCCAAAAGAGCTGAGATGTTTTTAGTTTCTTACCGTCATAAGTAGTGAGTACTACATTGTCGCGCAGTTCTACCATATCGGAGCTGGGGTAGATAATACCGTAGTTAGCTTCTACGATATTTTTATGTCGTGCTTGATCGTAAAACTCTACTTTCACCCCTTCGGGGAATTCAGAGTACGGCATACGCTGATTGGTAAAATCTTTATTTAATTTACTGGTAACAACAGCAACCACCTTAGTAGAATCGGTGTATACGAGTTTAAAATCAAAGGCTTCTCCTTGCGGGAATTTCTTTTGAATACTCAGCTGTTGAAGATTACGCATATCGTTATTACACGAAAAAAGCATTGCCATACATAATAGTAAGGCAATACTTCTTATTATTTTTTCAAGAGTAATTCTTCTCATCTTTTATAGGCTTCTTTTCTATGGCTTACCTTAACAATTTCAACTGTTACAACCTCTTCAAAAATTTTATAAAGAATCCTATAGTCTCCCACTCGTATCCTGTACTTATCATCGTTTGTTAGTTTCTTATAACCAAAAGGTCTTGGATTTTCTTCAAGCGAAACCAAAGCTCTTACAATAGCAGAATAATGAGGCTCTGAAAGGGATTCGATAAATTTACTTATCTTTTTGACAACTACTACAGTGTATTTTTTAGTAGATTCCATTTTTTTTTCTGTTTTCCTCTACTCTTTTTAAAAAAACATCTAAGGGTTCTGTTTCCTCTCCCTCAGCATCTTTAAAGGCTTGGATATCTTCTAAATCTTCATACATTTCGGCTATAGCTAATAATTCTTTATACTCTTCGGCGGGAATTAAAGCTATAGATTTACCATTATTATCAGTTAAAAACTGTGGTGTTTGTAGATTTTGTAAATTGATAGTATGCATAAGTTAAGGATATTTTTTAGCATTATCCATAGAGAGATTTTATATCATTTCTACGGATAATGCTATATTTTTTATCACTATATTACTTACAAACGTGGCACTGTGATAGATTGTCCTATCCAGCATTTAAAAGTAATGTTTTTACCTGCTAAACCAGATTCAAATACATCTACTTTTGAAGGAGCTAAAGCATCGTAACGAGCAGCTAAACTTTCCAAACCTCCTTTACGAGCAGTTTTAGCAGCTAACCAATAAACGGCTCTTTTTTCAAAAGGAGTACTACCACATTCATTAGCTGAGCTTGCGTAGGCGTGTGCCATAATACGATAAGCGTCGGAGTTTGAAGGGTTGTAAGAAAGTGCTTTTTGAGCATAGGCAACCGCTTGTGCTTTGCTGTGTTTAGAGGCGATACGAATGAGCAATTTTGATTTCTTAAAGTTGTCTGTCTCTAAGTTCACTGACTCATTGTAGTACTGAATGGCTCTAGAAGAGTTTCCTGCTTTGTCATTCATTACCCCTAAATAGTAAGCTGAGTTTGCTGACGGTTTTACGTTGTGCAATGAGGTTACGATTTTCACGAATAGAGGGTCTTTGGTACAATCTTTATCTGACATTTTACCTGCTGCACGGCGTAACCATTCTTCATTGTTCTTATTTGCCTCAAAGTTCTTGGTGTAAAGAGGAATAAGGTTTTTACAATCAGCAAGCTGACCGAGTTTAGCATCTACGCTCTCTGCAATAGTTTCGTAGTTATCTACACGTTTACGACAACCGTCCAAGAGCCTTTTGTCTTTTTCGCTAAGAGTACCTGCTTCTTCTTGAGCTAAATACTTGTTGATAGTTTCAGAAAGCTCATTCTTTTCGTCTTGAATTTTATCGGATACGTTGTCATAAGCATCGAATACTTCTTGCAATTCTTTTTGTCCTTTTTCGTGTAAAGAAACTAATTCAGAGAAGTACAAGTACAGAGCCTTTTCGTTTTTAAAGTTAGCTTTATCTTCGGTAAAGGCTTTGTGCAAAAGGTCGTAAATCTCTTTATCTGTTCCTATTTTTTCATCGAACATCAAAAGGGCTTGACGAATACGCATTTCAGTAGCTGAAAGACGTGTAGGGAAAGTTTTGTTATAATCGGTATAGAGTTGTAACAATTCTTTGGCATTTTGAGTCTTTTCAGCACCTGTGGTTGTATTCATTTTGTCTTGCAAGATGCGTTCGCCATAGGCAAAGGTAGCATAGTGTAAAGAAGGGCATTGGGTATATACTTCCTTCCATACAGGATAAGCCTCTTTGTAATTTTTGGCTTTGGCATACTCACTAAATATAGAGAGTTTTTGCTTTAATTCTTCGTTGTTTTTGCAATCTTGTGCTTGTGCATAGGCAGCATAAAAGAAACTTGCAACTACTGTGGCTAATAAAATTCTTCTTCTCATTCTTTGTTTGTTTTTTATTGATATTTTGTTCGTTGGAACCACTTATCGTTTAAAGTGAAACCTATTTTTAAGTTGAAATAATTTTCCTTTACTAAATTGGCTGAGGTAGTACCTCTTATGCCATATTCTCCCACAAGGGTAAGATTTGAAAATCCTTTTACGGGTAAACTAAGTCCAAAAGACGTGCCAAAGTCGTTTATGTTTTGATTATTGAGCACAATTCCTGTATTTTCATAGCGCAAACCTATACGGTAGGTTACTCTTTTCCAGTAACTTGAATAGGAATTGTAGTTAGGAATCCAAAAACCTCCTAAGGCTATTTTGTATCCGTCGGTATAACTGACATTGGTGGTAGTAAGGAACGGATTTGAAAAAGCTTTTGTATTAGCATAGGTATACTCAATCCCTGTAAACCATTTTTGGTGTTCTCCTAAACCTAATCCAAACTCTATTTGAGTGGGTAAGGTGAGTGAGGTATTTTTGAGCCCTAAGGCTTCTAAATCTAAAGCACGTGTTTCGCGTATTGCCAATTGTGGTGCGGAACGCCTGTTATTTCCTGTTACATAGCCTAAGGTAGAGATATTGCGTTGGTTTTCAGAAGACAGTTTGCTTTGTGGTGTATATACCAATGAGGTATACAAACGCAAGCGGTGTTTCAAAGTCTCTTCGTAATACAAACCTAAGTTAAAAGCTCCTCCTTTTAGGCGTGATTTGCTAAACTCTTGGGTATAGAATTGTACATCTTTTTGTTGCAAGAGGTCCGTCATATCAATGGTTCCAAAGTTATAACGGAAAGAAGCTCCTAAACTGAATCCGCCGAATATCTTTACCCCAGAGGAAAGAAAAAACTGATTCACATTTCCTTTTCCTTCAAACTGATTTACTCTTTCACTTGTGGTGTGCTTCAGTTTATAACCTACCGATGAGTAAGGCACCAACCCAAACGATACCCCAAAGTTTTCGAGAATAGGGAACCCGAGTGTAAAATAATCGAAGGCAGAGGATTTAGTACCTATTTTTGTTTCATTTGTAACAATATTTTTGCTTTGCATTGTAAATCCGGCTGAAAAAGCGGTGAATTTTAAGTGCGAAAGTGAGGCAGGATTCTGCATATTGATACGAGTAGAATCGGCATAGACACCAATTCCGCCCATAGCACTTTCCTCGGCTATACCGTTAAAATTGCGTTCACCGACTCCGTAAAAAGAGTAAGGCGACTCAGTAGTTTGTTGCGCAAAACTCACGTAAACGGTTGTAAATAAAGCACTAATAAGTGTGATTAGTTTCTTGTTCATAAATATTTATCCAATATTAGTAACGTGTGCCTCTCCTTCTTTTGTTTGATATTCTAAGATGGCATTCAGCCCCTCGAGCAACACGTATGAGCCTGCAAATATCTGATTTTTTATTCTTTCTTGCAAATAATTTTGATTACCCCCTGTTAAAATAGTGATAAGCGAAGGGAATTTTGCTTCGTATTTTTTAATCACTCCCTCGATTTCGCACACCACATTGTGATAGACACCTGAGAGCATACAGCTTTCGGTAGTATTTCCTATAAACTGTTCAGTATCAAAAAACTGTTCGGATACTAATGGCAGTTTGGAAGTGAAATGGTGCATCGCTTTTAGGCGCATTGCTATCCCTGGGGCGATAGCTCCCCCGAGGTACTCTTTTCTATCGGTAACTATATCAAAAGTAATGCAGGTACCCGCGTCGATAATGAGTACGTTGCGGTTGGGAAAACGTGTCACCGCACCTGCTACCAGAGCCAAACGGTCGATACCTAACGAGTGAGGGGTTGCATACTTATTGACGAAAGGCACAGGGGTTTCAGCAGTGAGGTATAACACATCTGGCAGGAGTTGTTCTAAGAAAGAGAAACGCTCTTTAACCCCAGTTACCACCGAAGCGATGATGCAATGAGTTACCTCGTTTAAAGGTACTTTGCTTAAAAAAGATTCTTGAAAACCCTCTTTGGCAAAGGAAAGAAAGAATGTTTGTATTCCTTTTTTGAACAGCGCTACTTTTATGGACGTATTACCTTCGTCTATTATTAAATTCATTTTCAAAAATCAGTGGGTGCGTGATTATCCTGCAATAATTGCGCCAAAAAAAGAAGGTCTCCTGTTTCCTTTTATTTTACTCGTACTCGTGAGGAAGCTACTAATGAGGCTAAAACGCCCAAAACTACAATGGTAGCCAATACAATGAGTACATTTAAAGGAGTAATAGCGACAGGGTAGGCTAAGGTAGGGCTTATCATTACAAACTCGAAATGTTGTTGTAAGAGGACTACCGCAACGCCTAAGGCAATGCCTATCAGAGCGCCGATTACCGATGCCATCGTGCCTTGCCAGAAGAATATCTGTCGCATTTGTTTTTCGTTCATACCGAGCGCATAGAGCGTTTGCAGGTCGTCTTTCTTGTCGAGTATCATCATAATGATAGCACCTACGAGGTTGAAAAGCGCAATGATGAGCACCAAGATGAAAATCAGATACACCGCTATATTTTCGGTATTGAGCATACGGTAAAGCGCATCGTTTAGCTGTGCGCGGTTTTTCACTACTACGGGCTCTTGAAAGAGTTGTGAGAGCTGTTCGACGACTTGCTTTTCATCAGCATTTGGAGCTAATTTCACTTCTATCGCTGAGACCTGACCCTTACTTAGCCCCAATAAGAATTGGGCTTCGTCTAATGATGAAAATACGTATTTCTTATCTAATTCTTCGGTGAGTTGGTAGATGCCTTGTACTACTGAAAAGGCTTGACGGTAGGGCATTGGGTCGTTTAGGATACTGCCTTTGCCTGCCTTGGGAACTACTATTTGAAGAGGGGAAGAACCATCGAGGAGATTTAAACCGAGATTATTGAAAATAGTAGCGCCCACTATCACACTGGGAGGTGAGAGCTCCCAATTGCCCAGCACGAGGATACTATCGACATCGTTTACTTTGGGGTACTCAGCATCTACTCCCTTGATATAGGCGATGTGGTTTTTTTGGTTGTGAGTGAGAAACACCTGTTCTTCTAACACTTTGGTAAAGTGAGCTACCGATGAGAGTTGGCTTAATTTGAGCGTATCTTGATTGGTGAGTGATAGGTATTTGCCTGTTTTAGGAAACACTTTTAGGTCGGGGTCGAAAGTAGAGGAGAAGGAAAGCGTAAAGTTTTTGAGACCTGCGAAGCCGGCGAGCACAATAAAGAGGGCAGCGCCACCCAACACCACCACAAAAGCCGTAACCCTATTGATGATGTTGATAACGTTCTGCGAACTTTTGGCGAACATATAACGCCTTGCTATGTAGAAAATTGAAGTCATTGTTAATGATTAGTGATTAATGGTTAGTGGTTAATGAAAAGTGCAAAGATATGGAGTAATTAGCAAAATGGCAAAATTTGGGAATTAGCAAATTCTAAAATACGCCATTACTGCCTTGTACTCATCTTGTGCTGTTAAGCAAGTGTCGAGCAAAAAGCCTTCTGTTTGTTGCCAATTTTGTAGCCCGCGATAGTAGAACCAACGGAGTTGTTCGGTAATAATAAAAGGAACTATGTTGTTAGCTAAACATTCTTTAAAGAGCAACAAACGCCCTATGCGTCCGTTGCCGTCTTGAAAGGGGTGAATGGTTTCAAAACGCCAATGAAAATCGACCAAATCACGAAAGGTTTTGGTTTGTTTTTGGTGGTAATCGACTAACAAAGCGGTCATTTCCTGTTCTACATTTTCAGGCAGAGTGGTGGCATTGCCTCCTACTTCGTTAGGTAGTTTCTTATAGTCGCCTATCGCAAACCAATCTTTATTGCTATCGGAAGTATCTGCTTTGAGAATACCGTGAAAGGTTTTAATCATCTCTTGGGTAAGAGGTTCAGTAGCGCATTCCAACATTGCATCAAAAGCCTTAAAATGATTAATAGCTTCGAGAATATCATCAATTTTTACCGCTTGCTGGGTAATGCCAATGGTATTGGTTTCGAAAATATAGCGCGTTTGCTCGTGTGTGAGCTGGCTACCTTCTATATGATTGGAATTATAGCAAAAATCTATCTGAGTGCGGTGATAAATACTGCCCTTTAGCTTTGTTTCTTTCTCTTGTAATAATCGTTTTAAAAGCATTTTATTTCTTTAATAATTTAGCTGTGTTCTTCTCCAATACTTTTAAACTCTCTAAGTATGATTCTTCAATAGGTGAAAGGGTTCGGGCTTCATAAGCACGGTATTCTCGTGTTGCTTTTTTCTCGGCTTCGTCGTGACTAATAGATCCCGCTCCTTTTAATACGCCTTTGCCATAATTGGCTGAAAATTTATCTAATTCATCTACCCAATTTTGCATATACATAGGGTTTTGTGTTTGTGCTTTAAGTTCAGCCAAATCAAAAAAAGCTGAAACAAGACGATTTAGGCGGAATAATTCTTCTTCGGTGAGATAGTTTTTAGCGATTTTAGCTTCGTTCAAAGTAGGTAAAGCCCCTTTAAAAGTAGTGAGTCCCATAAAATCTTTGGTACTATCAGCTCTGTTATAAATGAGTTCAGCCGAGGTTTGCAGGCTACTGGCGTAATGCAGTTTGTTTTGTACTACTTTGAAAAAAGTGAGGGTTGTTTCACTTTTAGGGTCGTAATCTTTACTGGTAGCATACAAATCTAACACTTGGCGGTATAAAGCTTTTTCACTTGAACGAATATCGCGAATTCTATTGAGTAGTTCTTTCCAATAATCACCTCCTCCATTGCCTTTGAGGCGCTCATCGTCCATCGTAAAACCTTTTATGATGTATTCTTTCAGTCGTTGTGTTGCCCATTGGCGAAAGCGAGTTGCTATACTACTTTTTATCCGATAGCCAACAGAGATAATCATATCAAGATTATAATAATCTAATTGTCTTCTAACATCTCGGGTACCTTCTTTTTGAACTGTCAAGAAATTCTTGACAGTTGAATCGGGTATAAGTTCTCCTTCTTCAAATATATTCTGAATGTGTAAACTTATATTTTGTTTGGAAGTGTTAAAAAGCTCAGCCATTAATTGTTGTGTAAGCCATACGGTATCCTCTTCGAGTCTTACATCTATTTGGGCTGAACCATCTTCTCGCTGATAGAATAAGATTTCTCCTTTTTGGTTTTCCATTTTTTGCAGGTTAAATTAGCAAACTTTTATTTTTAATATTTTTACGTCATTTTTCTTTTGTAGAGCAAGTCTCGGTTTTCGATGGGGTTTTCTTCCTCTTTGAGGGATTGCTCGATGCCCTCAATGTATTGCAAAGAATCGTCGATATAAAAATACAACTCGGGCATACGACGGAATTGGTGTTTGGTGATTTGCGACAGTTCGTGCTTGATCAGGGGCGCATTGGAGGTTACACCTTTGAGCACCTCAGCTGCCTTTGCTTCTGGGAAAACACTGAGGTACACCTTGGCTACTGATAAATCGACGGTTACATTTACTTTGGTTACTGAGATGAGTAGGTTTTGTTGCCCTGCATCGCGTATGGATTGCTGCAACACTTTGGCTAATTCTTCTTGAATAATGCCTGCTATTTTCTTTTGTCTGTTGTTTTCCATTAGTTTGTTTATTTATGGTGCAAAGATAGGGAATAATACTGATAATACCAAAAATGCCAAAAGAGCGGTAAAAATTAGGAAATTAGAAAATAAGAGAATGAGGAAATGAGAGAATTGGTAAATGGGGTGTGAGGTTGAGTTAGAGGAATGAGGCTGTGCCTCAGAAATTAAACAAATTTTAAACAAAATCAAGGCTACGCCTTGTGAACCAGCGGAGCTATTGTCAGTTTATTCAACTTTGGCAAAGGTGCGAGCCGCACAGGCGAGGAAAATTAGAGAATTTGGAAATGAGGGAATTAGCAAAAGGGTAGTGATAAAAATGGTTTTTTGACAGGTCTGACTTGTCGGACAAATTGGACTGGTTAGGAGCATTCGGAAGGAAACGGAAAAATTCGGAAGAGGAGAGGA
>NZ_JBPRKH010000005.1:24345-137763 GCF_051417515.1 Capnocytophaga sp. G1920
AAGGGTTTTTGGTGAAAAAAGGGTGTAAGGAGGGTGGGGTTAGCTTATAGAGAGCTTATAGGAAGCTTATACGAATCTTGGACGATTGGTATAGGAAGGGTATATAAGTAATTGACTCATAGTACAATACAACAGTGCTAAAAATGGTAAAAACGGGGTTTCGAGGCGAAAGAAAGAGGAATAGGCAATAGGCCTTAGGCCATAGGCACTAGGGGGTATATGACGGAAAAGGGAAGGGATAATTAGAGAATTAGCTACATTGGGTGCTTATATCTTCATATTTAAAAAGTTGGGAATCACGGTGTCGGCGGCTTTAAGGACTTCGGGATTGCCGACTCCTATTACTTTCATTCCGGCACTTTTGGCGGCTTGTACGCCTGCGGGAGCGTCTTCGAATACGCAACAATCAGCAGGGGGAAGCCCTAAACCTTCGGCGGCTTTGAGGAATACTTCGGGGTCGGGTTTGGCTTTGCTTACCATTGTGCCATCGACAATAGCATCGAATAGGGGGAGAATGCCGGTGCGCTCCAACACTAAACGGGCATTACGGCTTGCAGAGCCCAAGGCTATCTTTTTGTGATGGGCTTTGAGGAGCTGTAAGAAGTTTAACACACCAGGGAGTAACTCGGAGCTATCGATACTACTGATTTGCTCTAAGTACAATTTGTTTTTGCGCAAGGCGGTATCGGTAAAGTCGGTTTCGGAGAGTGTTTTGCCTGCCCATTGAAGGATTTGGTGCAAGGAGACTTCGCGCCCGATGCCTTTCAGCTGTTCGTTATGCTGAGGAGTGAGCTCAAAATTGAATTCTTTGGCAATGGTTTTCCACGCGATATAGTGGTATTTTGCGGTGTCGACGAGCACACCATCTAAGTCGAAAATATATCCTTTCATTTTTTTAGTTACTTGTTACGTCGGTCTTCACCCCAGAGTAGTTTATAGCGCAGGGTGTTTATAAAACTGTCTCCGTCGAGGCGTATCATTTTCACGACAAAGGGAGCTTTACGGACTATAATGGAGTGTTTGTTAGCAATGGGCTTGATATGTGAGTCGAGCGACATTAAAAACTTCTTTTCTCTGCCTGACACAGTGAGTTTTACTTCGGTATCTTCGGGGATTACCAGTGGGCGTGCGTTGAGGTTGTGAGGGGCGATGGGGGTAATCACAAAGTTTTTGGCGGTAGGGAGTATTACAGGTCCGCCACAGCTAAGAGAGTAGCCTGTGGAGCCTGTGGGGGTGGAGATGATGAGCCCGTCAGCCCAATAGGAGGAGAGGAAATCGCCGTTGAGTTCAGTATCGATAGTAATCATAGAGGCGGTATCCTTACGAGTAAAGGTTATTTCGTTCAGAGCGAAGTTCACAGGGGCTACGGGTTCGCCTGTATCGGCATAAACGGCTTCGATAACAGAGCGTTCTACTACTTTGTAATTTCGTTCGCGGAGTTGTGTTAGTACGTTTTTCAGGTCGTCTTTATGGGCATTTGCCAAGAAGCCCAAGCGTCCTGCATTAATACCGAGAATGGGGATTTGCAGGTTTCGTACATAAGTAACCCCTTTGAGCAATGTGCCGTCGCCACCAATAGTGAGCATTACATCGTAAGAGGAGTTGAGGTCTTCGAAAGAAGCAAAAGATTTTGCTTTGAGGAATTGCTCGGAGCGATCGTTGAGGTCGCTGAGGATTTCGCGTTCTATAAACACCTTATCGGAGGGCAATAGAAGGGTAAAAAGCTCATTGAGAATGGCTTCGTTTTCCTCGGAGTACTGACGTATGTAAATAGCAATCTTCATTTTAAGCAGAAAACTAAGAATTTTTGGCAAAGATAGGGATAATTAGTGAATTAGCAAATACGAGAATTAGCGAATGGGGAGGAGCGGACTGTATAGGTAGGTAGAAGTTGTATAAAGAAATAATGAATGATGGTGAGGTAAAAGAAAAGAGCAAGATAGCGGAGGTTGTGATATGCGAATGCTATACTTTATCGGATGTCAATAAAAGAATGATAAATCTTTTACCACTTCTTTATTATTATTCTAAATAATATTTGTATCTTTGTCCCCAAAATTTTAAATCAATTCGTTTTAACAAACACATTTAATACATTTTATCGTATGAAAAATTATATCCAACATTCAGTAAAAGTGATGATAGCTATAGCGTTCATCGCTTTGGGCAGTGCTTGCAAGAAAAGCGATAGCCCAGAACCTCCAAAACCAGAAAATGGCAAAGTAACTATTGAAAACCCTGCTTTGGTAACTGCCTTAAAAGAACAAGGGTTCACTTTTGAAGGCAATACCCTTGTAGTAAACGACAAGGTGCGCACCACTACTTCTCTTAACCTCAGTGGCAAACAGCTCACCGATGTAAAAGGCTTGGAGGCGTTTCCTGCACTTAGCGAGGTAAACCTCAGCAACAACAAGTTTGCACAAACATTCGATTTTGGTACATTGCCTGCAACGGTAAAGAGTGTAAACCTCAGTGGTAATGAGCTGTACGACTTTAAGAACCTCGCTACTACCGACTATAGCGACAATGCCCAAGAGCCTTATAAACTGATTCGCAGTTTTGATAAGCTGGTATTGCCTGCAACCGCTAAGTACAATATGGACGTATTGCCTGCCTACGTAAAACTTGCGCCTAAGAGTGATGTACAGATGCTCAACGCACAGGGTACAGCTGAGAAATATACTACCTTGCGCGAGGTAGCAGACCCTGTGTTGTTGCAATATTTGAAAGCTAATTTTGCAAGTGTGTTTAGTGGTGATAAGATTGATATTAGCAAGAGTATAAAAGTAGATGAAAGAGCTAATGCTGTAAAAATATTAAAAGGTGAAGAAGGTTATAATGAGCCTGAATTTGCTAACCTTAAAAACTTAGAGGGGGTTGAGTATATTATAAATAGTCCTTTGTTTAGTGGAAGTGTAGAAGTATGGTTATTAGCCAATGAGAATTTCAACCTACCTAAGCTAAAAATATCAAAGAAAACAGCAAGTGTAAAACTTATTAATTTGACCACTTCTGTACTTGATTTATCAGAGGCAGAAAATTTATCCCAAATAGTTTCTATTGGTAATAAGGAAGTGAAAGACATAGATGTTTCTTCTACAAAAATAATGAAAAGAGGTACTATAGGGTATGACGGTTTTGCAGGTGATTATTTATTTTTTTCCAAATGTCCTAACTTAGAGAATATAGTATTCCCTAATCTTTCTAAAGGAGTTGTTACTCCTACTGTAGTTGGTCTTTTCGGGCTTTTAGAGCTTCCTAAACTAAAATCAGCTGTAGATATAAGTAAAATAGAAGCTGCGGGAATCATAGAATTAGCAGGACTTCCACTCGTTCCCAAAATCACTTATCCTAACGAAATTAAATACTTTTCATATGAAGAATTAGATGGAGAGGAACCCGAATTCCCAGGACAGTTAAATTTTGATATAGGCAGAGATATATTTGATAGAGCTGAGACCAAAGCGTTTATCAATAAATACCTTCCTAAAGAACGCTTGTACTTTTTTGGAGGAATAGGAGAATTTTCAAAAGATATAGAGTTTTATGACTATACTGCTACAGAAAATAAAAGTGGTAGGAATATTATCCGTAAAACAAAAGGGTATACTTTAAAAGATTTAGCGGAATCTAATAGAGCTAAAAGAAAAAAGTAGTAACTAAATCAATTTTATATGTATCATTTTTTTAAATCGGTAGCTTTTGTAGCTATCACAGGAATGGCATTAGTAGGATGCCAAAAAGAAGAGTTGAACATTGCTGATAATCCAGCCAATGGAGGGAACTCACAAAAAGCTAATACAGTGGCAGTGGTTAGCGAACGTGCCTCTGTTACATCTAACTTTACTGTAGATGGTGTAGTGGGAAATTACAAAGGAGAAATTAACCAAGTAAAAATGAATGGAGAAAACAAAGCCTCTGTTTCTGATAGAACGGTAAAAATCACCAAAAACAGTAATAATAAATTTAACTTAACTGTCGATGGTTTTAGTGTAGGAAAAATGCCTGCCAACTTATACATTAATGTTGAAGGTATTACCCTAAATAGTGATGGAACTTTTTCAGGGCGTTTTAACAAAGGAGTATCATTACTTCTTACAAATTATCCTGCCATCATCAATGGTAAATTCTTTAAGAGTGGTAATGATACCAAAATAGAGTTTACTTTGCAAAGTTACGGAAGATACTTGATTTTCAAAAAATTCACAGCTTCTGTACACTTTGACTCTTACTAAAAAGTAGTAACTTTAAGCCTAAGGAGAAGCGCTAACTTTCTCCTTAGGCATTTATTATCGAATTGATAGGATTGGGGGTAAATCAAAAAAAATCTTACCTTTGCAGGAGCTAAATAATTATTAATAACGTTATGGAAACTTCCTTTCTAAAAACCAAAGGAGGATATAGGCACTTGCGTTGCTACCAAGTAACGGAAGTTATTTACGATATTACTTTCTTCTTTACCAAGCATTTTCTAGAAAAAGGAGACCGTACTATTGACCAAATGGTGCAAGCTGCACGCTCTGGAAAACAAAATATTGCCGAAGGGAGTGAAGCAGCAAGTACTTCTTATGAAACACAAATTAAACTCACGAATGTTGCAAAAGCCAGTTTGGAGGAGCTCCTAATAGACTATGAAGATTACTTGCGCGTGCGCAATATTCCACAGTGGAATGCAGGACACCCTCGCTTTAACAAGATGCGAGCTTTTGCTCGTAGTGAACAAATATTCTCACAATACTGTTCACTACTTGATAAGTGTGGTGATGAAGAAATAGCAAACTTGTGTATTACTCTTATTCATCAGGCTACTTATATGCTCCGCCGATTGCTCGAAAAACAACAAGAAATATTCTTGAAAAAAGGAGGCATTAGGGAGCAAATGAGGAATGCAAGGCTAAGCTATAGAGCGGGAAGTTAAATCATAAATTATCGGATTAATCTGATAAGTCAGACAAATCGGATTGATCAGAAAAAATAACCTTACTATGAAAAAAATACTTTTATTATTTATAGGGCTTGCTATTTTGGCTTGCAAAAAAGAAGAACAAAATAAGCCTATTGAAAATACCGACCCTAAACTACAAACGGCTATCAATATCCTAAAAGGCGATATGGTATTAGGACAACACGTAAAAATGGCGGGTACGGACAGATCATTATTACCTTCGGGCGTACCTACCAAATTTACTTTTACTTGGGACGATGCCAGCAAACGCCTCAAAATGCACCTCGAAAAAATACAACCGGGCACTATGCCTTTTGCCGTAACAATGCATGCCTCCTTGGAGGCAATGGAACTCAGCTATTGGGACAAACAGGAATACGTAGGCAATTGGATAAAATTCTACGATAAAGCTGCCGTAACTACCCCTTATATACCTGACAATTACCAAGGTCCCACTATCACTAAAGAAGGGAGTACCATTGTTACGGGCTTCTTCAACGTAGATACACACGAGGTGTATTTCTTAATCCAGTACAATATGGTGAACGTAGTGGGCACGGTGTTTAAACAAAAAATTGACCGCTCTCGCTTAGCTCACTTTCAAGAAGAACTCGATGCCTACGAAGAGGCATTGGCTGAAACAAAATTAGACACAGGGACTAAATTCTACAATGATAACAACCAGAAAGCTATTACGCTTTTGGGTGCTACTCAAACTATTACGGCTAAGCTCACCTACGAGGGTAAAACTACAGAGGTAGCCTTGCCTATCACCTTTGTGTGGGACGGTAAAGAGCCTAACAATGTAACAGGGCGTATGCAACTATCGCTTGCCAAAACGGCAGTGAGTGGAGTGAACTTGCAATTGGGTTTCAGTGGCAAAGCGCGTTTTATAGATGTGCTTACTAAAAGTGAAGAAGCTATCTACGGACAAGGCAATACCGATAAAACCAAACTCAAAGCAGCGGAAGTAACCACTACCCTTTGGGATGCTACGGGTACACAAACGCTTAAAACTTCTGCTAAAGGCGAAGTGCGAATGATTGTGAATGTAGAGAAAAAAATAACCTCCTTCTCTTACCTTAACAAAGAATTGGGGCTTACCATTTATGCCAAAGAAGTAGCTATAAGACCTTAAGTTAATGAGAATCACTATATCCATTTTACTATTTCTATTAGGAGGAATCCTCTCAGCCCAACAGGTGCGTATGCGGGTGCTCGACAAGGGTACCCGCTTGCCTATAGCTGCTGCTGTGGTGAGTTATACCGAGCCTGCTTATAGTGATAAACTACAACACAGTATTGCCGATGACAATGGCATTGCCCTCCTGAAAAGGCGCAAGGGGGGTGTGCTGCATTACACGGTGCAGTCGCTGGGCTACACACTGCTAAAAGGTACGCTAAACGCAGAAAACGAGCTCACGGTATACCTCAGCGAGGAAACTACTCAATTGGCGGGCACTACGCTCACAGGTAGAACGACAGGTGCTACCGTGCGCCCCACCAAAGAAACACCTACGGTGGTGCAGGTCATTACGGGGCAGGAGTTAGTGAAAGCGGGGTATAGCAATATCCAGCAGGCGCTGATGCAGGAAACCCCTGGGATGAATATCCAAAAGGTGGGTTTCGGCAACGAGATAAGTATGCAGGGCTTGGATGCACGCCATATCCTCTTTTTGATGGACGGCGAGCGTATGACGGGTGAAATGGCAGGCAACCTTGATTATGAGCGCTTCAACCTGCACGCTGTGGAACGTATTGAGGTGATGAAAGGAGCATCGTCTACCCTCTACGGTTCAAGGGCAGCAGGAGCAGTCATCAACATTATCACCAAGAAAACGGATAAGCCTTTTGCTATTACGGTAGGTTCGCGACACGCCGAGATGAATGAGCGCAATTACCACAACCCTGAGCGGCGCGATTTTCTCTATATGTTTGAAAAGAATGCCGATAAGCCCAATCTGCAATCGTGGATATCGGCAGGGGCAAAGATAGGGAAGTTCACTACTCAGACAGATGTGTGGTTCAGCAGTCAGGATGCGTATTACCTTTACCAAAAAGAACCCGATCGCAAGTTGTATACCAAAGAAGCCAATCCGTTTCTCAGTAAAGATACCGTAGTGCAAGCCACCTTTTTGCGTCCGCCAATGGGTATTGAGGGGGTTGAGCACCTATCGGCTTCACAAAAACTGTATTACGACAGCAAAAACTTAAGCGTACAGCTATATGGCACGGGCTTTTTGATGAACTCGTATGATATGGTACAAGACCTCTATTTTTCGCAAACCAAAGACTTCACCGGAGGGCTAAAACTCTCCTACGGCCTTAAAAACTATTTCGCACTACACGGCACTCTCCATACGGACTTTTACGAGCGCTACAAGCGTCACGAACGCCGTGATGTAGATA
Organism: Capnocytophaga sp. G1920; assembly: GCF_051417515.1. NCBI lineage: Bacteria > Pseudomonadati > Bacteroidota > Flavobacteriia > Flavobacteriales > Flavobacteriaceae > Capnocytophaga > Capnocytophaga sp. G1920. Next base: position 31,700 of record NZ_JBPRKH010000005.1, read on the forward strand.
AAAAGGTGTATGACTCTAAGATTATGCAACCGCGCCTCACGCTCACTTCGCAATACTTCAAAAAGCACGACCTCATTTTTGGGATTGACTATTTTCAAGACGACCTCACCAGCGACCGCTTTGCAGCCAATCGTATGCTCACACGAGGGTTGAAGGAATGGGAGTTCTTCTTTCAGGACACCTATACCATAAGTCCTAAGTGGCAAGTGGAAGCCGGATTGCGCACCAATTACAGTCTGCAATTTGGTACGATGGCACTGCCGAAAGTAGCCATAAAATTCTCGCCTACCGAAGCCCTTTCGTACCGCTTGAATTACGCCAAAGGCTATCGTTCGCCTTCTATTAAAGAGTTGTTTTTTAATTGGGATCACTTGGGAATGTTTCAAATTATAGGCAATGAGATGTTACAACCTGAGAAGAACCATTACTTTTCGGTAGGAGCTGAATATGCGGTGCCTAAATTCTTTATTTCGGGGAATGCCTTTATCAATCAGTTTCAGGATAAGATAGAGGGGGTGTGGAAAATCTACGAGTTTCAGTATAACTTTGAGTATATGAACCTCAGCCAGCAACGGCTCTTAGGCTTTGACCTGCTCACCCGCTGGAAAATAGTGCCCGCCCTTACGCTCAACGCTTCCTATTCGTATGTAGATGTAAGTAAAACAGAAGGCTTGCGCATCAACACTACCTCGCCTCACGCCGCTACCGCAGGGCTTGAATACAAATGGTATCGCGACAACTACGACCTATCGGCAAACCTGACGATGAGTATGATGGGTAAGAAAACTTTTGATGTGCAAGATCGCATCACGGTGCAGGAAGAAGTACCTTTATACGGTGGTGGCACGCAACGGCGCCCTGTGAGCAAAGAGGCGTATTTTCGTTGTGAATTACCTGCTTACGCACTCTTCAACTTTAATGTACAACAGCGCTTTTTGAAACATTACAAGCTGAACGTCGGGGCAAATAATATTTTCGATTATAAACCTTCAACCTTGGGCTCTGGCGTAACGATGTTCAACATTCCTGCTACTGCAGGGCGTAGGTTTTTTGTGCAGGTAGAGATCGATTTTTAAATTAGCAAATATGAAAAGAATCTTATATAGTGTGCTGATAGCTTTGTTGAGTACGGCTTGTGTGAAATATGAAGCTCTGCCTTTTACAGGCAAAGTGCTACCGCGTCGTTCGGGGTACATCAATAATGTCACCAACGATTGGATATACTATAACCTCCGTACAGGTGAGATATTCAATGCCTATCAAGTGAATGCCGATATTATAGAAGGCAATCAGAAAAATAGATTAGATTGGGATTTAGCATTCTGTGGTAATAAACTCCGCACCAATAGTGGCACCAGTGGCAACGGACACGGAGGAGCTGCCGATATGGGCTTTCAGGGGTATGACCGCTGGACGAGTGTTTCACAATTGCCTCACGACCTGCAATGGGTAGTAGATACCGACAACGTATCTATCACTATGTCACAACGCGAGTGGATAAGCTATACCGTAGCCCATAATATCACAGGTATCCCTTGGTTTGACCCCAATAAAGGCCCCCAACAAACCAAAACCAATGCTAATCCGTTACTCAATAAGGCATTGGTATTCTCAGGGCCACCCCCCTCTTATACCCCCTCGTTTCACACTTATATCATCCGCACAGCCGATGGGTTGCGCTATTTTAAGTTACAAGTAGTGAGTTGGTATGACGAGAGTATTGAAATAGGCGACACAGGGGGACGTATTAGTTTTTATTACGATGAGTTGAAGTAAGTTTGTTTGTGTAGTATTTCAATAGAAAGTAGTATATTTGCACTCGTGATTCGTTATACTAAAATAAATTAAATGGATTTTGAACGTATCAAAGAAAAGCTAGCTATCCTTGCTGATGCTGCCAAATACGACGTGTCTTGCTCGAGTAGTGGGAGCACTCGTAAGGCGGTGAAAGGTGAATTGGGCAACGCTGCGAACTTCGGTATCTGCCACTCGTTTACTGAGGACGGCAGGTGTATTTCTTTGCTCAAAATCTTACTTACGAACCACTGTATCTACGATTGTATTTATTGTGTGTCGCGACGCAGTAACGATATACAGCGCGCTGCTTTTAGTGTGCAGGAAGTGGTAGACCTTACTATTAATTTCTACCGACGGAATTACATCGAGGGGCTGTTTTTGAGTTCGGGAGTGTTCAAAGACCCTAATACTACGATGGAACGATTGGTGCGTGTGGCTAAGAAGTTGCGGACAGAAGAGCGCTTTAACGGTTATATTCACCTGAAAACAATACCTGGGGCAAGCGAAGAACTGATTCACGAAGCAGGACTTTATGCCGACCGTCTGTCCGTTAATCTTGAAATACCTACCAAAGAGGGGTTGAAACTGCTTGCGCCAGAGAAAGACCACCGGCAGATGCTTACCCCGATGCAACAGGTGAAAAACGAGTTGGCAATGCATTCGCTTGAGAAGAAGAAGTTTAAGCATACGCCTAAGTTTGCGCCTGCCGGACAGACCACCCAAATGATTATAGGCGCGACTGACGAAACCGACCATAAGATTATAAAGGTTGCCAGCTATATGTATGACAAGCTTGAAATGAAGCGAGTGTATTATTCAGGTTATGTGCCGGTATTGCAGGACAGTAGGTTACCGTCTATCCACAGCCAAGTGCCCATAGTGAGAGAAAACCGCCTATACCAAGCCGATTGGCTGATGCGTTACTACGGCTTTGCTCCTGATGAGATTTTAGATGCTCGGCAACCGTTCCTCGATTTGGAGATAGACCCTAAATTAGCGTGGGCATTGCGTCACCCTCATCTTTTTCCCGTAGATGTGAACACGGCTCCTCGTGAAATGCTCTTGCGCGTTCCAGGGGTGGGAGTACGGTCAGTACAGAAGATACTAGCGGCGCGTACTTTTCAGAAGCTCACGTATTACTCGCTCAAACAGATAGGAGTAACCTTAAACAGAGCAAAATACTTCATCACTTGTAGCGGGGCTACGCCGTTGGCAGGCAGTATGGAACCCGCCAAACTTCGCCATTTGCTTATCGCCAATAGCTACAACAAGCATAAGGAGCTTTTCGGTGGACAGTTGTCGTTATTTTGATTAATAATTCTGTGTAAGCGATGGGTTCTTCTCCATTACGTCCTTAGGAAACGGAACGATGTACATAGGCGAATTAGGAGGCAGGGTATAGGTGCGTTGCGGTACGGTGGTATTCACCAGAGGGAAGGTGCGTTGCAAGGTTTTGGCATAAGCACTCTCGGTGTTCAATCGTTTTAAATCGAAAAAGCGATTAAAGCCCATAGCGAGCTCTCTACGGCGCTCGTCGATGATGAGTTTTACGGTCTCCTCAGTAGTAGCAGGGGTAGCGAGGGTTGCACCACTGCCTTTTATGCGTTTGCTACGGAGGATATTTACGGTTTGCATCGCCCCACTGAGGTTGCCCAAGCGCGCTTTGCACTCGGCTAAAGTAAGGTACATCTCACCTGTTTTCATTCCTACGGTAGGGTAGAAGAACTTAGTGGCGAGCATATCCCAGTTGGCAGTACCCGAACCTTTATCGTTATAACGGTGGTTCTTATTGAAGAAGAGCTTGAAGCGCATATCGTTTTCGGTATCAAAAAGGTTGCAAAATTCAGGACTCACGGGGTAGATGTACCAAATATTCATTTCGGTATGTCCGTTCATATAGGCTAAGTTGAGTACTTCGGGGTTTTTATCTACCGTGATAGGGGTAGGACTTGCCTCATAAGCCACCATATCTATCAGTTGGTTGTTGTACGACAGACTTTTTTGGGCTGCCACTAACGCCTGCTGATATTCTCTTCTGAATAGGTGCACTCTGGCTTTCAAGGCATAGCCAAAAGCTAATGAGGGGTGATATACATTCACAGGGTGTTCTTGCAAAAGGGGCAATGCCGCCTCGATATCTTCTTGAATAAAGTCATACACTTCTTTTACGGTAGCTTTTTTAGGGTGAGCTTCTAAGTCGAATTCACGCATTAGGCACACGCCACCATCGGTAGCTGCTGTGGTAGGGTCGTAGCCTTTGGCGTAAACGTTTACCAGCATAAAATAATCAAAAGCTCTTAGCAAGCGGGCTTCGGCTTTGGCACGTGCTTTTAGCGAGGCATCGCCTTTGGCATTATCAACGGTAGTGATAATCATATTCCACCTACCTATATAGCTGTATACATTGTTATAAAAGGGAGACGAATCGATGTAATCGGCACGTGGGGCACTTTCTTCGTAATAGAAGTTGATGCTGTTCAAGTCGGGTGTCTTACCGATGATACTACTCTCCTTCACCCAATTGTCGTCTACCAGAGTGCGGAAGTTAAAAGGAGGGTAGTTTTTAGTGGGGAGTACTACCAAATCGTAGTATTCCTCGGCGGTGTTGATAATCTTTTCACCTTTGGGAGTGAGGTCGGTGTATTTGTCACAAGCGCTGAAAGTCAACGCTATGAATATTATTGTGCTTATGATTCTTTTCATTGTAAAATAATTAAGGTATACAAACTGCCTACTAGCTACGACTAACTGCCTGCCGTGCTACGGCCGACTAAAAACTAAATGATATACCGAAAAACGCTGCTGTTGCTACGGGCAGAGCGCGACTTCCAGAGTTGAGGTGATAGGTTTCGGGGTCTATATCGTCGCCAGCAACACACCAAGTGAGTAGGTTGTTGAGCTGAGCGGTGATTTTAGCTTCTTGTAAGCGCAATTTCTCGCAAATGTTTTTAGGAATATAACACGAAAATAACACATTGCGCCATTTGATATAATCGGCGTTTACCACGTGATTGTCGCCGAGTTGCCAAAGAGTATTCACCGTATTAGCAGTGCGTCTCAAAGTCGCTGGATAGTCGAACGACATACGGGGCATATCGGTGGGGTTCGCAGCTGTCCAACGTTGGGTAATATCGCGATGGGTTTCGCTTTCTTGATTGATGGAATAAGTGTCTTTGCGAAGTTTATGTCCACCCGCATATATAAACATCGTACCGAGCTCAAAAGCCTTATAGCGCAGTTGCAAGCTAAGAGCTCCGTTAAAGGTGGGGTTCATCGTTCCTAATCTTACGAGGGCATCTTCGTTTATGATATCTTTAATAGTGGGCACACCATTGGCGTCGAAAGTGGTATTAGGGTTGCCGTTTTCGTCTAAATAAATAGGGTAGCCATTGGTGGTTTCCTTGTACCGATAGGCATAAAGCGAGTTAAAGTCGTCTCCTTGTTTGTAATAACGCAAGGGGTTCCGAGCGTATTCCACAGCATTAGTAGGCTTGCTACTCACTTTCTCAATGGTATTTTTGTTGTAGGCAAAAGTAGTTCTTACAGTAAGTTGCAAATCTTTGGCTAACTCACGCGTAGCATTCAAACTCACTTCTATTCCTTTGTTCAGTAAAGCTCCGTTGTTGATGAGTCGTCTTTGAGCACCTACGGTAGGGTCGAGTTCGGTCAGTACCAACAGGTCGGAACTGTAACGACGATAAAGGTCGATGCTTCCTGAGAGCCAATACCACATACCGAAGTCAATACCTAAATTGGTGGTTTCAGTCTTTTCCCAACGTAATTTAGGGTTAGGTAAATCGGTATCGTTGAACTGTAAATACTGTTGGCTAGGGTAAGCGCCTCGCACATCGGTAAGCAAACGTCCGCGTAAGAAAGGGGTAGTAGTTTGGTCTACATTACCACTTACACCATAGGTAAGGCGCAGTTTTAGCAAGTTTACCACATTACCATAGAAGAAATCTTCGCGATGCAAATTCCAGCTACCGCCTACTGACCATAGGGGACGGTATTTGTACTTAGGGTCTGCCCCAAACATATCAGCTTGGTCTACGCGCACACTCCCTGTGAGGTTGTATTTCTGATGGTATGAATAGCCCAACGTGCTATAAAAAGAGATAAAGCGGTGTTTGGTTTCGCTTTGCTGATTACGGCTCAGCGATAGCGACTGCCTGCCGTAGAGATAGCTAGTAACACCAGGATTGTAGAGGTCTTTCCAGTTCAGGGTAGGGAAGGAGAGCGTTTGCTCGTCGTAACCATATTGCATTTCCTTAGTATTGCGCGGGGTGTAGTGCTGACGCATCTCGAAGCCCAATAGCGCTGTCACATTGTGTGCCTCCGCAAAAGTGCGATTGAAATCCAACTGCTGACGGAAGGTATAATGCTGTGTCTGCCCTTTCTCCTGTTCGTAATAACCGCCTTCGGGCAGTTCAGAAGAGAATTTTTGAGTAGTAGCGTCTTGTTTTACCAATTGGTTGTGGCGCAAACGCATATAATAAGTGTCTTTACCAAAGAAAGTTTCACTGTTGTGAGTGTTTAATTCATATTGAAAATAGCTTTGGTATTGCAAACCTTTGAGGATAGATACTTGCAGATTTGCAAACGGACGCAAACTGAGGTTGTACTGTTTTTGATGTTCTTGCGCTATCGATTCCAATAAATTGAAGCTATACGAGCGGAAAGCGTCGTTGCCCGCAATTTGTTCTAAAATATGTCCGTTTATGGGGGCTGCTAAATTAAAACCTGCATACGGATTCGTTCCCAACAGCCGAGTGTAACGTGGTTGCTTTAAGTAATCGGCATACAAATTCCGTACTTGTTCAGCCACGGCATCAACAGCGGTATATCTGCCGTTCACTCCTATGGTGCTTTTTAGCCAAGGTGTGAGCTGGTAAGTGTTTTTTAAGTAGAGGTTGAGAGCGCGGGTCTTTTCGGTAACGATGCGCTCATCGGTGTCTTCATATTGTAGCGAAGCGTAATTCTGACTGCGGTTATTACCACTTTCTACGCTTATATTGTAGCGTTTGCTGATGATAGGTTGCCACACATAACGCTTGAAGTCGCGAAGGTAATCGCGGTTGCGCCACTCGTTAAGCGTGCTGTTCACCTCTTGCTGGCTGAGTTTTCCTTTGGCTTGGTCGCGGTATAGCTGGAAGAGAGGCGAATAATACCTCACTGTTTGCCTGCCCCCAATTTCTCCGTAGGAAGCAAAAAGGTCATCTACATTGCCATTGCTATCAGCCAATTTGCTTTGGTAGAAAGCCGTTTCGAGGTCAATAAGGTCGGACGTCGAAGCGTAGCGCATACGGCTCATATTGGGTTTGAAAGTATAGAACAGGTCGGTATGCACGTTGATACGCAAACCATTCTGCAAGCCCTTTTTGGTAACAATCACAATCACCCCATTAGCAGCGCGCACCCCGTAGATAGCCGTCGCAGCAGCGTCTTTCAGTACCGTTACCGACTCGATATCTTTGGGGTTGATATCCTCTAATGGCGTATCGGTAGGGATATTGTCAATCACCACCAAAGGCGAATAGCCCACATTGCCCGAAAAAGTACCTACCCCGCGCAGTATAGGTACCTCTTTCCCTGTAAAAGGGTCTTTTGTAAAGCGCACACCTGCTATTTGTCCCTCAATAGCTTCTTGTACGGTTCTATTAAGCTGACGGTTGAGCTGGTCTGTCCTTATTTTGGTATAAGCCGAAGTAGTTTGCTCTTTGTGAAGATTTTGGTAGCCCGTAGCCACTACATCGGTAGAACTTAAAGTGATAATCTCCGGTTCCAAATGCACTTTTAAGAAAGGTTGTTCAGCCGAAACGGTAAATTCACGAGATTTCATACCTAAGTACGAAATCCTTATCACTTCTCCTGCTTTTGCAGAAATCCGAAATTCCCCTTTGATATCGGTAAGGGTTCCCATAGATAGCAGTATATTGTCGTTTTTAACCACTACTGCGGCACCTTCCAAAGGGTGGTTTGTCACATCGGTTACTTTGCCCGATACACTAATCATTTGGGCGAAAGCGCCCACAAAACAGCAGAGGAAGAACCCCCACGCTATTACATATTTTTTCATAAACGGTCTTATTGGTAAACAATACCTCTTATAAATATTTTATATACATTAATAAAGTCATCACTCTCGTCCCACTCCTCCCATAAGTCCAGCAGGTCAAGAAACTATCTTTCAATCGCTTTTCCACCACCACTTTCCCCCTCAGAGAGGGGGCTAGGGGGAGGTTTATACAATACCAAGAGGATATTTTCATCACATTTTCTTCGATATTCGCCTCTCGTTCATTCGTCATTAGTTCTCTTTTCCGTCGCTACATTCCCCCTCAGAGAGGGGGCAAGGGGGAGGTTTCTTTTGATTTTCCGTCCCCACACTTCCACTAAACTCCTCTCACAAATTTCCTAATCTCCAAATTTGCTAATTTGCTAATTCTCTTTCCCGTCACACTTCCTCCTAGTGCCTATGGCCTAAGTTCTATCACCTCTTCCCTTTTCTTTCGCCTCGAAACCCTGTTTTTAACATTTTTAGCGTTGTTGTATTATAGTAAAAATCAACTATTTATATACCCTTTCTATACCAATCGTCCAAGATTCGTATAAGCTTCCTATAAGCTCTCTATAAGCTAACCCCACCCATCTCATAGCCTTTTTTCATCAAAAACCCTTCCTCTCCTCTTCCGAACTTTTCCGTTTCCTTCCGAATCCTCCTATGCGTCACTTTTAGGGGTACACACTTTGCCAAAGTTTCAAACTTTGGCAAAGTTGAATAAACTGACAATATTTACTCATTTCCTAATTCTATAATTTTCTCCGCCTGTCGTGCTACAACCTCCCTAAACATTCTCTCATTTTCTCATTTGCTAATTTTCTCATTCTCTCATTTGCTAATTTTCTCATTCTCTCATTCCCCCGTCCGTATGCCCTCAAACACTTTTTTAACGGCGACAAAAGTAGTAAATAGAGTCGAACTACGCAAATTATTTTGAAAGAAACTAAATTACACTTCTGGTAAGTACTGCCAATAGCGTTTCGGCATATTCCTCATTTGGTATTTCGCATTCTTGCGCTCGGCTATGTTAATATGCTGAAAATAAGTCTTCCAAAGCGTTTGATAAGCATCAGCAGTAGCCGGAGTAAGCGCTCCAAAATGCTTATCCGCAGGAGTAAAAGGCAACACCTCGTGCAGATTGTAAATAAAGCCATAACCCCTTTCAGGGTCGTAAAGCACCCATTGTTGGTCAGAAAAACGCGTTTTGAAATGAGGAACAACCAGTGGCAACACGTCATACTCAGGTACTATTTTGGCAAAGTAAAGTTCGCCTACCTTTTTAAAGCGCACAAACTCTTTCATTCGGTGCACTTCACGTCCCACACTCTTAGCCGCTTTGTGTATAGAGGCAATAGCCCTATGGGCAAAGTTCTCCAACACTTTTCCCTCAGGGTATTTCACCATCAGCCTAATAGCCTCCAATAAGTAGTCTTCCATATGTGTTTCTTCCGATAAGAAAGCCCTTAGCACAATCGCTACCCCTTCTTTACCCCAACACTGTTCTATTTTGGTAAGTACCCGTTGCGCTTTCTTAGCATCGGTATACACCGTTTCCTCCTCGCCAAAAAGCAAAGGTGCAAACCGATGTCTCGCTACAATAGTCACCTCGTTGTAACGATACTCAAAAACAGCAAATACCGCTGTGAGGAACCCCTCAAAAGTACTGTCGTATACCAAATATTTCAAAGCCAAATACAGTTAAATACGCAAAAGCCCGCAAATATACTTCTTTTTTTATTTTAAAGAGAGAATATTACAAAAACATTCGTGTACAATCACCGTCCCCACATTCCTCCTTTGTAGCTTGTCCCCCTCGCCTTTGGAGAGGGGGAACGGGGGTGAGGACGTAATGCCTCACACCCCCTAGTGCCTAAGGCCTATGGCCTGTGGCCTCTCTCTCATTATATCCATTTCAAAAAATATTTATACCTTTGCACTACGCATTAATACTTTATTATGAAAGACGATTTGTTGTATCTTATTGCCTTAAAGAAAATCCCTCTCATAGGCGATATAACTGCCAAGAAACTCATCTCACACTTTGGAAGTGCTCAAAACGTATTCGCTCAACCCAAAAGTGCCTTAGAGAAGGTAGCAGGTATTGGCTCTAAGATTACTCAAAACATACTCAGTGCTCGGTGTTTGCACGAAGCAGAAACCGAATTGCAATTCACTCAAAAGCAAAACATCAGTATTATAACTTATACCGATGAACAGTATCCCTCCTCTCTCAAGCAATGTGTAGACAGCCCTATACTGTTTTACCAAAAAGGAAATATCCACTTGCAAAATAAACGACTGCTCAGTATTGTAGGCACTCGCAATATTACCAGCTATGGCACAGTTTTTTGCGAAAAACTCATCGAAGAACTCGCCTCGTTAGATGTGGTAATTGTCAGTGGGTATGCCTACGGAGTAGATATTACCGCCCATAAGGCAGCGATGAAACACCGCCTACAAACGGTGGCTTGTCTTGCCCACGGACTCAATACCATCTACCCCGCTGCTCATAGTAAGTATTGTGAGGCAATGGAAGAAAACGGCGGTTTCATCACCGATTTTAGTAGCCAGAGTCCGTTCGATAGAAAGAATTTCCTCAGCCGTAATCGCATTATCGCAGGGCTTTCACAGGCGACCGTAGTTGTTGAGTCCGGACTAAAAGGCGGTAGCTTAGTCACTGCCGATATAGCTTTTTCCTACAACCGCGAAGTATTTGCCGTGCCAGGGCGCACCACCGACCCGTATAGTATGGGGTGCAATGAACTGATACGCAACGGTAAAGCAACCCTACTCACCTCAGCCAAAGACCTCATTTACCAATTAGGTTGGGATACCCCAGCCCCAAAAGCCGTACAGCAAGAGCTCTTTGTATCTCTTTCCCCTGAGGAAGAAACTATTAGCGCATTTCTCAAAGCCAATGGCAAACAAAGTTTAGACGAGCTCGCCTTGGGTTGCCAAATGCCCATCTACCAACTCTCCAATCTCCTCTTTCAAATGGAAATCAAAGGAGTGATAAAACCCCTCCCAGGCAAGATGTTTGAAGCAATCTAATTACTAAATCCTAATCCCTTGAACAGAAAAATCATACATATCGATATGGACGCCTTCTATGCTTCGGTAGAACAACTCGACTACCCCGAACTGCGCGGAAAAGCAATTGCAGTAGGCGGAGGGGAACCGCGCGGTGTGGTAGCTACCGCCAGCTACGAGGCACGCAAGTTCGGGGTGCGCAGTGCTATCAGCGGGGCGCAAGCGCGCAAACTGTGTCCACATCTTATTTTTGTAAAACCTCGATTCGAGCGCTACAAGCAAATATCGATGCAAATACGCGCCATTTTCCACGAATATACTGATTTGGTCGAACCTCTTTCCCTTGATGAAGCTTACTTAGACGTGACCGTAAACAAAAAGGGCAACCCTTCGGCTACCCTTATCGCCCAAGAGATTCGCCAACGCATCTTCCAACAAACCGGACTCACGGCTTCGGCAGGCATTTCGGTAAATAAGTTTATCGCTAAAATCGCCAGCGACTACCGTAAGCCCAACGGACAAACCACCATCACCGAAGCCGAAGTGCAAGATTTTTTAGACAGACTCGATGTGCGCAAGTTCTACGGCATAGGTAAAGTAACAACCGAGAAGATGTACCAGCTGGGGATATTTAAAGGGAAGGACTTGCGCGAGAAATCATTGGAGTTCTTAGAGCGGAATTTTGGCAATAGTGGTCATTATTACTACGAACTCTCACGAGGCATTCACCGCAGTGAGGTACAACCTTTCAGAATACGCAAATCAGTAGGTGCAGAAGAAACTTTTGCCGAGAACCTCACCAGCGAGGTGTATATGCTACGCGAACTCGACCATATAGCCGAAGACGTAGTCCGTCGTCTCGACAAACAGCAGGTAGCCGGCAAAACCGTTACCCTGAAAATTAAATACAGTAACTTTACGGTGCAAACGCGCAGTAAAACCCTTAAAGATTTCATAAGTAGTAAAGACGACATACTCTTGCACATCAAAGAACTGCTCTATCAAGAACGCCCTGCCGAATCAGTACGACTCTTAGGTATCTCGCTTTCTCACCTCAACAACGAACCCGAAAAAGAAGAAGCAAAGAAGCCGATGTACATACAACTAAAACTAGAATTCCCAGATTGATAAGAAAGAGTTATCACTATACCTCTAACTTGTCCGATTTGCTCAATAAGTCTGACTTATCAAAAAAACATTTTTTCACTACTCATTTGCTAATTCTCTCACTTGTTAATTTCCCGCCCGTCGTGCTACGACTGCCTGTACGGCTCGTATCTAATTCTCTAATTTTCTAATTTCCTAATTATTTCATACCTTTGCGTCCTAAAATAAAATCATTTATGGAACAAACTTTACCCGCAGGACACCCCGTGCATACCTATATGCTTGAAGCTGAACTTATTTACTCACTTATGGACGAGTTGCTCAGCATAGACCCTCATACCGATTATCAGAAATTCTACAACGTGTTTAATCATTTGGCAACGGTAGAAAAACACTTTGCTCGCAAAGAAAACCAGCTCTTCCCTTTCTTGGAAAAACGCGGTTGGACGAATCCTTCACAGAATATGTGGTCTTTCCACGATACCATTCGCGATATCTTCCGTTTGGTACGCAAAAACTTAGAAGAAAAAGACCTTGATGCGGCGCAAACCAATGTGCGCTATATCGAAGATAACTTAGGTCGTTTGCTAAATGTAGAAGCGAATATCCTGTTCCCAAGCGCCTTGCAATTACTCACCGAAGAAGATTGGATTGAAATGCGCAAAGGCGAAGAGGAAATAGGTTGGATGCTGAAAGAAGAACCTGCCCCTTACCCTAATAGCAACCCCGGCGAACCGGTGTACGTACACCCTTCAATGGATACGGAACCCCGCACCGATGTCCAGTTTAGCGACGATGCTACGCATTACGACGAGGGTTATATGACGGTTGAACAGGTAAACCTCTTGCTCAAAACCCTCCCTATTGATATCACTTTTGTAGATGAACACGACCGCGTGATTTTCTACAACCGTGGCGAAGAACGCGTATTCCCTCGCAGCGCGGGTATTATAGGGCGCGAAGTGAAGTTCTGTCACCCGCCTAAGAGTGTGGGCACAGTGCTTAAAATCGTAGAGAACTTCAAAGCAGGTACTCAAAACGAAGCTAATTTCTGGTTCAATTATCGCGGTCGCCTTATCTATGTGCGTTATTTTGCAGTGCGCGATAAAGAAAAGAACTACAAAGGCGTGATTGAAATGTCACAAGATATTACCGATATTCAAAAAATAGAAGGCGAACGCCGTTTATTGGAGTGGGATAACTAATGAAAGACTTATTCGGACAAGCTATTTTAGATTATCAGCAAGGGCAATACACCGAAGATATCAAAACGGAAACTACCATTTCCGAAGAAGATGTATTGCCCTTGCCTTATTTGTTTCGTTCCTTTGAACAGATGCCTGCGTTAGAGCAAAAAGCCCTACAAATGGCAAAAGGAAAAGTATTGGAAGTAGGCTGTGGAGCAGGCTCTCACGGACTCTATTTGCAGAACAAACGCAAGCTTGAAGTACATTCTATCGACCTATCACCTAAGGCTATTGAAGCGTGCCTGTTGAGAGGTTTACGCAACGCCAAAGTGCAGAATGTATTGAAAACAACAGGGCAGTACGACACTATTCTCTTACTGATGAATGGCGCAGGTATGTGTGGACGATTGAAACAAATGGGTGCTTTTTATGCTCATCTGAAAACACTCTTAGCTCCACACGGACAAATCCTCACCGATTCTTCTGATATTATCTATATGTTCGATGAGAACCCCGATGGCAGTTATGATGTACCGCTCTATTTCGATTATTATGGAGAGGTAGATTATGTGGTGAAGTATAAAGGTCGAAAAGAAAAGCCCTTCCCCTGGATGTATGTAGATTACAACACTTTACAAAACGTAGCAATTTCAGTAGGCTTACAATGCGAACTCATCGCCGAAGGAGAGCATTTTGATTACCTTGCAAAATTAGCAAATTAGCAATCTGATACCTATCACCTGATGCCTGACCCCCTATCTATCACCTAATGTCAAGGTATTTATGCATTTGTAAAGAGGCTTTCCACTGAGGGTGAGCCATTACATAATCTACAATTTTAGGCATTACCTCAGTGCGTTTGCTCCACTCGGGTTGGAGGTAAAGTAAGCACTCAGGCGATACTTGTGTTGCCATTTCTTCGGCAAAAATAAAATCGTGATTGTTATAGATTACCATTTTGAGCTCATTAGCTTTTTGAAGAACGTCTCCTACGGGACGTTTTATTTTTTTAGGCGATAGGCATATCCAATCCCAAGTGCCTGATAACGGGTGTGCTCCTGAGGTCTCTATATGAGTGCGTGCACCTCCTGCTCTCAGCTTTTCGGTAAGTAAAGTTAAGTTCCACATCAGTGGTTCACCCCCTGTAATAATGATAGTTTTGGAGTGTGCTAAGGCTTCGGCTACAATGGTATCTACGGGTACTAAGGGGTGAGCTTCGGCTTGCCAACTTTCCTTTACATCACACCAATGACAGCCTACATCACAACCGCCTAAGCGAATGAAATAAGCGGCTGTGCCTTTGTAGAAACCTTCGCCTTGTAAGGTATAAAAAACCTCCATCAGGGGGAGGAGTTCCCCCTTTTGCAAGGCTATCTGTGTATCTTTGTTTAGCATTTATTATTCGTAATTAGCCACATCTAATATCCACGGGTCGGGGATTTCGGTGTTTTCGCGTACTTCTTCTACCTTTTTCATAGCTTCGTCATAGGTATTATAACGGGCTATATAAATGTAGTTCAGTACTTGGTCTTTATTGTAATACACTTGGGCATCATACCCCCATTTCTTCATTTCTTCTACCCGTTTGTTTACATTATTGAAGTTTAAGAAGACTCCCACTACTACATAATACCCCTGCTGAGTATCGGTGACTTTCAGTTTGCTTATTCTCGTTGAACGGTGTAATTGGGTAATCTCCTTCGGATTATTTTCTATCTCCAAAGCAGTAAGGAACAAATAATAGCGGTCGCGACTACGTGTATAACTCAAATCTAATGAATTGGTGTTGTTAGGAATCAGGTATTGATTGTCGTTTTTGATATCCATACGGAAGATATCAAAGCCTAAGGTGTTTTCGCTGTTAGGGGTGCGTGTTTTTACTATCTCATCGTTATTTGTAATAGCACTGCTAAAAAAGTTTTGATTAGGGCGCCATTTGCTTTCCAAAGAGGAGGTTTTACCGCTGGCAGGTACGCCAACAGCTACGTTATCACCTGCCATATTAAAGTCGCCTTCGAGGGCTACTCCCATAATACGCGTTTTAAAGTCGCCTGCCTCAGGGGTTTTAAATCCACTAAAAGTAAAGGTTTTGGAAGCCTCATTGGTAATAGCTGAAAAGCCATCGTAAGTAATGATTTTCTTTACATTGCTATCGGGGTTTTCGTATACTATTACTAACGCCCAGCCTGCTGCCGAACCGCCTTCAATTTGCCCCAAAGCAGCTTTTACATTGGCTACGGTATAATCGCCTTCTATTTTAGTTGCCGGAGCTAAAAGATTGGTGATATTGGCGTAATACACATAAGGCGCTGAGTTTTTTAGCTCATCGTCGGTGCGTCCGTCGTAAATGAGTTCACCAGCGATAGGGGTATAGGTATTGGTTTCGGGTATTTTCAGTAGTATACTACTGGCGTCTTCTCTATTGGAATCAACAGGGATATTTTTATTGCCTCTTAGGGTGCCCTTAGCATATGGATAGGTAGCCGACCAATACAAACCTGCATAAGCTACCTTTCCGCCTGTTCCTTCGTAAGAGAAATTGGCACTACTAGATGAAAACGTATTAGGGTCAGCATCGATATCGATGTATTGCATATCGAACTCGTCGTTGAGTTTAGCCTTCGGGCTACGGTCGTTATAAGGGTCGTTAGGGCTATTGCGTTTTTCTTTACGGTTAAGAATGTTATTCCCTATAATTTTGATATCCCCTTTGATAAAGGTTTCGTACCTAATGTTAAAATCGGTAGTAGATTGTGCTTTTAGGGAGAAAGCGAGTCCCACAGAAGCGAGCAATGTGATGATATGTTTCATAAACTTACTATTTTCTTGGCAATTCGGAGGGCTTCGGTGCCTTGTTCGAGAGTGACCATAGGGGTCGTATCGTTTACAATGGCATTGGCAAAGCTTTCGAGCTCGTCTAAGATAGCGTTGTTATTATGTATTTCGGGATATTCGAAATAGATTTGACGGCGCTCTCCTTCTGCATTTTGGAGTATCATATCGAAGTCACCAGGTACTTCTGGGGCGTCTTTCATCTTCACTACTTCTACTTTTTTCTCCAAAAAGTCTACGGATATATAAGCGTCTTTCTGGAAGAAACGGCTTTTGCGCATATTCTTCATAGAGATACGACTGGCAGTGATATTGGCTACACAACCGTTCTCAAACTCCAAGCGGGCATTAGTAATATCGGGGGAATGACTAATAACCATTGCACTACTTGCCGAAATGTGTTTTACCTTAGACTTTACGACGCTTAGGATTACATCGATATCGTGAATCATCAGGTCGAGCACTACGGGCACATCGGTACCACGAGGGTTAAACTCAGCTAAGCGGTGTGCCTCGATGAACATAGGGTTGTGAATTTGGTCGCGTACGGCAATAAAAGCCGGATTGAAGCGCTCTACGTGTCCTACTTGTCCTTTCACGTGGTGTTCTTTGGCAAGAGCGATAATCGCTTCGGCCTCTTCTACCGTAGTAGCGATAGGTTTTTCGATAAAGAGATGCTTGCCCGCTTTGATAATCTTTTCGGCACACATAAAATGGTTGAGGGTAGGGGTTACGACATCTACCATATCACATTCGGTGATGAGCGCATCTATACTATCGAAACGCTTGTAGCCAAACTCTTCGCTTACTTTTTTAGCGTTTGCTTCATCGGGGTCGTAGAATCCTACGAGTTCGTATTTTTCGGATTGGTTGAGCAATCGCAAATGTATCTTTCCTAAATGTCCTGCACCGAGGACGCCAGCTTTTAATTTTGTCATTTTAATATCCTATTTTGGCGCGTACCCTGCGCAAAGTTTCATCGGCTACACGGTGTGCTTTGGCAGCACCTTCTTTTAATATAGCATCGAGTTCGCTTAGATGCTCCATATAGTAAACGTAGCGCTCGCGTGGGGTCGCAAATTTTTCTAATATGAGTTCGTAAAGGGTTTGTTTGGCTTGACCGAAGCCATAACCTCCTGCGCGATAAGCTTCTTCCATCGTTAGTATTTGCTCAGGAGAAGCTAACAGGCGGTAGAGCCTCATCACGTTGCAAGTATTGGGGTCTTTGGGTGCTTCCAAAGGTGTACTATCGGTTTGGATTGCCATTATTTGCTTGCGGAGTTGTTTTTCGGGCAAGAAAATATTGATGAAATTGTTGCGTGACTTGCTCATCTTTTCGCCGTCGGTACCTGGTATAATCATTATTTTCTCCTCTATTTTAGCTTGTGGCAATACAAAGGTTTCGCCCATTTGGTGATTGAAACGAGAAGCTACATCGCGGGTAATTTCGAGGTGTTGTAACTGGTCTTTGCCCACAGGTACGACCTCAGCATCATACAAGAGTATGTCGGCTGCCATTAGCATAGGGTAAGTGAAGAGCCCAGCATTTACGTCTTGCAGGTAGTCCATTTTGTCTTTAAACGAATGGGCGAGGGTGAGGCGTTGGTAAGGGAAAAAACAAGCCAAGTACCACGAGAGTTCAGCGGTTTGGGGTATATCGCTCTGGCGGTAGAAGGTTACTTTATCAGTATCTAAACCGAAAGCTAACCAAGTGGCAGCAACGCTATAAGTGTTGGCGCGGAGTTGCGCACCGTCTTTTATTTGAGTAAGGGAGTGCATATCGGCGATGAACAGAAACGATTCGTTAGAAGGGTCTGATGCCATTTGCACTGCGGGGAGGATTGCTCCGAGGATATTTCCTAAGTGGGGAGTACCTGTACTTTGAATGCCTGTTAATACACGAGCCATTGTTTTATTAAAATAATAAGTTAAGAAAGTGCAAAGATAGGGAATAATTAGGAAATGAGAAAATTTGGGAATGAGGAAATGAGGTGAAGGCTACAAGAGAAGCGCCAGAGGAGAGAATTAACTTTGGCAAAGTTTTAAACTTTGCCAAAGTGTATACCGCAAAAATGACGTATAGGAGTTTTCGGAAGATATCGGAGAAGTTCGGAAGAGGAGAGGAAGAGGTTTTGGTGAAAAAAGGGTGTAAGAAGGGTGGGGGTAGCTTATAGAGAGCTTATAGGAAGCTTATACGAATCTTGGACGATTGGTATAGAAAGGGTATATAAGTAGTTGATTCATAATATAATACAACAAGGCTAAAAATGTTAAAAACGGGGTTTCGAGGCGAAAGAAAGAGGAATCCTCACCCCGTTCACATACTCTCCTATTCGGAGACTTCTCCCAAGGAGAGGGAGAATGTAGAGACAGTAAAGGGGAAGAAAAATTAGAGAATTAGCAAATTTGGAAATGAGAAAATGGGGTGGTGCGAGCCGCACGGGCAGTTAAATTAGTAAATTTAGAAATGAGAAAATGAGGTGGTGTGGGGTCTTAGGGCATAGGCAATAGGGGGGAGTGTGGTGGAAGATCAAAAGAAACCTCCCCCTTCTCACATACTCCGCTCTCGCGGACTTCCTCCAAAGGGGGAATGTAGTGACGGAAAAGGGAAGAAATGACGAGGGACGAATGACGAGTGACGAATGACAAGGGGAATATGAGGTTGTGGCACGAGACGCAGTATAACTTTGGTAAAGTGTAGGACAAAAAAATTCGCAAACCAATTCTGATAGGCTAAATAGGTTTGTTGTGATGTTCTAATTGTTCTACACGTTCGGTTAGGAACTGAACATTCGCTTCTAAATCGGCGATTTTTTGGTACTCAGGGATAGGGTCGAGGAACTCGAAAGAGAGGTGCATTTTACATTCCCATACTTCTTTAATATCTTCAGCTCTAACGGTAATATGCGGGTAGTCGCGATTATCGGATTTGCAATACAGACTACCATACTTTCTTATTTTGTTTAAAACCCGTTTTACAATCACTCCGTCGCGCTCTGTAACTACTACGCACACCCTGTTATCTGAGAGCCACTCCCAATTTTCGACGAATTGCCCTACCACATAACTGCCGTCTTGCAGGGTGGGGAACATAGAGAGTCCGTTTACTTGAAACATTCTGAAAGTGCCGTTTCGCATTTCGGGAAGGTTGTACATAGGGAGTTCTTTTATGTATTCGGGGTCTTCATAACCATTGAGATAGCCGGCTTGAGCGTATATAGGCACTAAGGGTATGGGGTTAAAAAGTTCGTCTTCTTCAACCACTACCACCTTGGGAGTTAAATCTCTTCCTTCTATTTTTAAAGGTTTGATAATTTCTACACGAGGAGTTTCGACAATCTCCTTGTTTTTTAACATAGGACCTTTACCTGTGAGCAACCATTCGTAATTTACTTCGAAAGTAGTAACAATTTTTTCTAAAACATTAAATTTAGGTTCTGTTCCAGCTATGTAATTTCTAATATTTGCCTCATTAACCCCTATTTTATTTGCAAAATCACTATTATTACCGTTGGAAAAATGGTCTACCAGTTCTTTTATACGAAAATTAATTGCACTCATAATCAATAATTTAAAAAATAATACGAAAAATAATTCGAAAAAAATTTGCGTATGTCGAAAATTTATTCGAATTTTGCACCGTAAAACAAAATGAATAGAATAATGAGCAAAAGTACAAAAATTTTATGGATAATCGACCTTATGGCAGTAGAAAAATTATTGTTGAGGGGAGGTTAGTTAAAAAATGTAGGACAGGAGGGAATTAGCAAATTAGCAGATTTGGAAATTAGAAATTGAAAACAAATTAGTTTCAGAATAAAAAAATCAGGGCTTCGCCTTGTAGAGTGGCAATTAAACGTAAGAAGACGTAAGAATTTTAAGGGATTATTAAAAAGAAATCCTGTAAAGTCGGCAAGTTAGTGTTGCTGAGAATGTGACGATTGATTATTAGGGTTATAAATTGAATTAATATTAAAAATTAAAAACAATGAGAATACATTTAAATGAAGTCAGTGACTATGAGTATGTACAGCGCAAGCTCCGCGAGCAAGCGGTTGTGTTGTTAGAAAAAGCCAAAAGTTATCATCAACCTGTGCGCTATTTGCCTAGAAGAGTTAGTGGGCATAAGGTGAACTGGTGGAGTGAACTGAAAAAATATGGACGGCTTGTAGTGAATAGGCAATAGGCCTCAGGCCTCAGGCATTAGGAATAGCGATGCAAAGGCAATAGGACTTAGGCCTTAGGCATTAGGGAAAGCGATGCAAAAGTGAATAGTAAAGTGAAAAATAACAAATAACAAAAAAAATTACAATGAATAGATTTTTAGAATATACCCAAGCGCTTGCTCTTGATAGTTTTTTGCAGGTGCTTACTTTTGAGGAACGACTACAAACCTCACAATACCGCGCAGGACGTACGGATGAGGTACCTGCTCGCGTGCAAGAACTACAAACGTGGGTGGAACAGAATGGTTGGCGTGCCCCCATCTTTAAATACGACGAAGAGCGACACCTGCTTTGGCTAGACGAGCAAAGGGAGTGGCAACCAGTAAGGAAACACCCGCTTTATAAGGTAAAAGATAAAAGGTAAAACTGGCGATGGGCTAAAGGTAGGGTAGGGGGGAGAATTTTAGAATTAGTAATACCAATGAAGGGTTGGATTAACAAATAGATTATGAACCTCTTTCTATTTACATTTAAAATTAACGATTAAAAAACAATACAAAAATGGCAAGAACAAAAAGAATAATCCCTACTGGGGTAACTAAAACACAAATGGAGAATGCTTTTTCTACTTATGCAAAGGCAGAGGCGCGAATGACTAAAATAAATGCGTTGATAGAGAAGCAAATTGCAGCTATACGCAATAAATACACGAATGAATTGGCGACTCTTAAAGAAATAAAAGACACCAATTTTGATGTGTTACAAGCCTATGCATTAGCAAATAAAGACAGTTTATTTATCAAGAAGAAATCACTTGACAGTTTGCACGGTACCATAGGGTTCCGCACAGGTACGCCGAAACTGAAAACGCTAAAAGGTTTTACGTGGAATACGGTAACAAACCTACTGAAAGAATTTTTGCCTGCTTATGTGCGTATAGCCGAAGAACCAGCTAAAGATAAGCTACTTGCCGAACGCAACAATGAGCAAATAGCTGATTTCTTTCCAAAAATAGGAGTTGTGGTGACTCAAGATGAGACTTTTTTTGTGGAAGTGAAGGGGGAGCTTAGGTAATAGGTCCCAGGCCTCAGGCAATAGGGAGTGAGATGCAAAGGTAAAAAAAACTTTGGTAGAGTTTAAAAAAGCTCTACCAAAGTTGGCAAAAAGTTTAACATTTAAAAAATGAAACATATGAAATGTGATAATAATACACAACAGCGCAAAGAACGCTTGCAAAAACGCAATGAAAAAGTGCGTCAACTTTTTGAAGAACTGAGTGCCAAGCACCCTCAGTGGAAGGTAGATGCTCTTGTAGAGGAGGTGGCGAACATTATGTTTTTATCACCTCGTACTATTGTAGCAATACTTTCTTTTCAGGGCGGTTATGCCGAAAGATAGTCCCCACAAAAGGGAGAACTATTACTCTATCAGCAGTGAGCCCTGAGGGGTAAGAGTTACGTTTTTCACGGGTATACCGTCGTACTCCAATTGCTTTTTTACCTCAATAAGCATTTCGGTATAAAGGTCGTCGGCGAGCATTTGGGCAATACCCACCCCCACTTCGGGGTGCTCTTTCCACTGTCCTTTTTCGGCAGTAAGAATAGCTTTTTGATGTTGGGGCTCAGATAAGCCTACTTGAAAATCACCTTCAGCAAGGTGCAAATCGTTTTTGATTAAGAGTAAATCTTTCATTTTACACATTTGTTATTTGTTGATGGTGCAAAGGTCGTACATATAGATGAGGTAAGGAAAAAGACGTTCAACGCTTGTACCAAATTAGTACAATGGTTGGTGAAAATAAGTACAAGGCTTGTTTGCCGATTTTCAGAACTGAAAAAACCGCCGGAATTTTGCACCGTAAAACAAACGATAGAAGTGCACTTACAATTAAAATAATGTATAACAAAAAAAATTAAAGAAATGGGAAAAAGTAAATCAAACTATGCCATTACAGGGCTTAGTGGTAAAGTAGGGAAAGTGTTTGTATTTCGCCAACGCGGAGGAGAAACTATTGTCGCTACCCCTCCTTCACACACCAAAGCTCCCAGTGCTTCTCAGAAAGCACAACAAGAGAGATTTATACGCGCTTCGGCATATGCCAAAAACGCTTTGCAAGACCCTTCGCTAAAAGAGGATTATACAGCAGAGGCTAAAAAGCGCAGGAATGTATCGGCTTATAATATGGCGATGACTGACTATTTGCGCGCTCCTAAAATTACCCATATAGACCATTCAGGCTATACAGGTAGTGCCACAGGAGAGAAAATAATGATAGAGGCGGGCGATGCTTTTAAGGTCGTAGCTGTGAAAGTGCGTATTGAAGACCACGATGCTACTCTTGTGGAAGAAGGTAGCGCCACTCTTGTACAGGGCAAATGGGTGTACACCACTACGGTTACTAATCCTTCGCTTACAGGTGATAAAATAATAGTAACCGCTACTGACCGCCCTGGTAACAATTCTAAAAAAGAGGAAAGCCTTTAACGATTGAGAGTTAATAGAGAACAGTTGTTTTTAACTATTTTGCCTTTTTATTAGTAGAGTTACAATTAAGGATATAATAAGGGAGGGGTAGGGGGACATTTATTAAATAATTAACAAAAACACATAATTAAAAAATGGGATTACCAAAAGTATTATTTAACATTGCCAAGGATGGTATGAACCGTACAGGCAATAACATTCAAAAAGTTACTGGTCTTATTATTACAGGCAGTGGAGTAGCCAGTAAGGTAGAACTCGGGAAATCGTACCAAGTATTTTCCTTAAACGAAGTCGTAGCATTGGGTATTTCGGAGGCTGAAAATGCTTTTGCTTACAAGCATATTAAAGCATTTTACGACCAAGCTCCTACGGGTACACCTCTGTGGGTAATGCTCGTATCGGACGCTACGACTATGACTGCAATGCTTGACAAAGACGGTGCTTTTGCTCCAACTCTCATAGCTGATGCCAAAGGTGCTATTAGGGTATTGGGTGTGGTGAAAAAAGCAACTGGTAGCGAAACTATTGCTGCCGGCTTAGACACTGATGTACAAACAGCCGTAGTGAAAGCACAAGCTATTGCTGAGCATTTTGAAAAGAAGTATATGCCTTTTAGAGTAGTGGTATCGGGCAATAGCTGGAACGGCAAAGTAGCTGACCTTACTAATTTCTCGGAAAACGAACTCAACAAAGTGGCTTGCTTTATCGGTAATGACGATAAGGAGAAAGAAGCATCAGTAGGTTTGTTCTTAGGAAAAATGAGTGCTATACCCGTACAGCGCAAAATTCACCGCGTGAAGGACGGTAGTGTATTGCCATTGGTGGCTTATTTTACTGACGGAACTACTATTGACAGCAAAGCTGACCAGTGGGACACCCTAGACGACAAAGGGTATATTTTCTTTCGCACCTTCGTAGGGCGTTCAGGCTACTATTTTTCAGGAGATAATACGCTTACCAAACCTACTGATGATTTTAAGAGTCTCAGCAGTGGATTGGTAATGGACAAGGCGTTACTTCTTGCTTATGGGGCTTTGGTAGAGGAATTAAGCGATGAGGTCTTGCTTTCAGAAGAGGGAAGCATTCACCCTGCTATTATCAAGAGTTGGCAGACCAAGTTGGAGAACACTTTGCAGAGCGAAATGGTTTCGAAAGGGGAGCTATCGGCAGTGAACATCAATATAGACCCTGAACAGAAGGTGTTGCAAACAGGTAAAGTGGTAGTAGGGCTAAAACTCCTCCCTGTGGGTTATGCTGATTTTATTGAGGTGAATATTGGTTTTACCACAAAGAAAGAAGAAAATTAGGTGTGAGGTCGTAGCACGACAGGTAGAGAATTAGCAAATTAGTCGTAGCACGACGGGCAGAGAATTAGCAAATTAGTCGTAGCACGACAGGCAGAAAATTAGCAAATTAGTCGTAGCACGACAGGCAGAAAATTAGCAAATAAATAAATTAGTAGATTAATAAATTAGAAAAAAATGGGAACATTTAGTAGTAAACAGTATGCGTGGAGCGATATTTCGATTGCCTTTGGAGGGCGTATTATTGCTGGGGTGACAGAAGTAGAATACACTGAGAAAAAAGAAAAATCGGCGCTTTACGGACGTGGGAGTAAACCTTTGAGCATTGTAAGAGGTAATCACAGTTTTGAAGGGAAGTTGAGCATTTGGCAAAGTGAATTGGAAGCAATGACGCGTGATGCCAAAAACAACGACATTTTGAACCTTAACTTCGACTTGGTTGTTGCTTACGTTCCCTCAGAAGGTGGACAAATAGTAACCGATATTCTCAAGAATGTGGAATTTACCGAAGTGAAAAAGGCAATGAAGCAGGGGGATAAAAATATGGTTGTAGAGCTTCCTATTATCTTCACTGATGTAAAACGCCAATCGTAAGTGTGAGCCACAGTCATAGCACGACAAGCGAGTGCGAGCCAGACAGGCGGGGAAATTAGAAAATTAGCAAATTGATAAAAAATGGACGTAACAAAAGAACAAATCAAACAATGGAAAGCGAAGTACAAGGAAGTATTTGTATTGCGAGTAGATGACAAAGTGGCATACTTGAGAACGCCTGACCGCGCTACCCTGAGTTATGCTTCGACATTGGCAACGAAAGACCCGATGAAGTTTAATGAGGCTATTCTTACCAACTGTTGGTTGGGAGGAGATGAAGAGATTAAGACTGATGATGCACTTTTCCTTTCGGCAAGCAGTAAGCTTGGCGAATTGATACAAATTAAGGAAGCTACCTTGGAAAAGCTTTAAGCAGTGCGGAAATTGACGAGCCTCGGGATTGGTTGCGTATTACCAATGCCTCACTGCGTTACTATATGCACATTGCCAATCCCGATGCCCTCAATGATACTGAGTGGGCTATGCGAGTGAAAGAGCTGGAATGGATTCGCCAAAAGGAGAGCGAATCGTACGGAGAATAAAAAAGTAAAGAAAAAAGTTTATAAATGGCAGAAAATCCAAAAAACACGATATCTTCTTTCTTTGATCAGACTAAAAGGTTAAAGGAAGTGGTTAATAACATTATAGACCCTATCTCGTCTTTACAGAAAATATTTAAGCAAGGTTTTACGGCAGACACCCAAAAGATGAGTCTGGCTACTTTTGTGCAAGGTAATATGCAAAAGGCACAAGAAATACATCAGAATCTCACACAATACAGTGGGCAAACGGCTTATGAAGTACCATCGCTTGTGAAGGCTCAAGAGAGTTTGATGGGAGCAGGGTTGGTTCCTGAAGGAGCATTAGGAATGCTCAAACAAATAGGAGATATTGCCTTGGGGGATAGCAAAAAGATAGAAACCTTGGCTACTGCCTTTGCCAAAGTGACCACACAAGGGAAGTTGCAAGAAGCGACACTCACACAGATGCAACAGGCAGGATTTAATCCTTTGCAAGTGATAAGTGAGCGGACGGGCGAGACTATGACCTCTCTGCAAGAGCGAATGGACAAAGGAGGAATTTCGGCAAGAGAGTTGGCTGAGGCTTTCCGATGGGCAACTGACGCACAAGGAGATTTTTATCAAGGAGCTGAGAATGTGAACAGCACACTACAAGGCAGGTTTACAGTTTTAATGGCTTCGATACAATCTATAGCTGTAAAAGTATATGAGGTTATAAGTCCGTTGCTGATTCCGTTGGTAGCACTTTCTACGATGGTATTTGGTGCTTTGAATGACGGATTGAGTTGGTTTATTCAAAAACTTCAAGAGGGAAACCCCATAATCCTTGGTATTGCAGGAGTGTTAGGAGTATTTATTACAGCTATCACATTGCATAACACTTATATGGCTATTGCTGCGGCGTGGCAGAACCGACTATCGTGGGCAGTGATTAAAACGAACTTAGCTTTTTTAGCTAATCCTGTTGTATTGATTATAGCAGGCATCGTGGCTCTTATTGCTATCATCACTTATTGTATTGTAGGCGTGAGCGGTTGGGGCAAAGCGTGGGATAACACTGTGCAAGGAATGAAATACTTGTGGGAAGCCTTTATTCTCACCTACAAAGCCCATTGGAATACGGCGGTCAATGCTTTTATGGCAGGTATAGACCTCTGTAAGTTGGCTTGGTATAAGTTTAAAGAGGCTGTAGGTTTGGGAGATAGTAAAGAGAACCAAGCGATGATAAGCCAAATACAAAACGACTTGCAAGAACGTGCTAAATCGGTAGCAGAAGGCTATAAAAAAGCAGGTGAGGCAGGAGCTAAAGCAAAAGAATATTTTGGTAAAGCGTGGAACTCTTTGGAGTTTAAGAGCCTTTCGAGTGTGAAAGACGGGCTAATGGGCAAGTTAGGCATAGGACAAACGGGACAAAAAACAAGTCCGTTAGCAACACCTATTGCCAGCACACCTTTTTCAGAGATGGGTAATAAAACCAAAGATAATATTGTAACAGGAGGTGCCCGTCAAACGCATATCAACATACAGATAGGCAACTTGGGCACGGATACCAAAGTGTACGTATCATCGGTACGGGAAGGAGTGGAAAACTTTGGGGTGCAACTGAAAGAAGAGCTTCTGAGAATTGTGAACAGTGTAAACCAAATGCAAACAGTGTAATTTATGGAATTTGATATAAAAGAACTCACCGCACGGGCTTTTTTGGACTATGTAGGTCCAGCATTTCCGCAGTGGTGGGCAAACAATAAGACAAAATTTGTACTGCCGAGTTTGTTTAACATTAGTGAGGCACGCAGTAATGGCAGTCAGTATTTTATGACGTTAAAAGTGGCTGATAAATCGGGGGACCAGACTGTTTTCCCCAATGAGCCTTTGGTGAGTTTTTCGCTTACTAAAACCATTGTAGAAACGGCAACGGTAGGCAAACAACGCAAAGGTAAGGTCAAGGAATATATCACTACTGAAGATTGGCAAATTACCATAAGAGGACTGTGTATAGACCCAGAAAATCCCGATCAATATCCTACGGCACAAGTACAAAGCCTTAACAAATTGTTTGAAAAGAATGAGAGTTTGGAGGTGATAGGCAATAAGCTCTTTACTCTTTTTGATATTCGTAACATCGTGCTCAAAGATATTAGCTTTGAGGAAATGGAAGGCAAAGAGGGTATACAGAAGTACACCATTAAAGCTGTATCGGATATGGACTTTTATGCGGAATTAGACGAGAAACGAACCCAACTTAACAAGATATACTAATGTTTGTATTACAAGCGATTATAAAGATAGGTGATTACACTTTTAGAGCAGTACACAACGTTAAAATCACCAAATCGGTAGACGAATTAGCGGACACCTGTACAATTGAACTGCCAACCCATTTTAAAGTAGCCAAAGGGGGCGAAAGCCTTTATACTGAAAAGGCTATCAAGGTGGGTGACAAAGTGAGCGTTACTCTTGCTTATGAGGGTGTGTATAGCGGAGTGGAGTTTGAAGGTTATGTAAAGAAGGTTAAACCGAGCGTTCCTGTAAGCATAGAGTGTGAAGACGCTATGTACTTACTTAGACGTAAAAATATCAGCAAATCGTGGCAAAAAACAACACTTAGAGAAGTATTGCAGGAAGTTGTGAAGGACACGCCTATTGTGCTGGCGGACAATATTCCAGAAATGCAGTTAGACCAGTGGATTATTCGCAATGCGAACGGTACGCAGGTATTGGAGAAGCTGAAAGAAGAGTTTAGGCTAAGCGTGTTTATCAATGATGAAGGCAAGCTGTACGCAGGACTTTCGGAGCTTACCAATATAGGGCAAACAGCACGCTATGACCTCAATTACAATATTGTTGCCAATGATTTGGAGTATAGGACTAAGGAGGAACGCAAACTGAAAGTACGTTACACTTATATCGACAAAAACAATAAAAAGAAGACAGTGGAAGAGGGTGATCCTGATGGTGAGCTAAGAACCTTTCATACTTCGGTAGTGAGTGAGGAACCTAAGCTACGAGAAATGGCAAGAGCCGAGATGGAAAGGCTGAAATATGATGGCTTTGACGGCTCTATAACGAGTTTCTTGGTCCCTTTTGCGACGAGGGGTATGCAAGCTCATATGATAGATAATGAATTGAAAGAGATAGACGAACGTTACTTTATTAAGAAAGTAGAAATTACCTTCGGACGTAATGGCGCACGTCGACAAGTAACCATAGGAGCAAAATTATGAGTATAGACAGAGAATTAGCAGAAGGGCTTAGGCAGATAGGAAGACGCAAAACACCTACCATAGCCGTAGAAGTGGTATCGGTAGACAAAGCACAAGGCACGTGTGAGGTGAAGGACGACGAGCTACAATATACCGTGCGCTTAGCTTCGGTGATTAACGATAATGCTGAGCGGTTTTATCTCTTCCCCAAGGAGGGGAGTAGTGTGTTGATAGCTTCGATTGGGGAAGATGAGAACCGCTACTACGTGGTGGCTTATAGTGAGATAGAGAGCGTGAGCTTACGTATAGAAGAAACACAGCTTACAATAGACAAAGCAGGCTTGCACTTGCAACGCGGGGAAGTGGATTTAAAAAGTCTTTTAAACGAGCTTCTAACGGAACTTAAAAACGCGGTGATACAAACACCTTCGGGTGTAGGAAATTTTTCTCCGAACAATGTGATGAAGTTTGAGAAGATTAATAATAAGATAAACAAATTATTACAGTAATCAGTAGTTAGTAGTCAGTTGCAAGTTCTTGCAACTGACTACTAAAAACTAAGCACTAAACTTATGGCATTAGATAAACAAGCACTAAAAGCAGGGATTATAAGCCTGCAACAAGAAATGCTTACTAAAACAGAAGCAGGAATGGAAGAATATGCCGAACGACTTGCCTCTCTCATTGAAGCTTATGTAAAGAGTGGAGAGGTAATAGTTCAAACGGGCATACCTGTACTGGCAGGCACTTATACAGGAGTTACTACTGGTATAGGAAAAGGAACGATTAATTAGTAGATTAGTAAATTATTATAATAACACAATGGGAATAATCATAGAAGGACTTAAAGAGCATTTTGTATCGTTTATAGGAATGGTACTATCGGGAGTAGCTGGTTGGTTCTTTGGTAGACCCAAGCAACGTATGGAACTACAGACCAGCGAACTTGAGAATGTGGATAAAGCCGTGAAAATCTATCGAGAAATGATAGAAGATTTAGGGGCTAAATACGCAAGTGCTATTGAGGAGCTCAAAAAAGCAAATCAGCGTATTAAAGATTTAGAAAACTCTGTTGAAGGGCTATTAACTGAATTAAAGAAATACAAGCAACTAAATGGAAAATCAAAAGAATAATGCAAGTAGTAGTTTTACATAATCAGAGTCTTTTAGACCTTGCTTTACAGCACACAGGAACTATTGAAAGCATCTTTGAATTGGCAATGCTCAACAATTTGAGTATTACCGATGATGTGTTAGCAGGAAAAGTATTAACAATACCTACAGAATCATTCACTAATAAAGATATTTTGACCTACTACATCGCAAAGAAGATACAGCCTGCAACTGCTTTTACGCAAGAGGACAAAAGAATAAGCGAACGCCAAGAAGGTATTAGCATATGGGCGATAAACTTAGATTTTGTCGTGAGTCACGACGGACAGTAATTATTCACTTTTCACTATTTACGGAATTATGGCACGTACAATACAAGAAATACAACAGATTATCTATAATGCGAAAGAGCGAGAAGAAGCTCTAAACGGACTTAACTCAAACTCAAGAGTAGCTATATGGCGACTGTGGGTTTATATTATCTCGGTAGCTATTTGGAGCTTAGAAAAGTTATTCGACTTACATAGGACAGATATTGATAAACGCCTTACTGAATTAAAACCTCATACTGCACGGTGGTATAGAAGTAAAGCACTTGCCTTTCAGTATGGTTTTGACCTCTTACCCGACAGCGATAAGTTTAACAACAAAGATAAGACAAAGGAACAGGTAGAGGCGAGTAAGATTATAAAATACTCGGCAGTGGTGGAGAGTAATGACGGTAGGTTGATAGTAAAGATAGCCACTGAAAACGGGGGACGATTACAGCCTATTACAGCAGATGAACAAAATGCCTTTAGCGGTTATTTATCAGAAATTAAAGATGCTGGAGTACGCACTACGGTTATTAATTATCTGCCTGATAAGCTTGTTCTGAACCTTGATGTGTATTACGACCCGTTAGTATTAGATAGTAATGGAAGCGATGTGCTTTACGGCAAACGCCCTATACAAGAAGCCATAGAGGGTTATCTTAAAAACTTACCTTTTAACGGTGAACTTATTGTAGCGCACCTTGTAGACGCTTTGCAACAAGCCAATGGGGTGAAAATACCCCACTTAAAAGAACTCAAAACAGCGTGGATAGACCCCGAGACCAAAGGCTATGGAGCATTACAAAACATAGGAGTTACCCAAATACCGCAAAGTGGTTACTTTGAGGTAGACTGGAATGCTTCACAAATAAAATACATCACAAAATGATATTTAATTTCAAAATAGAAAAATTGGTCATTCTACTTATACCTTCTTTTTTGCGAAAAGCAAGAATGGTAGGATGGATAAGAACGCTTAGTGCTCCTATCAGTCAGTTGTATTATGACTTTATTCAGAAGAGATATTTGGATATTAAGAAACTTGGACTGAATGGACAAGTGTGTTACTTACGCAAAGCGCTAAATGATGCATTCGACATTGAGCAACGGCGTATACGCATATGGGACGGCAATCAGTACAAAGGACAGTATCTTTATACTGAAGGAGAACAAAAACCGAAGTTTTTAGGGACTATGTATTTACATCGTGAGGTAGATTACAGCGATACAGGAGTAGACTTTATCGTAAAAATACCTTTGGAGATATGGGAGGCGAAGAAGATTCCTACAAGTGAAATAGGTAAGTACCGTTTCTTTGAGATAGAAGCCCTAATAGACTTTTACAAATTAGCGAGTAAACGATATATTATAGAAGTATAGAAATTATGAACAGTATTAATGTAAACCAAACGGGAGGTTTCCCACTAACTACCGATGTATTAAGTTATATGCAGAATGCTTATAAGATATTCAATGCAATGAGTGGTATTTCAGGAGATTTAATTATTCTTTCGGGGTGTGAAGTAGTAGGGAACACGGTGTCAGACGGAGTAGTAGCCATTGAAGGAGAAATATACCCTTTTCAGGGTACGACACTTGGCTCTCACGTATTCATTAAAGAAGTGAATACGTCTAAAATTTTTGAAGACGGCTCACAGAAAACAGTACTTGTGGAGAAAGTAGCTACTTTTGGCAGTAGTACAAAGAGTTATCCGTGGGAGAGCTTCAGACGAGTGTTAAGTAACAGACAAATAGAAGAGAAATCTTTTACAGAAGAAACCTCTTTGTTGAAACGCTTGGAGAAATTGGAGGAACGTGTAAAGAAAACAGTGCCCTTGGGGTTGGTGGCAATATGGGGAAAACCAGCTAACATTCCTTTACCAGAAGGTTGGCGAGAATATGAACCTTTACGAGGACGTATGGCTGTGGGCTATGATCCCAATGGTAACAGTAGCTACCGATTAGAACAAATATTATTTGCAGGAGGTGAATTGGAACATACCCTTACAGTTGCAGAAATGCCTAAACTGACGATACCTTATAAAGATATATATTATTCTGAAAATGGAGGGACAGTTTATATTCACGGGGGTATTGGTTCGGGAGATACTGATCACGATAATAGAGGATTAGAAATGGATAGAACAACGATATTTAGTGGAGGTGAAAAACCTCACAATAATATGCCTCCTTACCGAGTGATTCGTTTTATAGAATTTGTAGGATTTTAATTTTTAAACTAAACGATATGACAGCAATAGAAACATTAAAACAGTGGTTTTCTAACCTTAAAAAACCAACACAAGAGCAGTTTTGGGCTTGGTTGGATAGTTTTTGGCACAAGAGCGAAAAGATACCAATGGCAAGCGTAGAGGGCTTAGACAAACTCGTAGAAGGCACGGCTTCAGCTGAACAATTGAGTAATCACCTAAACGATACACAGGCACATAAGGTGTTATTTGATGAGGTGAAGAAACAAATACAAGACATTAACACCATTTTGCAGGTAGATGATGTGAGTCTTGATACCTTGCAGGAAATTGTAACCGAGTTAAAAAACCATCGCCAGCTCAGCGACCTTATCACCTCGAAAATAGATAAGGAAATCTTCGGCTTAGCCCTTGAAGTTACCGATAACACCATACTTAGCAAAGAACACGCGGGCAGAGTGCTTAGGTGTAACAACGACACCGACATAAACTTAGACTTTAGTACTTTCCCCGACAACGCTTTGTTATCGGTTGTTAAAGCAGGAAGCGCAAGCATTCTCTTCACAGGCAAAACCCTTGTAGGCGATAGTAGTATCACAGGCGCAAAAGGAAGTACCGCCAGCCTTGTAGTTTGTGGCACAGAAGTAATTAGCAATGTAAATAACAAGCAATGAATCCACAACTGTTTTACAACTTTGGTATAAAAGGAGCCTCTCAATTGAACGTGAAAGATGTTACCTTTACTGTTTCCCTATATTATGCGAACACCCAATTCTTTGATATTGACAGGTTAGCGTGTGTCTTATATTACGAGAACGAGCAAAAGAAAAGTAAAAATATTGAAATGAAGGTGCGCCTATTGTTGAAGGACGAGTTACAAGGTATCTATTCCTATGAATGCACCTTTGATAAGGATTGGGAGCTACCCAATACCTTTAACATTTCTAATATACAGTTCTTTACCTACAATAAGATACTCACTTCAGAAGACTATACACAAACCCTTATAAAATTTAAAAGTGACGATCTATTTTATGAGGTACAAACTGTATATGAAAGAGAGGAGCGAAAGATATGTAATTTCTTGTGCTCTGTACCTTCCTACCCTACCCCTTTTGAAGTGCGCAATTTGCACAACTCCTTATTTGATATTATATTAAGAAAGATAGACGTACCTGATGGTGCACTCTCTATCTCTATGTACGATACCCAGCAAGGCAATAATGTAGATACTTCCGACCGAATGTTTCATTTTTCAGACAATAGCGAAAGTTTTTTGTTTGAAATAGATACTAATGGCAAGTGGCATAATGACCTATCAGAGGAAGAGAAGAACAGAATAGCACGAGAACTTACTGTATTCAGGCTTCAATTGCACGCCTCTTATTCCTTAAGAATATCTAACGATAGATGGCGGATAGAAGGTTCATCAAGTATGTCATATGAT
Source organism: Capnocytophaga sp. G1920 (assembly GCF_051417515.1). NCBI lineage: Bacteria > Pseudomonadati > Bacteroidota > Flavobacteriia > Flavobacteriales > Flavobacteriaceae > Capnocytophaga > Capnocytophaga sp. G1920. The sequence goes on from NZ_JBPRKH010000005.1 coordinate 65,070, forward strand.
GCTTACCTATATACCCAAGAAGCAACACCTTATCTTCCCTCCTCCTATGAACCCTATGAAAGAGTCCTGTTAGAGAATGTATGGATAGAAGAGAACCAGGTAAAATGTAATTTCTATGTACAACTCATCGATGAACAAACTCTTGACCAGACGGACCCTCGTGAAGTTGGAATAGTCATTAATATTATAAACTAATGAAAGAATTTATAACAAAATACAAGCCTTACGCCCTCGAGACTCAGCGTAAAACGGGAATATCACACCTATTCATACTGGCGCAATCGGCATTAGAGACGGGCTGGGGTAAGAATGTGCCCGGTAATATGATGTTCGGCGTGAAAGCTAGCAAGGATACACCTGCAAGCAAGAAGCAGTTAGTGCGTACTACGGAGGTACTTTCCGTGCCTATGGTAACAAAGGGATTTTTTCCTGAGATTATCAGCATTACTAAGCGTGCGGACGGCAAATATTTGTACGTGGTGAGGGATTGGTTTAGGAAGTATGATACCCCAGAAGAGAGTTTCACCGACCACGCTCAATTCTTCATCAAAAACGAACGCTATGCAAAGGCATTGTTAGTAAGAAGCAACCCGTATAAGTTTGCAGAGGAGGTTGCTAAAGCGGGTTACGCTACCGCTCCTAACTATGCGGATACTTTGAAAAAAGTGATTAAAATGATTGAACAAGCAAAATAACTATGTATGAAAAGAGTTTTATTATCAATGTTACTCCTTTTGTCAGTGATTGGTTGCAGAACCAAAAAAGTAGAAACCTACACACAAAGGCAAGTCCAGAAAGAGCACTTTATCACCAATAAAGATAGCTCCCAGCTCTTTGTTCAGGAGTCTTACAAGTCTGAATGGTCTGATCTGTCCGCCACGTCTTTCGAGCTTGAACTCGAAAACGACAAAGACAGCCTTGGCAAAGCTAAAGAACTCACCTATACCCGCACTCGGGACGGCAATAGTGAGACTATAAGGGTACGCAATGGCAAGGTGAAAATAAAAGCTATCAGAGCCCATTCTAAGAGCTTACAGCAGGCTGATACTACTCTTTATAAGCAATCCTACGCAAGTGCTCAAACTGAAGTTCGTAAGCACGAAATACAGCAAGCTGAGCAAATACGAAAACACTCCCAAAGTACACCATTAAGGTATATTTTTTGGTTGTTATTGCTCGTAGTCTTAGCTTATGTATATTGGAGATACAAGCGTTTTAAACAGAAGATTTAAAACTTAAGTAAAAAACGAGCTACTTCATTGCGAGGTAGCTCGTTTTTTTATCTGTATAACTTTATGTTATTTACCTATTGACCACACGGTGTAGCTATTGGCGGGTACTTGTATGGTTACATTGCCATCGCCATCGGTAACAAAAAATAAATGACTATTACCAGAGTAATCTATCAAGGTTTTGTTTTTCCAATGGGTGGTGATAGTACGCTTGGCAGGGAGAGTGCTGTTGTTGATAAAGAGCACTAAGCCCGGACTTTTCTCGTTGCCCAGACGTGAGGCTACATACTCCGTATTAGAAGCTAAGTGAAATTTCTCTTCGCCTACTGCCAAACTGCGGTTGATGAGCATTAGCTTTTGTAGCTTGGCTTTGAAAGCCTCATTTTCGTAATCGGAATAGAAAATACAAGGGTAGCCACTATGGGTAAGAATATAAGCATACGCCATTAGTTTTTTATCAGGCGCAATAGTATTGTCCGCTATTTTGTCTTTCTCGGTATCGTGATTAGCTGTAAAAGTAACAGCTTTCTCGGGGCGCAAGGTTCTAAGCATTGGGTGGGTATCGGTCATTAGTTCGTGCATATCTTTATTGCGGTCTAATGCCTTTTCGAGGGCATAAAAGCAGGCAAAGTCGAAAGCACTTGCACCGCTCTCGTCTACCCATTTTTTAAGCGTTTCGGGGTTGCCGTCCCACAATTCACCTACGGCAAAACCACCTACTGCTTTTAGCCAATCACGTACTACCCAAGCCCCAAAGCTCTTCACATAGTCGAAACGCCAACCGTCAAACTTCATTGTATTTTTGTAATACTTAGCCATTGAGTTATCTTTTTCCCAAAGTTCTTCACGCACATAGGGCACTTTATGCGAGAGGTCTTGTTCCCCGTAAAAGTCAGCTCCTTCGTCAGAAGTTGCATATTTATTAGGGTGAAAGCACTCATAGTTGCGGTTAAATCTTCCAGAAGCATTACCGTGCGTCTCGTCAAAAAGGGTGTAGGTTTCCTTATTGCGGTAAGGGTTCCACTCTTTGCCTCCGCCATTGTTATGCCCTATAACGATATCGGCAATTACTTGCAAGCCAGTTTCGTGGGCTTTGCTGATAAGGTTTTCGAGTTCAGCGCGTGAGCCGAAGCGGGTTTTTACAGTGCCGTGTTGGTTGTATTCCCCAAAATCGAAATAATCAGAAGGGTCGTAGCCCATAGAATAGCCGCCAGAAGCCCCTTTGGTGGCAGGTGGTAGCCAAATGCGGTCTACCCCATTGGCTTTCCAATCGGCGAGTTTTGGGGTAATGGTATTCCACCATTCTCCGCGGGGTTCTACGTCCCAATAGAAGGCTTGCATCATTACGCGATTGCCGTTGTCTATTTTAGTAAGGTCTAAGGGAACTGTATTTTGGGGTTTTGGGTCGTCATTGTTGCCTTTTTTATCGCAGGAAAAGGCCAGCAATCCTGCGAGAAGGTATATATAATATTTCATATTTTTGGTATTTAAATGATATAATACAGGCTGTCCGACACTGTCGGACAGCCTGTATTCTGTTATAATTTTTCTATCTTGTAAGTACCTTCTTTGGTTTTTACATCAAAAGAGAAAGAAACGTTGTAAGTGCCTGCATTCACTTTGATGTTATTTCCACCATCTTTAAGCTTACCACTAAGAGCGGTTGCTGGGTTATCAGTGCTATCAGCACCGAAGTTTGTACCCCATTGGTTATTTAAACGGATTTTAATTTCTCCATCCTTTAGACTAACATTTTTAGCTTCCCATTGGTTAAAAGCACCATTGTAAGACAACTTGATGTCTAAATCCTTATTTTCGTCCCAACCATTAGCACCGCTACCAACTATACCCCAAGAGTATTTTTCGATACTATAAGTAAGGGCTTTTTCGTTGAAAGTAATCTTATAAGTACCTGCTAAGACAGCAATATTAGTTCCTCCAGACACTAATTTACCGTTACTTCCACCGTAATTAAGATCCCACTTATTATCTTTACGGAATTTGATGTGACCTGCTTTTAAAGTAGCATAAGCTACTAATGCACCATCGTCACCTTTCCACATTTTAATATCTAATCCTTTATCTGGATCCCAACCGTTAGCACCATCACCAGCTATTCCCCAATCGCTTGGTTTGATTTCATCAAGGAAAGGGGTTACTTTCAATTTATGCTCGGAGGAAAAATTACGTTGGTCGCTGAGGACTAATCTTACCGCTACGGTAACTTCGGTCGTTGTTCCTGCTGTAATTTCTAAATCACTTATAAGATAGTCATTTAACTCTTTACCTGTGATAGCAAGAGGGGATTTCTCAACTGAAATAGATTTCTCCTTTTTTCCATCTTTTCTTACAAAATTAACGGTATATTTAGGAGCAAGGTTTATGTTGAGGTTTTTCGTTTCCCAAGAAACAGTAAGAGCTGTTTGAGAGGCGGTGCCCTGTGTAAGTACTACGTTGTCGGTAGATAGGGAAGCCTCTATTTTGGCATCGGCATTAAGGGTTGCCTTTTCTTCGTCTTTTTCGCAGGCTACCAATGAGATAAGCCCCATACATAGTGCTGCTGTTTTAAGTATATTTTTCATAGTATTCTCTTTTTAGTATCCTGTATTTTGAGTAAGGTTGTCATTAGCGGTGCGTGCATCTTGAGGAATAGGATATAAGTTTCTATAATCGGGCACTGCTACACCTGAAGCGGCACCTCCTTTGAAAGACCAAAGGTAAGAACCTCCTGTAAATTTACCATAACGAATAAGGTCGGTACGGCGCAATCCTTCCCAGTACAATTCACGAGCGCGTTCATCTAAGATAAAATCTAAGGTAAGGTTGCTATCGGCTATGTTGCCAGAGGCGTTACCATAAGCACGGCTACGCAATTGGTTGATATAACCTAAGGCAGTAGCTCTATCACCTCCTGTACCACCGCGTAGCACGGCTTCAGCATAAGTAAGATATACTTCGGCTAAGCGAATGAGCGGTAAATCGGTGTCGGGGAATTTCTTTTCGGGGTCTTTACCTGCGGCTCCTGTAGAGGTTATGTTCTTGAATTTAGTAATGGCATAACCTGACTTTGTAAAGTCTTTTAAGTCTGTGTTCTCATAGGTTTGTCCATCGGTATAGAACATCGCGCGTTTGTCTTTCCAAGCGGTAGGCTCGTTATTACTATTGCGTGCTGATACCTCAAATTTATTAACGAATTCTTTAGGAGCTGTAAGACCACTCCAACCGTCGTTAATACCCAAGGAAGAAGCATTCATATTTCCTCCGGTAGCTCCGTGTATAATGAAAGCTGTACCTCCATAGGTTTTGGTATTAAGCCCATCAAAACTTGCTAAAAATATAAACTCGTTTTGAGCGCCATTGCTGTTGTTATCAGCAAGGAACAACTCATCGTAAGCGGTACCATTGTTATTGGCATCGGTAGTGTTTAAGCTATAGGAAGAGGCAATTACCTTTTTAGCATAGGTAATACAATCGGTATATTTATCTTGTCCTATATACACTTTAGCGTTGAGGTATAAACGAGCGAGGAGCGCTTGAGCGGCTACCACATCTACACGTCCGTATTCATTAGCACGTGCGGCTTTTAGTTTGCCCTCTAAATCCTTTAGCTCACTTTCTACGAAGTTAAAGAGTTCGGCACGTGTGTTTTGAGCAGGTTTTAAATCTGCCTTAGAGGAGGTTACTAAAGGTGCTTTTCCAAAAGCATCCATTACGTTGTAATAAGCATAAGCACGGATAAAGCGCGCTTCGGCAATATAATAACCTACTTCGGGGTCAGAAGCTAAGGCTTGTGCGTTATCTATAAACGAGTTCGCAAAAGCAATTTGTTGCCCCAAGCGGTTGTAATAGGCATTGGTAAAGGTGTTAGCAGGTGTCCAACTCATATTGTGGAAGTCGGGCACACCAGCATCACTCCAGCGAATGATTGCCTCATCGGTACTGGCTACTTGTAAGTAGAATTGCATACGAGTGTATCCAGTAGAACCTTCATCGGCACCTGCTATATCGCCATCACCGCTAGGACCTTTTTGCCCAGTAAGCGATAATGAGGCATAAATTTTAGCTAAGGCACCTTTAGCTTCAGTAGCGTTTTTAAACACGTCTTTTTCAGTAAAGCTATCGGGGTCTATAGGCTCTTGGTCTAAATCTTTCATACAAGCACTAAGCGAAAGTGCTAATATTACCCCAAAGATACTATGTTTAATATATTTTTTCATACTCTATATTCATTAAAAATTAACATTCAAGCCCAATAAGTAAGTTTGAGGGCGAGGATAGAAGTTATTGTCTATACCACCATATACTTCTGGGTCTAAACCGCTGTATTTAGTAATAGTCAATACATTTTGCACCGTACCATAGAGGCGAATGTACATTTTATCGGTATGAGGGAAAGTATATCCCAAGGTGATATTGTCTAACTTGAAGAACGAAGCATTCTCTAAGTAGTAATCGCTTAACCACGATTGGTCGTTATGGCGTTGGAAATTACTATTCGCTTTAATATTGCGCAAGAAACCACTGTTAGCAGTAATTTCGCCGAATTGGTCTAAGCGTGATTGGGTGTTATTGTACACATAGTTACCGATATTTGCACGGGTAGTGATGTTTAAATCCCAATTCTTGTAGTTCAAATCGGTACCAAAGCCCATTGTCACAGGGGCAAAAGGTGATTTGTACAAGTAGCGGTCGCCTTCGTCTATTTTGCCATTACCGTTTCTATCTACAAAAGCATTTTCTATGGGTTTGCCTTGTGCGTCGTACACTTGTTGGTATACAAAGAAAGAGTAAGGGGTTTCACCTTCGCGGTGTAGTTGTACACGGTTACCAGTACCTCCTGAGATACCTCCAGTAGGCTGGTCGTCGGGCATACGGGTAATCTTATTTTCGTTGTAAGCTATGTTATAATTTACACTCCAACGAATATTCTTCTCAATATTACGGATAGGAGTTACGGTTAAACCAAGTTCAATACCTTTGTTTTCCATATCCCCTACATTGGCATTTACACGGTTTTTGAAGTTGGTAAAGGGGTCGATTGTGGTTTCGGCTATCAGGTCTTTGGTTTGTTTGCGATACACATCGAGGGTACCTGTGATGAGGTTGTCTAACAAGCCAAAATCAATACCAGCATTGAGGGTATTCCCCACTTCCCAACGTAGGTTTTTATTGGTTACCCCAGGTCGGTAAGTTTGATAGAAGCTATCTCCTAATTGGTAAGAAGCGCCATCTTGGCTTCGGGTGTAATTGGTAAGGAAGAGGTAGTCGCCCAAACCATTTACGTTCCCTACTTCACCGTAACCAAAACGCAGTTTGAGTTCGTTAAGAGTTTTGTTGTCTTTAAGGAAGTTCTCGTTGCTCACGTTCCAAGCCAAGGCTACTGAAGGGAAGTAACCCCAACGGTCGTCTGGGTTTAGTTTAGAAGATGCATCGGCACGAAGGGTAGCGGTAAGAAGGTAACGATTCTTATAGCTATAATTTGCACGACCAAAGAAAGACATCAATACGTTTCTGCTCTTGTTGATGTTAGGCACCTCTTTGTTATCACCTGGGTTAGTGAAGTAAGAGTAATCAGTAGAATTATCGTCAAACTCAAATGACTGATAAGAGTGTCCTATCATTAGCCCTATATTATGAGTTTCTTTGATGTCTTTCATATAGTTTATATAGGCATCAAACAGCTTGTTGGTAGCTTTATTAGTATAAGTAGTTTTAGCTCCGTCGAAATCAGGAGTAGAGGTAGGCATACGGCGGTCGGTTATTTTATCACCTTCCCCTTTACTGTAATCAATACCCACGTTTACACTAGCGGTAATATCTTTAAAGAAAGGAAAGGTATAATCTACTTTGGCATTCCCAATAAAACGATACACTTTAGAAGAATCGTCTAAAAACTTTAGCATTGCCATAGGGTTGTTAGGAGCTAAGTCGTAACGGCTACCATTATTAGGGTTCACCCAAGCGTGATAACCTCCGTATTTAGCGAGACCTCCAAACACTGACTGAGTAGGGTCGTACTCTACGGCTGCCCCAATAGCATCTTTATTAGCAAAACGGTTTTGCATATAAGTACCATTGGCATTCAATTCTAATTTCAATGATTTATCAAAGAAAGTAGGGTTCAAGCTAATTTTAGCATTGGTACGTTTGAAGTTATCGGTACGCAATATCCCATCGGCATACGAATGTCCTACTGACACACGGTAAGGCAAAGTTTTGTAAGCGCCGGAGAGCACCAAAGTACTATTGCTCATTGGAGCAGTTTGGTAGATTTCTTTTTGCCAATTAGTATCGGCATTTCCTAAGAGCGCTTCGGCAGCAGGGTTATTCAATCCTTTTACTGTTTGGCGGAATTGGTTAGCATTCATTACATCTACGTATTTGTTTACATCTTGTAGGGCGATGCTAGTATTGAAGCTAATCTTCAAATCTTGGTTTGCTTTTCCTTTTTTGGTGGTAATCATAATAACTCCATTGGCAGCACGTGAACCAAAGATAGCGGTAGACGAAGCGTCTTTTAGCACGGTCATACTCTCGATATCTTCGGGGTTGATAGAGTTGAAGATACTACGAGAACCACCCACGCCACCATCGTTCATTGGCACACCGTCAATTACAATTAGCGGGTTAGAAGTTAAGGACAAAGAGCCATTACCACGTATGCGGATAGTTTGTCCTTCACCAGGAGCACCACTAGCTGAGGTCATCTGTACCCCAGCTATTTTACCTTGGATAAGCTGGTCGGCATTTACGGCAGGAGCTTTGTTAAAGTCTTTGTCGGTTACTAAGTTTACAGAGCCTGTTAAGTCCTTTTTTCTTACAGCTCCATACCCGATAACTACTACGTCGCCGAGTTGTTGTACATCCTCTTGGAGAACGATGTTCATAGTACCTGCTTTAGCAGCTACTTCTCGGCTTTTATAGCCTACTGATGAGACCACAAGGGTAACCCCTTTGTCTACTTTTAACTCAAAATTACCGTCAAAATCGGCAGCAGTACCGTGAGAGGTACCTTTTACAAGCACACTGGCACCCATCAAAGGTTGTCCAGAGCCGTCTTTCACTGTTCCTTTTACAGTGATTTGCTGTGCATAACCAAAAGCTACGCACAAGAAAAACATTACTGTACAAAGTAGTTTGTTCATTTTTACTTTCATATATAATAAATTTTAGTTTCTCTCCCCGTTCCCCTCTCCCAAGGAGAGGGGACAATCTAAAAAGATTTTTACTTTTCAGAAAACGGAGTAATTTAAACATAAACCTCCCAAACTCCCTCCCCTTGGGGGAGGGCTGGGGTGAGGATTATTTCACTTCTTTAATGCTAATAGCATACCCTCCGCCTTGAGCAGCAGTGAGTTTTAGCTTTGTTTTAGCATTTACTTTTTGTTTGGTGATGGTATATGCCTTCGGGTTGGTTTTCCAGTTGGCATCTTTGGCATCGGCATAGATAGTAGCTTCATACTTCTTGCCTTTGTCTAAGAAGTTGAGCAGAAGCTCTGAGGTATGCCCGCCTTCGTGAGCGGTACAACCTACGTACCAATCGTTGCTGTGTTTATCTTTACGCGCAATGGTGATATAACGTCCTGGTTCAGCTTCAAGGTACACACTCTTTTGCCAATCTACGGGTACATCTTTAATGAATTGGAAAGCGTCCATATGCTTCTCGTAGTTCTCTGGCAAGTCGGCTGCCATTTGTAGCGGACTGTACATCGTTACATACAACGCTAATTGGCGTGCCAAGGTACTGCGTATCTGACTGTTATTATTAGGATTTACATACTTCATTTCGGTCTCGAAGATACCAGGAGTATAGTCCATAGGTCCTCCTTGCAAACGAGTGAAAGGCAAGATAGTGGTGTGGAATACTTTATTACCTCCAAAAGCCTCGTACTCAGTACCGCGAGCTGATTCGTTACCTATCATATTTGGGTAAGTACGGCAAATACCGGTAGGGCGTACGGCTTCGTGCGCATTCACCATTATTTTGTGTTTAGCAGCTTCTTTAATCGCATAGAGGTAGTGGTTAATAGTCGATTGGCTGTAGTGGTGTTCGCCCACAGGGAGGATATCGCCTACATATCCGCTTTTTACGGCATTGTAACCGTATTGGTTCATCAACTCGTAAGCGGCTTTCATATGGCGCTCGTAGTTGCGCGTAGAGCCCGAAGTTTCGTGGTGCATCATCAGTTTCACACCTTTAGAGTGTGCGTAGTCGTTCAGTGCTTTAAGGTCGAAGTCGGGGTAAGGAGTTATAAAGTCAAACACATAGTCCTTTTTGTGTCCAAACCAGTCTTCCCAACCTATATTCCAACCTTCCACAAGCACTTGGTCGAAGCCGTGTTTTGCTGCAAAATCGATGTATTTGCGCACTTCTTCGTTGGTAGCGCCGTGGGTACCATTAGGTTTGGTTTTGGTGTAATCCACCGTATTAAGGTCTACTGCAGGAAGGTCGTTGGTATAACTCCAAGAGTTTTTACCGGTAATCATTTCCCACCAAACGCCCACATACTTCACAGGTTTAATCCACGAAGTATCGGCAATAGCGCAAGGTTCATTGAGGTTGAGGATAAGGCGTGACGCCAAGATTTTACGAGCGTCATCACTCACCATAATAGTACGCCAAGGACTGTGACAAGGGGCTTGTAAATAGCCTTTAGCTCCCTGTGCATCGGGCGTGAGCCACGATTGGAAGACGAAAGTCTTGTCGTCTAAGTTCAGGTTCATTAGCGAGTAGTTCACCAAGGCAGCTTCGTGAAGATTGATATACAAGCCGTCTTTGGTTTTCATCATTAAGGAAGTTTGTACGCCGGTAGGTGAGAAAACAAACTGCGATACGTTGTCAGTCATCGCTTGTTTCATCAACCCGCGAATTTCTGAGAGTTTGCTTTCCGTATAGTCGTATTCTTGGGTATCGTAGTCCCCAGGAATCCACCAAGCGGTGTGGTCTCCAGTCATCGCAAACTGCGAAAGCTCTTCCTCTATTACAAAATAGGTGAGTTCTTTCTGTGAAGGGAACTCATAGCGGAATCCCACTCCTTCGTTGTACACGCGAAAACGAATGTTCATCTTTCGGTGAGTCTTCTCTTGTTGCAATTGCACGAGAAGCTCGTTGTAATGGTTGAGAATCTCGCTTTCTTCTCCCCATACAGGTTTCCACGTTTCCTTGAAAGTAGACTTTTTGGTGTCTACCACTTTAAAGTTTTTGGTTAACGGCTCAAATTCCTTGATTTTAGAGTCGTCCGAAGAGCTTTTTTCATTATAAAGAGGTGTCCCGTCCGCTTTTAATAAATGGGAGGAGACTACTTCTCTTATTTTAAAGCCCAAAGTACTTTCGTTGATCACTGCTTTGTTTTTGTAAGTCACCTTATACGAAGGCGTTCCATCAGCTTTCAGTGAAAAAGTGAGTACTACATTACCGTCAGGCGAGCTTTGTTGCTGTGCCATAGCGAGGTGCATAGCAAAAACGCTCATCAACAAGATCATCTTTCTCATCTTTTATTGCTTTATAAGTGTTAAAATTGGTACAAAGGTACAGAAGTTTTTCATATAAACAAATTTTTCTTTACTTTTTTTTAAGAAAAATTTATGATATATCATAAAGTCAATAAGTTAAACGAGTTGTCAGCTGTCGTATTTTTATCTTTTACTACTCACTTTTTACTTTTTTATACACTTTCATCAAGTTTTCAAACACTGCCTCGTCGGTAAAATGCTGAGCGTGTCGGTAACCCTCTTCTACCATTTGCCTGCGCAACTCCTCATCGGTAGTAATGCTTACAATGGCTTTACGTATCTCTTTTTCAGCGTTTTGTAAGTTCACATAAACCGAATGTGTTCCACCTGCTTCCGCAAAACAACTACCCTGCGAACTAATCACAGGGGTTTTGCTAAATAACGCTTCTATAATAGGAATACCAAAACCCTCAAAAATCGAAGGATAACAAAACACCTCAGCAAGCTGGTAGATAATAGCGAGGTCTTCCATAGGCACGTTACTCAGTGCTTGCACGCGGTCTTTAAGTTGGTGTGCTTCACAATACGCCTCTATTTGTTGGTAATAAGCCGTTTGCTTACCCACCAAAACTAACGAAATATCTCGCAGAGGTTCAATAGCTTTCACTATTTCAAGTGCGTTCTTGCGGGGCTCAATAGCGCCTACGTTCAATACAAATTTTTCGGGAAGATGATATTTTTTGCGTATAGTTTCCTTCTGCGTTTCGGTATATATATTCTTAAAAGCTCGGTGACAGCCTTGGTATACCACCGTTATTTTCTCTTCTGAAATGCCTAAATAGCTGATGATATCTTGTTTCGTCTGTTCACTAATAGCGATGATGTGTTCTGAATGTTGTGCGGCATACAAGAACTTGCGATAATGTATTTTTCTGTCGAAAAACGAATACAGTTCAGGATAACGCATAAAAATAAGGTCGTGAATAGTAACTACTGTAGGTATGTGTTTATAAATTCCCTTAGGAATTTCTCCTGAAAGTCCGTGATAAATATCAATAGGAAGTTGTTGGGCTATATCAGTGATTTTTACACTCCGCCATAATGATTTTAGCTTGCGCCAGAAGAAAGATTGTGGAGTGATTTCGGTGGTGTGTTCATCAATCACCACTCCCTGAATTTCTCGTTTTTGTGGGTTGAAGAGGTATAAATGCCCCACCTTGTGTTCTTGTAGTATGCGAATCAAATCCCGACTGTAATTCCCCAGTCCGCGTGTGTTATGGAAAGCCCGTTTAGCGTCAAAAGCGATGTTCATAGTTGCTCACTCTAATAATAAGGTAATATGAACTGCAAAGATAATAAATTAAAACAATACAAACAAAACAGTATTTAAAACCCTTTTACTTTCACCTTTCCTTCGCTCATCATTCATTGTAGACCCACTGTAGAGCCACTGTAGAGCCACTGTAGAGCCACTCATCGTTCGCCCTACCTTCATCTTACCTTCGCTTTACCTCCTGACAAACCTTGTCTTTCACCCTAATAACCATCACTACTTTTACTCACACCTAATTTATTTAATTCTCTAATTTCCTCATTCTCTCATTTCCTAATTACCCTCATATCAGTACGCCCTCTCTTTATTCCCTTCATAAAAGTTGATAAACGCCCTATTTACTACCCTATTGCCACCATTGGTGGGGTAATCACCCGTGAAATACCAATCGCCCAAATTCATAGGGCAAGCCTTATGCAGGTTGTCTACCGTTTGGAAGATTACTGCTACTTCTGAAGCGAAGTTCTTTGGCAAAAGCAAATCTCTTATCTTGTCCGAAATCTCTTCATCGCTGAAAGGAGCATACACTTCTTTTACGTAATTCACTACCTTGTCATCACTTAGCGCTACTTGGGTAAGACATTTTTCGTACACTTCTTTTATAATGTGATAAGTACCGTGTTGGTGGTGTAATGCCAATGCTGCTTGGAACGCTACAAGGTCTTCTAAACGCGCCATATCTATCCCATAACAATCGGGATAGCGTATTTGAGGTGCCGAAGAGACTATCACTATCTTTTTGGGCTCTAACCTGCCTAATATGCTCAAAATACTTTTTTTAAGGGTCGTACCCCGCACAATACTATCGTCTATAATTACCAAAGTGTCGCCTTTTTGTACCGAACCGTAGGTAATATCGTACACGTGCGCCACAAGGTCGTCTCTGCTACTGTCTTCGGTGATAAAGGTGCGCAACTTCACATCTTTAATCGCTACCTTTTCAGTGCGTACTTTTTCAGAGAGAATCCTAAGAATTTCACTTTCAGTGGCGCTTGCTAATTGTTTTGCTTTCTGCTCGTTGAGGTATTGTTCCGCTGCTTCTATAAGTCCCAAATACGATGTTTCAGCCGTGTTAGGAATATAAGCAAAAACCGTATCTTTCAAGTTGTGGTCGATAGCTTGGGCAATGCGAGGGAAGAGTAGCTTGCCCAACATCTTGCGTTCGCGGTAAATATCTTGGTCACTACCACGAGAGAAGTAAATGCGCTCAAACGAACAAGCTTTGCGTGTCCTTGGGGTAAGAATCTCTTTTACTGTCACCTCACCACTCTTCTTGATGATAATTGCATTCCCAGGCGGTAACTCGTGTACATTCTCGTATTTTACATTGAAGACCGTTTGTATAGCCGGACGTTCCGACGCTACCACTACCACTTCTTCATCTCGATAGTAAAACGCCGGACGAATACCCGCAGGGTCGCGGAGTACAAAAGCATCGCCGTTACCTATCATTCCTTCCATTGCATAACCACCGTCCCAATACTTAGCTGCACGCTTCAAGATGCGTTCTATATTCAGCCGTTCGGCAATAAAAGGCGACGCTTCCTGTTTGGTATAGCCCTCTTCTTTCAGTTGGAGATAGAGTTTTTCTACCTCATCGTCTAAGAAATGACCGATACCTTCCATTACAATCACAGTGTCGGTTTTGTCTTTGGGATGTTGTCCAAGGTGTACGAGGTTTTCGAAGAGCTCGTTTACATTGGTCATATTGAAGTTACCCGCCATAATGAGGTTGCGGTATATCCAGTTGTTTTCGCGCAAGAAAGGGTGCACATTCTCGATGCTGTTCTTGCCAAAGGTACCGTAGCGCACGTGCCCCATTATCACTTCGCCTATGTAGGGGAGTTCTCTTTTCTGCAAAGCCACATTGTCTTTCAGTGCAGTATTCGCCTTAAACCCCTCGTTGATACGCTGGTTGATGCGCGTAAAGATATCTTGCACCGGTTGTGCCTCGTTGGAACGAATCCTACTGATATAGCGTTCACCGGGTTGCATATTCAGCTTGATGCTCGCCACTCCTGCGCCATCTTGCCCACGGTTGTGTTGCTTCTCCAGCATCAAGTACATTTTATTGACGCCATAGAAGGCTGAACCGTATTTTTCTTTGTAATATTCCAAAGGTTTGAGCAAGCGGATAAGAGCAATCCCGCACTCGTGTTTGATAGTGTCACTCATTTACAAATAAGAAAAGGCGTTGCATAGGCACGCCTTTATATAGGTTTTAAAATTGATATACTACTTCTAATTTATGGTTGCTAAGAGCTCGCTTGGCTTTCTCTAAGTCCTCAGTAAAGCCCAAAATATAGCCTCCACCCCCCGAACCACATAGTTTTAAGAAATAATCGCCCGAGTCGATTCCCTGCTTCCAGAGCGTGTGAAATTCTTTCGGAATCATCGGTTTGAAGTGGTTCAGCACAATGCCCGATAGACTCTTGATATTCCCGAACAGCGATTTGAAGCGCCCCTTCAAAAAGTCATCTATACAAGCATCGGTATATTTGATAAACTCATCTTTGAGCATCTTCTGGAAAGCCTCGTTCTTCATATTCTCCACAAAGATGCGTACCATAGGAGCCGTTTCGCCTATCACACCACTGTCGAGCAAAAACACTGCGCCTTTTCCGTTAGGCGTTTGCGAGGGAATGCCCGTAGGTTCTATATGGTCCTGTGAATTGATAAGTATCGGCAAACTCAGGTAGCTGTTCAGTGGGTCTAAGCCCGAAGAAGTGCCGTGGAAGAACGATTCCATCTTGCCAAAAATCGCTTTGAGTTGCAATAGCTTTTCGCGAGTAAGGTTTTCCATTGCACTGATAGGCTCAATAGCATATTCGCTGTAAATAGCAGCTACCAAGGCGCCACTACTGCCCACGCCATAGCCTTGTGGGATACTGCTATCGAAGTACATACCCTCTGCTATATCAGCATTGAGCTTTTCAAGATTGAAGCGCACAATCGGGTTTTCTTCCTCCATAAGGTTTTGTAAGTAAGTAGCGAACTCCCGCAAAGCCTCATTCGATTTGCGAGCCTCTTCTTCTTTTCGCAGGTGTGGCTCACACTGTCCGTGCGACTCGCACTGCGGGTGTGGCTCGCACTTCTTCAGTGTCCCCTTATAAAAGTTATAGGGAATTGCCAAGCCTTTGGAGTTCTTGATAATGCCATACTCGCCAAAGAGGAGTATTTTAGAATAGAAAAGTTTCATTTTTTAGGTAAAGTCTGCGTTAGCAGGGTAGTATGAGTAATAAGAGACTGCAAAGGTACACTTTTTTCCAATATCTCACATACTTTTGGATATAAATGTTTTGTTAATCAACGTCAGTTCTATATATACAATACTGATTTACAGTTGTGTTTACATTGTAATCTGTGAAATCCAGCAACGCAGTTGCCAATTTGTACCCATCACATTTGTCAATTGTCAATTATCAATTGAAAGACTATCCGTTTAATCTGTGCCAGACATTCAGGCAACTTGTTGCCTATTTGTTTGATTTTTTTAAGATTTGTAAGATTTCTGTAGCGTAAGCTATACTTCCTTTACGTCCAACTCAATTCGTCCCTCGTCATTCGTCATTTTTTTTCCTTTTTCGTCATACTTCCCCTAGTGCCTATGGACTATTGCCTCCCACCTCCCCATTTTCTAATTTACTAATTTGCTAATTCTCTAATTATTTCTTCTCTTTTCCGTCATATATCCCCTAGTGCCTATGGCCTAAGGCCTATCACCTATTTCTCTTTCTTTCGCCTCGAAACCCCAATTTTAACATTTTTAGCACTGTTATATCGTGTTATAAGTCAATCACTTATATACCCTTTCTATACCAATCGTCCAAGATTCGTATAAGCTTCCTATAAGCTCTCTATAAGCTAACCCCACCCTCCTTACACCCTTTTTTCATCAAAACACCCCTTAACCTCCTTTTGGAAAATTCCGTTTTCTTCCGAACTCCTCAACCCTCCCCATTTGCTAATTCTCTCATTTTCTAATTTTCTAATTTTCCCGCCCCCACATACCCAGCTGTGAGCTCTCGCTGGCTTTGGCTCGCACCTTTGCCAAAGTTAATCGCTTATCACTTCCCCCCTAATGCCTATGGCCTAAGGCCTTTTCTAATTAAAAGTATATTTCAAAAAGTGTTTAGGTACTGAAAACTTTAATTTTTAGAATCAGAAAGATAAAAAAGTGAGGTTCAACGGCAGAAATTTTTAGAGCATTTATAACTTATAAAAATGTATTTGTCCTAACTTTATAACTATCAAAACGTTTACTAAAAATGTTAATAACTGTGTTGATAACTATTTTGTTTTTGTTGAAAACTTGTCACTTTATTCCGTATCTTTGCCCCAGCAACTAAGGAAAAAACACTTCCCCTTTTTAGGGAACTTATAAAAGCAACATTATTCAATGCGTTATAAATGAGTGATTTATATAAATCACTCAGCACTTTCTTTCTCTCTAACTAAAAGAAGAGGGTTAAAAATAAAGTTATTAGGCTATACTTGTATTATATAAACATTCCTAATACATCACATACTTGAAAATTGTTAATAAAATAGAGAAATTAGTGATCATTATCATTACAACTTGGAAGCTTAATGCTCGAGAAATTAAAATTTATATCTGAAATAATAATAAAATAAAAAATTATGTCTAAATTCACTAAGCTTACAGCTGAACAGCTTCAAACAAAGCGTAATTTCATCGAAAATTACCTACAATCTCACAATGCCGCTACGGGGTCTCTCTTCGATGCCAATGCCAATGTGGCACATAAAAACATCGCTACGATGGAGGCAGAACTCAATAAAGATATCAATATCCAAGTGAACCGTTCGCTCGTGTCTCACAAAATCGAACAGCTCTTTGGCAAAGAATTAGCCGATGAGTATATCCGTCAGATTGAGGAACACGAAATCTACGTGCACGACGAAACGAGCCTCAAACCTTATTGTGTGAGCGTTTCGATGTATCCTTTGCTCTTGGACGGGCTCGTAAAACTCGGCGGTGAAAGCAAAGCTCCGCAACACTTGGCAAGCTATTGCGGGTCGTTCGTGAACTTCCTCTTTTCCGTTTCCTCTCAGTTTGCAGGAGCGGTAGCAACGGTAGAGTTCCTAATGTACTTCGACCATTTTGCGCGCAAAGACTATGGCGACGATTACCTCAACACCCACCGTGAAGTGATAGAAAACGAACTGCAACACGTAGTATACGCTATCAATCAGCCTGCGGCAGCACGTGGTTATCAGTCGGTATTCTGGAATATATCGCTGTATGACCGTCCGTATTTCGATTCGATGTTCGGTACATTCGTTTACCCCGATGGTAGCAAACCTTCTTATGAGTCTTTAGACAAGCTCCAACAGTTCTTTATGCATTGGTTCAATATTGAGCGCACGAAAGCGATACTCACCTTCCCTGTGGTAACCGCAGCAATGCTCACTAAGGACAAACACGTGTACGACGAGCATTTTGCGCGCTTCTGTGCCAAAGAGCTCAGCGAAGGGAATGCCTTCTTTATATATCAATCAGATAACGCCGATTCATTAGCAAGTTGCTGTCGTTTGCGCAATGAAATCTCCGATAACACCTTTAGTTATTCACTCGGGGCAGGAGGTGTTTCTACCGGTAGTATTAATGTGATAACTATTAATATGAATCGCCTTTACCAAAAACACTTGTCGTTGGAACGCACCTTAGATAATATCCATAAATACCAAGTAGCTTATCGCGCTATTGTTCAGGATTACAAAGATGCGGGTATGTTACCGGTGTACGATGCGGGCTTCATCTCACTTGATAAACAATTCCTCACCGTTGGTATCAACGGAATGGTGGAAGCTGCCGAGTATTTAGGTATTCGCATTTCCGACAACCCCGACTATAAAGCATTCATCAACAAAAACCTCAAACTAATTTACGACAAAAACAAGGAAGCTAAAGCCAAATACGGCTTTATGTTCAATACCGAGTTTGTACCTGCCGAGAATTTAGGCGTGAAGAATGCTGCTTGGGACAAAGCCGATGGCTTGCAAGTGCCTCGCGATTGCTACAATTCGTATTTCTATATTGTGGAAGACAGCTCTCAAAACCTTATCGATAAGTTCTATTTGCACGGCAACGACTATATACAGTACTTAGACGGCGGTTCGGCTTACCACTGCAATCTCGAAGAATACACCACTGCCGAAGGTTTTTATAAGTTGCTAAATGTAGCTGCTAAAACGGGTTGTAACTACTTCTGCTTTAATATATGCGTAACCGTGTGCAACGATTGTGGTTATATTGATAAACACACGCACGACCACTGCACCCATTGTGGTTCTGAAAATATCGACCACGCGACACGGGTGATAGGCTATCTCAAACGCATCACTAATTTCTCTAAAGACCGACAAAAAGAAGCTAAAATACGTTACTATGGGAACGCTACGGTATAGCAGTTACGATATAGTCCTCCAAGAAGTACCCAACGAGATATCCCTGTGTTTTACCATCACAGGGTGTCCGTTGGCGTGTGAGGGTTGCCATTCCGAATATATTTGGGACGGTAGCAAAGGCTGTGCGCTCACCAACGAGGCATTAGAGAATTTGCTCAGCAAGTACGAAGATATGATAAGCTGTGTGCTCTTTATGGGAGGCGAGTGGCAAGTAGAGACCCTGCTCTCATTTATCTTCCAAGTGAAGTGCAAACGGCTGAAAGCAGCCCTCTATACAGGGCTTAATCTTAAACAAGTACAGCGCAAATACCCTGAATTGTTAGGGTGTTTAGACTACATCAAAACCGGCAAGTGGTTACCTAAACTCGGTGGCTTAGACAGCCCCACCACCAATCAAGAGTTTTTAAACCTGCAAACCGGAGAGGTGATGAACAAAGTGTTTTTAAAGGTAAAAGGAAAGAGCTAAAAGGGATTTATGTTTCATACTTTATTAAAGTTTATTATTAGCTAATTGACAAATTATTTCTATCTTTGCAAAAAAATATTAAGACTATGGGAGTAGCAAAAATTACATTCCAATCAGAAATACAAGCAGGAGATTTTCCTTTTATTAAAAGAATTTTGAAGAGTCTTAAAGCTACTAATACTAAGGTCGTCAAAGAAGAAAAAGATGAAAGTCTGATGACCAAGGAAGCTTTTTTTGCTAAAATAGACCGTGCAAGGGCTGGTAAAAAAATACAAATGAGTAGGGAAGAACTGAGAAAATTGATGTTTGACTAATGGAAAAAGAACAACCAACCTTTGAAATTATTTATTCAGAAGAATTTCTGAGTGATTTAAAAATCCTTAAGCAATCAGGTAATAAACAAGTGCTTAAAAAGATAGATGCTTTTTTAAATGAGATAGAAATTTCTCCCACTAAAGGCACAGGACAGACTGAGGCTCTTAAAGGATATGGTGAAAGGAGTATTTACTCCAAACGAATTAATGGAAAACATCGGTTTATATACGAAGTTTTTGAAGAGGAGAAAAAGGTAGAAGTACTTTCAGCTTTTGGGCATTATAATGACAAATAACACGTACAGCTATCTCCTCTTTTATTGTTGCTTGTGTGATGGGAGTGATAGACTACAAACATACGAAAGGCAAACAGGAAGTAATAAAAAAAGAACGACTTAATTAAGCCGTTCTTTTTTTATTACTTGTTTAACACTCTCCTTAGGGTAAGGGTGGCTAATACTAAATATACCAAACACAGTGCCCACATTCCCAGCCAATATGGCATAATGGTAGTGATATGAGCTCCCATCTGGGTAATAGATATAAAACCCTTGCTCCCTAAAGTAGTAGGTACAATATACGAAAAAACACTCAGCCATTCGGGCATCGCTACGGTAGGCCACGAAAAGCCAGTAAGCATCACCGCAGGCAAAGAGGTATACATAATGAGCATAATGGCGTCTTCACGTCGATGTAAAAAGTTCAACAAGCAAAGTCCCATAAATACAATCGACAGGATAAATGGTATCATAAAAACCATAGTGCTTAGTATCGTGCTACGTACAGGAATGCCAAACAATGGCATTATAATTCCTAAAATAATGAGTAATATCACCATTGAAAAGGCTAAATAAGTAGTAGCTTTCCCCATTACAATAGGCAAAGCTCCCCAAAAACTATCGGAGTTAGGATATATTTTTTTAAGTTTGTTGCCTTCTCGCATCGTTCCTCCTAACATACCTACGGCAGTGAGTATGGTAGTTTGAAAGATAATCACAAGTACTATGGGAATAAGGAAAGTAGCATAACCCAAAGAGGGATTGTATAAGCTCACTACTTGGGCACTCACAGGCATTGCCTCATCGTGCGCTTGAGTAGGGAGTTTGCCTTGTGCCGAAGTGCGTTTCACCTCAACCCCTGCATTCAGGTAAGTAGCCGACACTTTGGTGGCGGTGAGTACTTGCTTGTAATAAAGCATATAAGAAGCATCGGCATAGACTGATATAGTGGGTTGTTCTCCGCGTTGTAGGTCACGTGAAAAGCCGTTGGGAATAGTTACTATCCCGCGTATTTTTTCCTGCTGAAAGGCTTTCTGAGCTTCGGTGAGGTTGAGGTAACTGCTGTAAATAGCGGTCTGACTTGTGGCATCAATCATACGCAACAACTGACGGCTTTGCGCAGTATTATCCTCATCTACTACTCCAATAGGAAGCTCTTGCAAAGTCTCTTCGGAATAGAGATAAGTATAGATAAACGACACCGCAATCGCTACAATTACAAACGAAAAGAATACCGCTTTGTCGCGGAATATATATTTGGCTTCCCAAAGCATCGCACGAGTGAAGTCGGCTGAACTTTGATATATGTAACTTCTAAACTGTTTCATAACCTCCTGATTTTATCTTTTTTACAAACATAGGATAAGCCACTATAAGCAACAGTCCAAAGAGCAATAATGCCAGAAGCGGTTGCCACGTCATCTCTACGGGTATTCCTTTGATAGCGCGATTTACGTAGTATTTCATAAAATGAGCATACGGGAAGATTTGCGCCAAATACTGCAAACTCTTAGGCAACCCTTCCATAGGAAAAGTATATGCTGCAAAAGAGAAAGCAATGGCTGTAAAACCACTACCTACCGTAAGAGCGGTACGAAAATCGGGAAGCATCGACACAAAGGTAATCCCAATAATCTGATAGATTACCACTAAGGCAAAAGTAATAAGCACCACATTCAGCATTGGGATATGCAAAGGAGCCCCGATAAGCTCAAAGAGGAGGTAATTCATCCACCACGCTACAAAAAAGAGCACTAAGGTATAAGGCAAGAGTTTTCCCACAAGGGCTTTCAGCGGACTGCCTCCTGCTTGCTTGAGCCATTGTTTCCCTCGATGGTAGCGGAATTCTACTCCTAATACATACACCGTTACCATCATTACAATCATTTGGAGCATCATCGGCAAGAGTGAAATAAGTAGATAGTAAGCATAGTTAGAATAAGGATTGTACAAGGCGTGGTCGTCTACCCTTATGGGTTGGGCTTCGGCGCGTACCTTCTCGGTTTGTTGCCCTTTTTGCATTTTCTTCTTCATCACCAAGCCTGCTGAGAACATCCCTACGGTAGTTTGGAAATCCTTTTGGATAAGACTTGCCCCCAACATAAACTGACTATTGGTATAGCAAATCACTGATTGTTTTTCACCTTTGAATAGTTTCTGCTGAAAGTCGGCAGGGATAACGATAAAGCCCATTATCTGCTGTTGCTGGATAAGTCGTTGGGCTTCTTTTTCATCGGTGAGTTTGATTTTTAGGTCGATGTTAGGGGTAGCATCAAGCATACGCAAAAGGTTCTCGGACAGCTGACTTTGGTCGTAATTGATATACGCCATAGGCAGGTCGCGTGGTACTCCTTTGTAAAATACCGCCGCAAAGAACCCAAAGATTACAAAAGGGAACACCAAAACGTAAAACAGCCGTTTGGGTGATAGGAAAAGGTTCTTGCATTCTTTTTTAAATAAATACATAATTAATTTGTCAATTAGCTAATTAGTTAGATTTCTTCAGCGTCTTCTAAGTTTTCTATTAGGATAGGTTTTTCTTCTTCAAAGTGAAAAGAAACTCCATAAGGCTCGCAAAAGCTGAAACTACCTTCGGCAAAATGTAATATCCACTCTTTGTTGTCATAGAACAGGAACTGCGGACTTTCAAAAGGAACTTCTTGCAAGGGAACACTTAGCAATCGTTTTTCTTCTTCTGAAAGATGAAAGCCATCTGAGCATATCAGCAGTCGTTCTTGAAAATAAGAAAGTGCTTTGGCAACCAACTTATCTGCGCTGTCAAGGATTTGTTCAATAAAAGCAATAGTATCAGGTGCGATGGTTTTACTTTTGCTAAACATAGAAAAAGGTAGCTGTAAAGTTTCTTTGTAGAAATCACTTTCCCACTGGAATGAAGCCTCCCAAAAATAGTCGTCTCCCACTTTTTGTGAGAAAGTAAGAGTGCCAAACTTGGTGTTATAACTTGATATGTTCATTGCTTTAACCAATTAATTTCTTCTTTACTAAGGAGAAAATATTTATATACAAAGTTTTCGAAGGCTTCTTGTTCGCTATCAAAAGACTGTTCATCACAGAAGCAACGAGTATCGGCAAGGCATACCACCCATTGGTTTTCTCGTTGCAGAAAGCAAGTGTTGCCCACAGCTACATTTCCTTGCTCAAAAGTATTTGTTTTAAAATAACACTGAGCAGGGTTATAGTTCAAGGCTTCTAAAGCTTGTAACAACTCTTTGAATGTGGGAATAGGGAGTTGTTCTTTTATCTGGGCTAAAAGTTGTTGTCTTTTCTTCCTTTCTTGTTTGTTTTTCTTGGAAAACCAAATGAGTATAAACGCCCAAGCCAAAACAGCTATTGATAGAGGGGCAAGTATATTGTAATTCACAAGAGCATTCCACATAGGCTTTTAGGTTTATTCAGATATAATGAACAAAATTGAGACTATTCTGAGGGTGATTTTGTTATTGTCTTCTTGTTTTTATGAATGTTGTAATTCCTAATACAAAAAATAATACCAAAGAAAGTACCACAAAGATACATTTCATAAGAGAAAAATAGGGCGCTAAGGTCTCTATCCATAAGTTTTCAGGATAGTGTGTGAGCATTGTAATGGTACTAAAATTTTCTGAATAATCAAAAATACCTCCTATTATTGGGAAATATGATAAGAAAAGGAGCTTTCTTTGGTTGAGTTTTTCTAAAAAGAAACGTATCAGTTGATAGTAGGTAATAGCAAACAGACCGGGATATATCATATCCACAGGAATTTGTCGGTATAAATAGAAATGGCGACCTTCTTCACCTAAACGCCTAAATAGCTCTTGAATGTAAGTAGCATCATAAAACGGAGGCACATCTAAAATATCCATTCCTCCAGCCATTGCTTTAAGAGCTGGTACGGTTACCAACATCAAATAGGCATATACTGAAGTAGTAATGATAAAAAGTATCCAAAGTTTTTTCTTTTTCATTTCTAATTAATTTTTGTTGTTTTTCTAAATTATCACGGATATTCCCAATCCTAAGAAAGATTACGGAGTTTACACCCCTAACGCTTCTCTTTCCTTCTTTGGTATTTTGGCGAGTACTTGTTCATAAGAGTGCTGTACCATTTCTTTGATAAGGACTTCGGGAAGACTCTCTAAAAGGATGGTATTCCAATGTTTCTTATTCAGGTGATAGCCTGCTACAATCTTATCGGGGTATTGCTCGCGGAGTTCTATCGCACGCTCAGGTTCGCATTTGAGGCTAACACTCATAGGCACGCGGTTTAGGTTTATCAGTGCAAAGATACGATTTGCCATTCTGAAGACCAAAAAATTCTCCCCGAAAGGCATATCCTCCGTAGCGTGAGGCAAAGTTAAGCAAAAATCTCTAAAGGTTTCTATGTTCATTTCTTTCGAATGTTATATAATTCTCCGCCACTATCACTATCTTTATAAATCAAGACCCTATCGCCCCAAAGGTCTTTTATTTGTATTATTTTCCGTGAGCTTTTGGTGTTCCATTTAAATTGGATAGAGTCATTGCCTATCTTAAAAGTATAGTATTTATAGCCGTAAGGATAAAACCAAAATGCAAAATGATTTCCTCCGCCCTGATTCCCCAAAACTACCTGATCAAATGAGTACAAATTATTGGTGATTTTATTATCTACTAAATGCTTATAGCTTGGTGTTTGAGTATATTCTATTTCATAAAAAGTATTGTATTTATAATCTTCCGTAAAATATTCGCCTTTGCTTCCTATGCACACAATAGACGAGAAACCTACAGGAATTATTTTTTGTATTACACCTAATTGCTCGTCAATATATTGTCTGCCTATCTTTCTAATAGCTTCTAAATCATATTTTCCATTCTTATCTTTTGGAATAGAGTAGTTTTTAATAATACTATCGTGGCCTAAATACTGTAATTCCTTTACTTTTTCAGCTTTTGCCCAAGGATAAGTGTATTTATAGATAATATCCTTATATTTTTCGCCTATGACCTTGTCATAAAATGTTTTATTTCCCTGAAAAACACCTTTAGCATTTATCTTTTGTTTGATTTTAAAGTTTTTATCAAGTAAAAACCAATCGTATTCTTTGTTTAAATATATAAAATCGTCAGTTGGGTCGTAGATAATCCTATCAGAGCTCATAACATCTTCTTCAGTAAGTAGTGTATCTACTATAAAAAGATTTTTGTCAAAGCCGTTAAACTCAGGAATCTCAGGGTGCTTGTCTTTCCCTGGTACTTCATAACCGCAACTGCTATATAAAAATAGTATTGCTAATAAAATTACTGTTTTCATATGTGAATTATTGTTTTATTCTGGTTATCTTTCGCTGAAAGCTTAAACAGATTTCTTCTATTGATGTTTGCTTAGTATTAAACACGAACTAGAAGAATCGCACCAGTAGGGGATAAATCTATTAATGAGCCAATTGGCAAATTAGCTAATTGCCAAATTACTCTTCACCATTTTGTATTTCTTCCTTTCTCCTTCAACAGTGGCTACTACTTTAAAACCAAGTTTTGTATAAAGACCTTTAGCTATGGAGTTGTCATCAAATACATTTAGGCTAATAGAATGAACTCTTTTATCCTCAAAAAGCATTGCGATAAATAACTGCATTGCTGAGGTGCCTAATCCCTTTCCTGTAAGGGAAGGATTGATAAGAAATCTACCAATATGTACGTTGCTCCCTTCTACTCTTATTTGCTGAATCATCCCTATAAAACTACCCTCTACCTCAATACGATAACAATGAGACAAAGCATTGAGTGCTTCTATGGTAAGAGGATAAGGCAAAGCATCTCCCGCCCATTGTTGCAAGAAATAAGCATCTTTGCTATTTGTCCAGCGTATAATAGCTTGCTTATCTTTAGTTGATAATCCTTCAGTTATTCTCATTTTTCACTTACTAATACCGACATTCCGGGTCTTAAATCCTTTACTTTTTGAGTGGGGTAGGCTTTGATAGCGAAAGTTTTCTTGTCGAAGTCGCCTTTGCTTTTGGTGGCTGTCCAAGTAGCGAAATCGGCTTGTACGGCTATGTGTTTTACTTCCAACTCTATCTCCTGATTGCCCAAAGCGGGTACGATGCCTTTGAATTTAGTGCCTATCTTGAAATCTGCCATTTTATCTTCGCGTATGTTGAACACCACCCACTCGTCTTGGGTATCGATGAGGTTCATCACAGGGTAACCCGCATTCACGATTTCGCCTTCATTGGGGATAATGGTTTGTATCTCGGCATCGGCAGGGGCAAACACTTTAGCTCCATCTTTGTAAGCATTTACCTCAGTAATGACCCCTTGCGCTTGAGCTACAAGGGCTCGGGCAGCGGTTTTATCCTCTACACGAGCTCCGTTTTTCGCCATTTCGTATTGTGATTTGGCTGCTTCAGCTTGTTTTTGAAGGGCAACCATTTGGGTATAAGCCTCATCTTTCTTTTGGGCAGGCAATACCTTTTCATTATAGAGGTTGCTCACACGCTGATAGGTTTTTTCAGCGAGCTGGGCAGCCGCTTGGGCTTGTTGCCATACATTATATGCCCCTTGAATTTGTTCGCTGCGAGCACCGCGTTGTGCTTTGTCAGACTGAGCTTGTGCTGCCAAACGTGCTGCTTCGGCTTGAGAAAGTTTGGCATCGAGTTCAGTGCTTTCGAGTTCCAAAAGGAGGTCGCCTTTGTGCACTTGGTCGCCTTCCTGCTTGTAGATAGCTTTCACCCTACCAGGTACTTTTGGGGCAACGTTGATTTGTTTGGCTTCTACTTGTCCTTGCAAATATATAGGTTCGCGGTTACTAAAAAAGTAGATAGAGAGAATAAGAACTACTGCAAATACAGTGATTGTTACAATAAGACCGGTGATGTTTTTCTTTTTCATTGTTTATTTAGTTTAGCCCCCGTTCCCCCGAAGGGGGACAATCCATAAATAGGATAAAAACAAGGGTGTTATTATGGTTATTATTTTTGTAATGTATTAATTCTGATTGCGACTTCCTTCGAGGCACGAGCTACAAGCTCGCGCCAGCGTATGATTATCAGGGTAGTCAACTTTGCCAAAGTCTAAAACTTTGGCAAAGTATAGCAATATAAGAGGTAAGAGCATTTGTGTCGCTCTACCTTACTTGTTCGCTGAATTTATCGCTCATTCCGCAGGTTTCGAGGAGCTGGGCGAGGGTTTTGTCCATTTCAAAAAGGGCTTGGTAGCGTTTGATTTTAATAGAAGCCAAATAAAGGTTGGCATCGGCTACATCGGTGGAG
Source organism: Capnocytophaga sp. G1920 (assembly GCF_051417515.1). Classification (NCBI taxonomy): domain Bacteria; kingdom Pseudomonadati; phylum Bacteroidota; class Flavobacteriia; order Flavobacteriales; family Flavobacteriaceae; genus Capnocytophaga; species Capnocytophaga sp. G1920. Next base: position 91,834 of record NZ_JBPRKH010000005.1, read on the forward strand.
GTGGAGAGACCTTCGGCAAAAGCTTTGTCGCGGGCACGTACGAGCTCTTCGGCAAAACGCAAACTCTCTTCTAAGCTGAGGTATTGTTCACGTTGCTTTTCAATCTCGGTGTACTGTTTTTTCACTAAGGTTTGTACGTCTTTTTCGGCTTGTGCAGTGATGAGCTCCACACTCTCACGCATTGCTTTGGCTTGGGCTATTTTGTTCTTGTCCTGTAAACCGTTGAAGAGATTCCACTGTAACCCTACACCCACTACCCAGTTATCGGGTTCGGTTAAGGGTAGATTTTCGCTCCACAAATACTTTTTGCCTACTACGGCTACATCGGGCAAATAAGCGGCTTGTTGCGCTTTTACGCTTTGGGTAGCCATTTGGGCTTTGAGCTTGGCTTGCACAATCATAGGGTAGTGCTCTTTGGCTTGCTGTTGGTAGTACTCGAGCGATTGGAGGGGTGCCACCTCAAAGAGTTCGGTGGTGAGGGCAGTGAGCGGTTGCTCGGTAGTGCCCATTACGCCATAGAGTGCTGTTTGTGCTAATTGTATGTCCTTTTCAGCAGCCATCACCTCACGCTCGGCATCGGTAACGGCTTTTTTAGCTTGCATTGTTTCTACGGAAGCTATCATTCCGTTCTTTTCGAGCTTTTGGGCATTTTCATAGTGATGTTGCGCTGTTTCAAACGACTGTTTTCTCACTTCCAACGCTTTTTGAGCTAACTGTACTTGAAAATAACGTTCCGCCAACTCACTGATGAGGGCATTTTCGGTTTTTTTGCTCTCTACGGTGGCTATTTCGGTGTTGAGCGCACTCACACGGTTGCCTACACGCACCTTTCCACCAGCAAAAAGCACCCATTTGGCATCGGCGCTTACTTTCCAAATGTCTTGTTTCTGAAACTCATAGCGCCAGTCTTGGGCAAAAAGTGGTTGTATTCTGCCAAGTAGGGGGGTAAGTAGCGGACGCATAGGGGCAGGCACTTGGGTTGCGAATCCCTGTAAGCCATTTTGTAAGGGCGCCTTATACTCGTTGAAGCTCAACGAAAGCGGGTCGGCGAGGTGCATATAGCTCGCGTTAAGGCTCAGTTGGGGCAGATAGAGCCCACGGAATGATTTGCGATTATAATCGGCTGCTTCGGTTTGTTTTTCGATGCCTTTGAGTTTTTGGTTGCCTGAACGCATCTGGTTAAGCGCTTCGTCGAATGAGAGCGATTGCGCTCGTAATGAAGCTGTTATCCCTATAACGAAGAGGCATAGTAAAGTATATTTTTTCATAAAAGAAAACTTTTTATTTCTATGGGGCAAAATTACGGCGATTTTTCCAGATGAACGACTCGTTTGTTTGCAAAGTTTTTAAGATAGATTAAAAAATAAAGCCTCTTAATTTATTTCTTCTCTATTTGACAGCCGTATGACTTTGTTTTATCAAAGGTTAAAATATATCGTTTTCCTTGGTAGGTGAATCTTACCCCTATTTGAGCTGTATTTTCAAAGGTTTCAGTGCGGGGTAAATCGGAAAGAGCTGTATCGCCTACTTGGATAATATGCATAAACAAGTCTTCTTTAGAAGACGTTTGTGGGCTCACTTCTATACGCCAATGTCCCAATTGTGGGTGATTGGCGGGAGGGAGATTCATATTATACCCGTAATCTTGTGGAGTGAGTTTGGGTAGAGGCCAGTTGCGTCCATCAGACCAGAAATCCTTTCCACTTCCACCTATTTTAGTAAGTGTAGCATTGGCAGGGAATAAAGTACGGCAAATCATCTTGCCTCCGTCGGAGGTTTCCGAGAACTCTCTGCTACCTTTCATCACAGGTTCGTTGATGGTGTGTATCAGCCACGTTTTGGGATAATTCTTGTCGGTAGCTGTTACCCTATCGAACACTACAAAAAGGTCGGGGTAGAAATATATAAATTCACGCACGACTAACGAGGCTTTTTGGCTGTTGTAGCTTTTAGTAGCATCGGAGGCGAGATATACATAATCGTCAGTGATACGCTTCTCTTTCAATACAGAGCCTAATATGTTGTTTTGTCCGCCATCGTTGGGGATAGGTTCGAACTTGTTTTCGGTAGAAGCCCCACCACCCCAGTATTCGGGCATTTTTTCATTGGGCATTCTGATGGTTACGCAGTTATGGGCTACTGTACGGGCGTAGTAATGCGACAGATGCCAGCCAGGTTCGGGGCGTGTGCCTGTATCTAACGCACGGTAACCTTTTTTGTAGATAGTGAAATGATTGTTATCGAAGTGCTTGTGGTAAGAGGTTTTGCCTCCGCTCACAAAAAGAGCATAAGTGTCGTTTTCGCCCGTTCCTGAACGCATAATGACTTCTCCCGTACCCTCGAAATACACGGCACCTTTACCCGAAGGTGTCGCTCCCTGAGTTCCTTGAGGATATTTTTGTAAGAACGGCATAAAGGGAAGTCGTTCTGTATAGTGTTTCTTATTGAATAAGCCTAACAGGCGTTGTATATTGGTAGAACTTCCATAAAGAGAGGCTATCTCTCTCAGGTGATAATTGATGTCTCTTTCGGGGAGCAAGCAATCGTAGTGATAACTGTCGCCAAAGCCAAACTCGCGATTGTTTGGTAAGCGATTCCAATCGATATAGTCCAAATATTTGAATACGTAGTTGAGCCTTTGAGAGAGGTCTACGCCTGTGGCTGCGCGATGACTGCGAATGAAATTGAAATCGGCGATAGGATAAGCACCTAACGAATAGCCTACACACCCTGTGACAGCCCCTCCGCTCATACCGATAATATCACGACGATATTCTGCCATTTTCATATTCAGAGCAAATCCTTTTTGAAACATATCCTCACAGCGTGCGTTATCAATACCGTCGTTGTGAAAAGTGATACCTATATACCACGGTAGGGCGTCTGTGCCATAAAATCCTGTATTGTATCCCCCTGTATTCTCCCGATTGCGCTCTGGGCGTAATCCTTTTCCGTGCCAAGCGATATCCATCATTACCTGATAAAGAGGTTTGCCTATTTGCTCGCGTTCTTTGGGGGTTAAGTAGTTGTAAATCCAATCATAAGCGCATAATGCATTGATTTGAGGAAACACATACCAATCAGCATTCAAGTTGTGACTTACCCGAAGGCGGTAATATTCAGTGATTTTTTGTAAGAATTTTTTGGTATAGTCGAGATATTTTGCTTCACCCGTTATCAAATATAATATGGCGACTTGCGATACTTTGGAGATTTTCAAACCGTTATCAGTACCATTCACCGCGGTAGGATTTTCAAAAGAGATAGGTTCATTTAAGAGCTTATCCACATCTCTTTTAGTTTCGGTATACGTATCCAGAGCCGAGCTTTGGGCAGCGTTTTTGATATTCGGAATATCTTCTTTAGTAATAAAAAGGCGTGGGTGTTCGGTGCGAACAACGCCTATTATTTCTTGCTCATCAGGGTCTGTATCTTTACGACACGATAGCATCGCTATTATCAGAGTCCATAGCATCATAAATACTGCTTTTTTCATAAGTAAAGAATGTTTTAGTTTATTTAATTGTTCTTGTTGCTTTGCTATATTTAAGGTGAGTTCGACGTAAGAAAAGTGTAGCTTACGCTACAGAAATCTTACAAATATTTACAAATCAAACAAAAGGGCAACGAGTTGCTTTTAGACACATACTCTGCTATGCCAGCTCGCAGACTACACACAGATTACACGGATTGCACGGATAGTCTTTCAATTGACAATTGACAAATGTGATGGGCACGAATTGGCAACTGCGTTGCTGAATTTCACAGATTATAATATAAACACAACTGTAAATCAGTATTATATATAGAACTGACGTTATTTAAGGTGAGTTCGACGTAAGAAAAGTGTAGCTTACGCTACAGAAATCTTACAAATATTTACAAATCAAACAAAAGGGCAACGAGTTGCTTTTAGACACATACTCTGCTATGCCAGCTCGCAGACTACACACAGATTACACGAGTTTGACTCGGATATTGTTTATAAAATGGAATGTGATTTGTTTCAACGATGCAAAGTTACGATGAAAAAACGAGATAAACAACTGTAGCAAGACAGGTGGGGGAAAAAATTAGAAAATGAGGAAATTAGCAAATGAGAGAATGAGAGAATTAGGTGCGAGTTTGAGTTAGAGGAATGAGGCTGTGCCTCAGAAATTAAACAAAAATTAAACAAAATCAAGGCTGCGCCTTGTAAACCAGCGGAGGTATTGTCAGTTTATTCAACTTTGGCAAAGGTGCGAGCCGCACAGGCAGTGTGAGCCACACGGGCAGATTAATTAGTAAATTAGAAAATGAGGAAATTAGAAAATGGGGAGGGTTGAGGAGTTCGGAAGAAAACGGAGATTTCTAAAAGGAGATTGAAGGGAGTTTTGATGAAAAAAGGGTGTAAGGAGGGTGGGGTTAGCTTATAGAGAGCTTATAGGAAGCTTATACGAATCTTGGACGATTGGTATAGAAAGGGTATATAAGTAATTGACTCATAACACAATGCAACAGTGCTAAAAATGTTAAAAAAGGGGTTTCGAGGCGAAGGAAAGAGAAAGTAATAAAGCTTTCACCTGCCCTCTATTTGAGAAAAGGAATATAGAGAGGTAAAAGTTAGGGAGGAAAAATATGAAAGTACGAAAAACTTTTTTTAAAATCAATATTGACTGGTGTTTATTATTTTTATATCTTTGTACCTTATTAAGGTTATACTTTGTATTTTTTAAAGGCTTAAGATATGAAAGCAAGAAATATTATAATCTTTATCTTAATTTGCATTGCGTTGTTTTTCTATGTAAACTTCTTTTATGCTATAGAAGTTCCTTATTTTAGCTATGAGGCGATGTCGAAAACATTTTCTGTGCTAATCTTCCCTTTTGTGGGAATGTTTGTGTTCTTTTGGTTTCAAAAAAAAGATTCTGAACATTCTTGAGAGTCCTCTTCCGCTACACTCTCAAAAAGGATTGATAATAAAAGTTATATTGACGTCGGTTAGACATAAAGTAGCCGGCGATAGCTGGGTATGTGAGAGGCTAGGCATCGGAAATCAAGGCTACGAATTACGAAATAGCTTTTTAAGACTTCGCTTGCAGATTAGAATTGGGGCAAAGTTTGAGACATTATCAAAATGAGAGGCACAAAGGAAGAAAAAAAGCGCCTAATATATGGTATTGCTTCAACGTATTTTGTGATTATATATAATATTATAAGTGTAAACAAATTGAAATAGAGATATGAAGACAAGTGTTATTTTATTTATAGCAGGTGTTGTGCTTATTGTTTTAGGAGCTCTTGCTAAGATATTGCATTGGGAAGTGCCTGTTAGCGGTTCTTTATTTATAGCATTAGGTTTTATACTGGAAATTACAGCTTTATGCTCACTTTTAGCGAGAAGCAGGAGAAGCAGATAGTCTTTCTTGATAGTTAGAGATTTTCTTTATAAAAGGAAGTAAAAAAGCACCAAAGGTAAGGAAGAATAGTTCTTCCTTACCTTTGGTGCTTATAGAAAACGGATTTTAGATTCTATTTTTTGCTATTTTGCTTGCCTAAATAATGGTCGAGAGCTACGGTCATTGAGGGGCTCTCAGGTGAGGGAGCTTTAATATCAATGATAAGACCGGCTTCTTCGGCGGCTTTTAGGGTCGCATCGCCATAGACGGCTATTTTGGTTTTCTTCTGTGAGAAATCGGGGAAACTTTTAAACAGCGCCTCTATTCCTGCGGGCGAAAAGAAAGTAAGAATGTCGTACTTATTTTCTTTAATGGCTGAAATATCGCAATATACAGTGCGATAGAACACTACGCGTTCCCATTTTATCTTGATGTCGTTTAAAGCTGCGGTAGCCTCTGGTTTAGGGGCATCGGAGCCAGGGAAGAGGAATTTCTCTTCTTTGTATTTTTTGAGGATAGGCAAAAGGTCAGCAAACTCTTTTTTACCTACGTATATTTTGCGTTTGCGATAGGTAATATACTTCTGCAAATAGTAAGCGATGGCTTCGGACTGACAGAAATACTTCATAGTTGTAGGCACCTTAAAGCGCATTTCTTCAGCAATACGAAAATAGTGGTCTACCGATTTACGACTGGTGAGGATAACGGCTGTAAAATTAGTAAGGTCAATCTTCTGCATTCTTACGTCCTTAGCGGTCATTCCTTCGACCTTAATAAAGGGCACAAAATCCACTTTTACCTTGTGGTTTTCAATAATTTGTGCATAAGGTGAGCTTTCGGCTTTCGGTTCTGGTTGCGAAACTAATATCGATTTTACCTTCATAAATGTTATTTCTTTACACCTCCTAGCGCCCTATTATGAAACAAATTGAGCCATTTTCTGTACTTCAATTAAGTATTTTGTTCCATAGATGAAAAAGATATAGGGTGCGATTTCGAGGGTGCAAAGATACAAAATAAAATAGAATAAATAGGGTTTTATTTCTTTTTGATTGTTTTTTATGATTTTAATCCACCCTAATACATTGATTACTAACAATATGGACACTAACACAAAAAGTAATAAAAATAGCTGATTTTTATTGGTGAAAGGGATATAAACTCCCAAAAAGAGGAGTATAACCATTACAATTGCGGCATAAGATGAATAAGAAACCCTAGTGAAGATGTAATCTCTTGCGAAATCATAAAGGTCGAATAGGCTACTAATCCATTGTTGTAAGAGGAGTTTTGTGATTAACAGTGAGAAGACTACAAGCACCAATTCCAGAAACATAAACTGAGAGTTGTAAAGTTCTGTGATGCCAAAATTCTTTAGCATAACATAGAAAAGAAGAGCTAAACACACACATTGCAAGAGAAAAAGCACTGTCATAAAGAGGTGCAATCGGCGTTCTTTTTTGCCGTAAATTACAATATATTTATTGTTAAACAGTAAGTTTTGATAATCGGCAAAGTGTTTAGGGTAGAATATACGCAGGAAAGCCACCAACCCAAAGATGAGTAGGAAGGCAGGAAATATCCACGAAAGATAAGACTGATGTAGTTCTAAGGCTTCCAAATACTGTATTTTATTATGGTTCGACTGTTGCTGGGTTCTCTTTTAAAGATTCTAAGGGTAGCTTTCCGATGCTGTCACGTTGTTTTTTGAGTTTTTCTTCTACCTTTTTCACTATACGGTCATAGTCTTTAGGCAGGGAGGCGTAATAAACCATATTTTGTGCGAGCGAAAGGCTGTCGAGCTGATATTTCTTGTAGATGAACTGTTGCGAATTGAATTGTAAAGAATCTAGCATTTGGGCTTGTGAAACCTTCATAGATTCTAAAACAGCCAAATCGTAGAGCAGACTTTCCATTTGCTTTTCGTCTAAAAACTTATCGGGTTTGGGTACGATGTTCTTTTTGCAGGCTACTACAATGAGTAGCAAAGCGAATATATAAATAATTTTTCTCATAGTCTTATCTGTTAAAAGTGATGCGTTGCCCCTGAGGCTCTGCAATTACCTTGCCATTGTGGTACACCTCTTTGCCATTTACGAAAGTACTCACTACAGCTGAGTGGAATTGTTGCCCTTCGAGCGGACTCCATCTACACTTGTAGAGCAGGTTATTTTTTTGTACCGTCCACTGTGTATCCATATCCACCAAAACAAGGTCGGCGTAATACCCTTCGCGTAAGAAACCGCGGTCTTTTACCTGAAAAAGGATTGCGGGATTATGACACATTTTCTCTACTATCTTTTTGATAGAAATGGTGCCTTTGTAGGCTTTTTCGAGCATTGCCACGAGCGAATGCTGTACCAAAGGCGCGCCTGAAGGGATATTCAGATAACCCTTGCGTTGTTTTTCTTCGAGGGTATGAGGCGCGTGATCAGTAGCAATCACATCGAGGCGGTCGTCTAAAAGGGCTTGCCACAGCGCAGAACGGTCATCGGCAGTTTTTACAGCAGGATTCCATTTAATGAAAGCTCCACGAGTAGTATAGTCTTCATCAGCAAACCACAAGTGATGTACACACACCTCAGCGGTGATTTTCTTGTCCTTTAGCGGAATATCATTGCGGAAGAGTTCGGTTTCTTTAGCCGTAGAGAGGTGGAACACGTGTAGGCGTGCACCCGTTTTTTCAGCCAAAGCAATGGCACGTGAAGAGGACAGATAGCAAGCCTCAGCACTGCGAATATGAGGGTGCATCGCAATAGGGATATCCTCGCCGTACAATTCTTGATAGTGGGCTAAGTTCTTTCGGATAGTCGCTTCATCTTCGCAATGGGCAGCAATTACTAAATCGACATTATTGAAAATAGCTTCTATGGTTTTCTCGTTGTCTACAAGCATATTCCCCGTAGAAGAGCCTAAGAAAAGTTTCACCCCTGCACAAGCACTTTTATCTAAGCGTTTCAATTCTTCGAGGTTGTCGTTTGTTCCTCCCAAGAAGAAAGAATAGTTAGCAAACGACGACTGTTTGGCAATGGCAAATTTCTCTTCCAAAAGCGGAATAGTTACCGTTTGGGGTACCGTGTTAGGTTGCTCAAAAAAGGTAGTTACACCCCCTGCTATCGCAGCACGGCTTTCGGTAGCGATAGTAGCTTTATGAGTAAGCCCAGGTTCGCGAAAGTGCACTTGATCGTCAATCACCCCAGGGAGGAGGTATTTGCCTTCGGCTTCCACCACCTCATAATTCCCTTTGGGAGTGATGTGGGTACCTATTTGGGCAATGCGGTCGCCCTCAATCAAGAGGTCGCCTTGAAAGAGGGTATTTTCATTTACGATGATTGCGTTTTTGATGAGGGTTTTCATTTCAATTATTCATTGTACACAAGGTGTTTATACGTTCCGCCAGCGAGGGCTTGGTGGTTTACATACGTAAATCCTAAACGGGTGTAGAGGCGTTCGGCAGCGGGGTTTTGTACATCCACGAGTAAGCCTAAGGGCTGAGTAGAGACCTTTTTGAGGTGGGCTACCAATTGTGAGCCTATGCCTTTGCCTTGAGCAGTAGGCAATACGCTAAGGGTATCTATATAAAGTTCACCTTTGGCGGTCTCGTCCTCTAAAACAATATCAATACCATAACTACTGCGAATGAGTTCTAGCACAGGGGTGCGCAAGGTGTGCAACTCCGCTCCATCATAGGCAATAACCGACCCTATTACAGTGTTGTTTTCCTCGTATACCCAAGCATTCTGGTAGGAATATTGATTACCTTCCTGCTCAAAGAGATTCTGGAGTAGTGCAATGGCATCTTCTCTATGTTCTTTGCCAATCATCTTATAGACGATTTCTTCCATTGCCTGAAACATCAGAGGGGCGACGGCAGAGGCATCGGTGGGGGTTGCGGGTCGTATCATCCGTTTAGAAATATCAGTTTTTGAATGAGAGGTTCCCCTAAACGTTCGTTGAGGTTATCAATAATCTTGCTCTTGCCATAACTGAGTTCGTTACTGAGTGCAGGCGAGGTAAGACGGACGTATAACGTACTGCCTTTTAGCTCTACTGAGGAAGTATACTTAGCGATTGCTTTGCCCATCAGTTCATTCCACAGTTCTGGTAACGAGGCTTTCTGTAGTCCGTACGTTAAATGATTTTGTTTGACAATTTGCTGAATGACCTCTGAAAGAGTATTTGTATTTCCGTCCATAAATGCAAAGGTACAAAATAATTGCGAATGACGAGTTACAAATGACGATTTTTTATTTTTCTCTTCTCATAAGACATTTAAAGTTCTAACTTTTTCAATTTCTCCCTTCTTCTAAATATTAGAATATCTCTCTGATGTTTAATTTTATATTACATTAAAAAACAATAAATTATATTCCCAAAAGAAAAAAAACCTTCCCTGAAATTTGCTCAGTAACATTATTCTTTGTAATTATGCATTAAAATTATAAAAACACCAACAAAAATGAAAAAAATAATAATAATTTTTACTATCACTTTAGCAGTGATATCTACTACTTACGCACAAGAAGTAGTAACAGAAACAACAGAAGAGGTGACCGCCAGCAGCACACAAGAACCTATTGTAGTACAAGAAAAAAATCCTCTCTCTAAACGCCTCTTTTTTGGTTTTAGAGGTGGCTTAAATGTATCGACTCTTTCTTTTTCAGAAGTGTATGGCGCTGTAAAGAATGATCAAAATACTTTTTCTCGCTATAATGCGGATCTAGGAATGGGTAGCAAAGCAGGGTTTCATATAGGAGTTTTGGCAGAATATAAAGTAAGTGATAAACTCTTTTTAGAAGGAGGAATTGCTTACTCTAAACAAGGAGCCAAGTGGAAGAAAATAACTATGACTTTTATTGGGACACCTCCGACTATTAACGGAACACAATTGCCTTATAGCATATCCGGAGACGTTAAAGATGCTTCTTTTATTCTTCATCAAATAAATATTCCTTTATGGTTAAAATATGATATCTCATATTTTCGCCCTAAAGTAGGTTTAAATTTTGGTTATGTTGCAAGTATCGCAAGCAAAATTTCACAAAACAATCTCTCTATGGCAATGTCAGAGGATTTAGATAACAGTTTTGACTTTGGAATGGGCTTTGGAATGGAATATAATGTGCCTTCTGGTATCTTCTTTGATATAAACTATATTATAGGGCTTTCAAACCTTAGCGATGCTGATAGTGTTACGCAAGTTAAGTTTAAAAACCGCGTCTTACAATTAGGTGTAGGATATAAGTTTTAATTCCTTACCATCGAAAACGGCATAGGTAAAGTAGTGTATCCAGTCGCCGGTGTTGATATAAGTGCTTCCCTCTCCTACTTTGATAGTCATTGGCAGGTGGCGGTGACCAAAAAGGAAATAGTCGTAATGTTGCGTCTCAAGTTTGCGTTTGCAATACTGTACCAACCATTCGTTATCTTCACCCAAGAAACGCACATCTTCATCACCTGAGATGAGCTTGTTTTTCACTGAGAGGTATTGCGCCAATCGCACACCTATATCGGGGTGTAACCAGCGGAAGAGCCACTTACAAAACGGATTAGTAAAGACTTTCTTCATCCGCTTGTAGCCTTTATCACCGGGACCTAAACCATCGCCGTGTCCTATCAAGAAGCGTTTACCATTACATTCCACTTCTAGCGGGTGACGGTATACGGGAATGTTCAATTCGGTTTGGAAATAATCGTCCATCCACAAATCGTGGTTGCCTACGAAAAAGTAGATAGGGATACCACTATCTCGCAGTTCAGCGAGCTTGCCCAAAGTGCGCACAAAGCCTTTGGGGACAACCTTTTTGTACTCAAACCAAAAGTCGAAAAGGTCGCCTAAAAGGAATATTGCCCCTGCATCGGCTTTGATAGTATCAAGCCATTGCACAAACTTTGCTTCTCGAGGTTTGCTTTCGACAGCAGTGGGTGCTCCGAGGTGATTATCGGAGGCGAAGTATATCTTTTTATTTTCAGCTAATTCTATGGATAACATTATTTTTTAGGTTATCATTTATACAAAAAGTCCATTTCGTATCAATGAGCAATATGATATGGCAAAAAACGGCGTTTTTTTTCCACGTTATACCATACGTGGCAAAAAAAGACGTTTTTTTGCTACGTTATACTTTTTCTCTTTGAAGAACTTTTATCAACAAATCATTGATATAATAGTTTGACTTCCCTACTTTCAACTTGCTGAGTAACCCCATTTCGGCAATAGTATCTAAATAATGCTGAGCAGTGCGTCTAGCTATATTCAAATCTTCTTGCAAAAACTCTATCTTAGTATATGGATTTTTAAAAAGGTTGTTGAGCAAATCCTGACCGTATATCTTGGGTAACTCACTACGCAAGCGCTGCTTGGTTTGTTGCATTAAAGCTTTGATATTTTGTACGAGTTCTATAGTTTCAATAGCGGTTACTTCTACTCCTTTGAGTAAATACAAAATAAGCGTTTCCCAATCGCCATTAGTTCTTACTCCTTGCAAAGCTTTGTAATAATCAGTTTTATGCTGAATGATATACCGACTGAGGTAAAGTACGGGCAGGTCGAGCAAACCTTGTAATACCAAATACAAAATATTGATGATACGCCCTGTACGACCATTGCCATCATAGAAAGGGTGAATACTCTCAAACTGATAATGAATAATCGCCATTTTAGTAAGCGGATCAAGCTCCGAAAATTCAGGGTCGTTGATAAACCTTTCGAGGTTTGCCATTAAGTTGAGTATCTCTTCCTTATTTTGCGGAGGCGTATACACCACTTCGTTGTGATTGTTAATAAGCTTAGTGCCGGCTTGGGTTCTGAAACCTGCCTTGTTAGCTTCGAGTTGTTCTTGAATGAGCAATATATGTTTGTTTAGCAATATCCTCTCATTGCGCACAATCTCAAACCCCATTTTTAGACCTTTGGCATAATTTAGTACCTCTTTGCTAGCAGGATGGGTATCAATCATAATATTTTCCTTATAAAGGTTGTCGTGGGTAGTAACAATATTTTCAATCTCACTACTGCTTTTCGCTTCTTGTAAGGAAAGGGTATTGATGAGAATTTGCTCATTAGGTATCGTTTTTACTACTCCTTTCAGTTCAGCTAAATGCCTATGTGATAGCGTGAGCTGTTTGAGTATCTCACGGGTCTCAATTTCTGGTGGAGGTGGTAATAAGGGTAATGTAAAATCTGTTTCCATTATCAAACATTCATCAGTTCAGTGAGGTCTTTTTGTAAGAACTCGGTATCGATATACACTTCTTTAGGGTCTTGAGGGTTGTAATACACATTGATATAGCCTTGTACATTGAGCTTTACTTGCGCTACACTGGCATCTATATCGGCAACAGTAGTTTGATATACTTTTACAGGAGTGCTACTTTTATCGTAACACCTTATATAACTAAGCTTCAATTTTTCTTCTCCTAATCGCAATTTACTGAATAACATTGTCTCAGTGAGAAGCATTGTTTCCTCGAAATCAGTTTTCATACGATTGTCTTCTACGGCTTGCAAATCGAAGGTTGTATTTTCATTCATCACATCGCAATGGTCAGCATCAATACGCTTCTCTCGCCAGTGTTTACGAATATAGTTTGGTGTATTCCTGTTTAAGGTCTTTTGAGTAAACGAATTGCGCAAACGTTTCTTGACGTTTGTTTTGTAAAACCAAAAGATAATGCTTAATATAATTATTAGTACAAGTGCCATAGTTTACATATTTGTGTTATGAATTTTTTTAAAAGATTAATTGCCATTAGCCCCTACAACAGAACGTAAAAGCAACTGATTGTCGATATAATCAAATTATCCAAAGGAGCGAGCCACACAGGCAAAAACTTTGGCAAAATGTATAACGCCTTACTTTCCTCTTAATTATCTGAGGCGAACCATTCGGCATAGGAGCTTTCAGTTTCGCATAGGCGTACTGAAAAGAGCTCGACTCCGGCGGGTAGTTGGTAGGCGATGCGTCGAGCAAAGTCGGTTACGAGGTTCTCGCTGGTGGGCTGATAGGGCACGGTGATGATGCGATGACCTTTGGCGCGCAGTTCTTCGGCTAATGCCTTGTGAGGTGAATGTTCGTTGAAGACCATAGCGTGGTCGAACGCTTCGATGATTTGCTCCTGCACGATGCGTTTGAGGTCGCCGAAGTCTATTACCATACCGTTTTTCACGTTATGGGGGTCGGTAATAGGTTCGCCTATGACAGTTACGTAGAGCTTATAGCTGTGCCCGTGCAGGTTTTTGCATTTGCCATCGTAGCCGTAAAGCGCGTGTCCTGCTTCAAAATCGAATTTTTTAGTAATGCGAATCATAACAATGAACAATTAATATTTCAGTTGATAAGTAGTGTTTTGATGTATGTTATAGGTTCGTATTATTTTAATCTCTGAGATTTTCTTTTCACCACCTTGCTGTTTATAATTAATATAATAATCAATCACTTTGTCTACTGGTAGATGAATAGGTTTGTTGTTTTTATCTTTTTGTACGATTGTTTGGCTACTAATTCTCACTACATATTTTTCGTTGTTTTTTAGGAGTTCTTGAAAGGTATATCTCTTTTCTATCCCGTTTTGTATACGACTGATAAGCGCTTGTAAAGAGTTCCATTTCTGAGTAGTATATTCTCCAGATATTCTTGATTCACCTTCAATACGTCCGTTTGTAATAGCTTCTTCTTTTATAGTTTTGACTGTACCATCAGCATTAAACTCATAGCTATATTTACTTATAAAATCTGAAGGCAACCCATTTTGCTGATAAGTAGTTTGTTGAAGGAGATTTTTAGTGCCTTTCCCCCTCGGAATGAATATTTGTTTAAGAAAATAATCTTTATATCCGGTTACATCGTGTATTTCCAAAAGACCTAAGAAAAAATTGTTTTTATTAAGATTTTGCGTATAAGATAGGGTACATTCTGTAAGAGCGTCATAAATTTTAAGGTTTATTTTGGTACAGTTATCATCTTTCCAAGAGTATTGATTTTTACCTGCTTGAAGCAATTGTTGCTTTTCATTATAACGAATATCGAAGTCTGTGATATTTCCGTCATTGTTTAGTGATAGTTCTTTTACCCCTTGTTCGTCATCAAAATTAGATAAAGTAATTTTGTTTGCACTATATGCTGCTGTAACAGTAGTAGCTGTTCCTTCGGTAATATCATTTGTTTTTAGTGTTATAAGCCTTCCTTGGGTATCATACTGATAAGATACCACAATTTCTTTCGCTGTAAAGAAATATGTACCTAACTGAGTATCGTTCAGAAAATCTTCACCTTCACTATAGTCATTATAGTTATTGCTAAGGTCAAAATCGACATAGGAAAAACGCACTTCAGAAATTTTTGGCACTTGTATTTCTTCTTTGGGTTTATCCTTTTTAGGTTCATCATCATCTTTATTTCCACAGCTTATCAGAGCGAGTGAAGCAAATAATAAAATTGTTTTAAAAATGTTTTTCATTGTATAGTTTTTTGTATTAAAGTGCAAAGGTATGAAATAATTAGGAAATTAGAAAATTTGGAAATGAGAGAATTAGCAAATGGGGAGGGTTGAGGAGTCCGGAAGAAAACGAAATTTTACAAAAAGAGGCTGAAGGGAATTTTGGCGAGAAAAGGCTTTTAGGAGGGTGGGGTTAGCTTATAGAGAGCTTATAGGAAGCTTATACGAATCTTGGACGATTGGTATAGAAAGGGTATATAAAAAGTTGACTCATAGTATAATACAGCGATACAAAAAATGGTAAAAACGGGGTTTTGAGGCGAAAGAAAGAGGAAGAGGTGCTAGGCCTAAGGCCATAGGCAATAGGGGGGAGTATGACGGAAAAGGAAATTAATGACGAATGACGAGGGACGAATGACAGGGTGATGTGAAGCATAGCGCGATGGTAGATTAACTTTAGTAAAGTGTAAGGAATAAAGGCATTGAGAAATTGGTAATTTGAGAAATTATTAGTATTTTTGCATCTATTAAAATCACATTTATTAAATATCAATAAGTAATGAGAAGGGTATTTTTGTTTTGGCTATTAGCTTCCTCTTTTGTTCAAGGGCAGACTTCTATTTGTATAGGTGAACAATTATCGGTTTCTTCTAAAGTGTTAGGTGAAACGCGTACTATAAGTGTGTATTTGCCTGATTCGTATTACGACTCTACTTTAAAAAAGACAAACTATCCTGTGGTGTATCTGCTTGATGCAGAAACAAACTTCAACTATTTTACTACTTTGATGGGAAAATTGGCTCAGGGAATCCCTAATGTACCTGAAATGATTGTCATTGGAATTGAAAACACACAGCGCGAAAGGGATTTTGGGAGCGATAGTGACCGTTTTTGGCAGTTTATGGCTGATGAGCTTATTCCTTTGGTTAAAAAGCAATACAGATGTAGTGATTTTCGTATTTTAGTAGGTCACTCATTGAGCGGATTGGCGGTGGTTTCAGCTCTTAACAAACATACAGAGTTGTTTAATGCTTATATTGCACACGACCCAAGTTTGTGGTGGGGGAAAAACGATGGAGAACGGTTGTTCGAAGCGAATAAAGGAAAGGATTTTAAACATCGGATATTCTATTTATCGTATTCGGGGAAGAAGGTGCGCAACAATGGACGCAGTAGGCATCGGGAGGCGATAGAGGCGGTGCAAGCAATGGCGACAAAGGGAGATTTTAAGAATTTGGAGACTTATTTTGTTGAATACCCTAACGAGAATCACGGCACAATACAAGTGGTAGGAAATATGGATTTGATGCGGAGGCTTTTTGCAGAGATGTTCATCGACCGCAACGATATTGAGGAGAATCCAGCAGTTATCCAACAGCGGTATGAGGCGCTTTCTAAAAGGTTACATTATAAGTTTGTGCCGAGTGAGAAGTATTTGAGAAATACCGAGAAATGGCTGAAGAAAGTAAAAAGTGAAAAGTAAAAATAGAAAAGGTGCTTAGAGAGATTGTTTTCCAAGCACCTTTTTGTTTTGTTATTTAAAGCGACCGATAGCGTTAATGAAAGAAGCACCTTTTACAGTGAGACCTTTGGTGGCTACATTGGTAGCAGGATCAATTACATAGATAGCAGGGTCACTGTTTTTTACATTTACTGGTAGATAGACTTTACCATTATAGACAGCAAGCTCTACGGGGTTTGACGTCATATTGGCAAAATCAGAGAGAGCTGGCAGTCCGGTTACCCAGTTGAAGGATTTAGCTTCCATATCTACAATAGCAAAGCGGTTTACATCTACTCCATTGAGGGCAGCTTTTGAAGCATCATTAAAGAACTCAAGCAAGAACTTATTACCGGTGATATGCCATACACGACGAAAGATTCCGTTACCGGATACTGCTGAAATATCAAAGAAATAAGAACTATCAAAGTCGGTAGCGCCTTGTTTGATACGCAAAGCACCTGCAGGTTTTGTTGAAGCAACATCGGGGGTTTGAGGAGCTTTTACTTTAGGAGGATTCTTAGCAATTGCTCCTGAGAACACATATACATCGCCATTATCGGCTTTACCCATTTCTAACAAATATTGAGATTTGAAACGACCTGCGCTATAGCTGAGCTTATCGCTTTTATAGCTACGTTTGAGGTTCAAGTCTTTATCGAGTACTCCTACATACACTACATCAGGATTGTGGATTTTACCGGTACTTGAACCTTGAGCTACTTGTACATCTTTGTAATCAGAAACTATCATACCGCTGAAGAACTCACCGTTACCATTGTCTAAGATACCAGCAAACGACACAATTTCTTGAGTAGAAGAGGAGGTGTTCATCTCAGGAAGGAGATTTGCTGTATGGATAGTTTTGGTAAAAGCTTTGGTATAATTGTTGGCATTGCGAAAGTTGAAGGTTGCGCCGTCCTTTTTGCCTTCGTATTCTTGTCCGCCTACTACAGTTATCCAATAATCACTGAAGAAACCGAAAGTAGTGGCACGTTCGGCTACGTCAAAATCAGTAAGGTGTTTTACACCTTGAGCTGTTTTTTCGTAAGAAATACCGATACCAGCTCCTTTAAAGCCATAAGATAGACCTACTGCTGTGTTCTTGTTGAACTGCCAGAAATAGCCATTGGCTTCTTTGAATTGTTCTTGGTTAGCAGAAAGAGGGAGTTCCCCATTTTCTACGTTTTTAGCGACCAATAGATAACGAGTTTTATTTTGATCACCTCCAGCATCGATGAAGAAGTTAGCTTCCTCGGCAGAAGGAGGAGGAACTGGAGTATTATCGTCTTTTTTGCAAGACGTAAGGGCTACGAAGCTAACTAATGAGCCTACAAGTAGCGTTTTTTTGAATGTTTGAAAATTGATATACATATATTTAGAAATTAGTTGTTAGAAATTAGGGGTTAGTAGAATCGGTAGGAGAGTTTGGCATAGAAAGCGCGACCGGCTTTTTGGAGGCTGTAGTTATCGTACAACAATTCATCGGTGATATTTTTGGCTTCTACGGAAAGACTTAACCGTTTGTTAGGAGTGTAGTAGGTAAGACTCACGTCGTGTGAAAGTTGGCGAGGGACTTTAATTTTTGTTCCTTCGCTTTGCCACGAGGTAAAAAACTCTTCGGTGAAAAAGAGATTATAGTTTAGTGATAGTCTGTCGCGTTTAGCAATCAGGCTTTCTATATTACAAGTAGCATCGGCGTTGCCAAATAGATAAGGCATATTGGGCAAACGGTCGTTATAGATAGCAGAAGGGCGACCTGTTTCAGTAAATTCTTCTTTGTTGCGCAAGTTCATATAAGACAAGTTGCCACCTACTGAAAATGCATCTTTATAGAAGAAATAGCGTAGGGTAGCATCGACTCCCATATTGAGTACCTTACCGTGATTTCGGCTTCCTGCGGAGCCTTCATTAGCTCCTGCACTGATAATACTTCTGATGATATAATCTTTGATATAACGATAGGCAAAACCCACTTCTACTAAGAATGAATGCACTTTGAACGCAGGTTGATAAGACAGATTTACATTCAGGTTATTGCTATTTTCGGGTTTGAGCTTATAGTTGCCAATCTCTAAATCGCCATCGCCAAAAAGTTCAGTATCAGTAGGTAGACGGAAGCTTTTTTCATAAGAAAGTTTGGCTTGTAGAGGCTTTAAGAGCTGATAAGTAGTCGCCCCACCATAACCCCAAGCCTGAGTGTGATGAGTTTCCTCTTCATATACCGCGCGACTTCCATATCCAGTAACAATCACTGGACCTGTTACAGCTGTATTGTAATATTTACCGAAAGCTAATATATTCCAACGCTCGGAAGGGGTAAACTTATATGATAATCCAGAGATATTTTTTTCATTGACACGCCTCATAAAATCGGAATCGAGGGTATAGTTGGTAATGAGCATATTTTTGTTACGCCGAATGTAATTACTGAAGGTGTGTGTGAGTTGAAAGGAGTGTTTTTCATTGAGTTGATAGTCTAAGTGTGAAGTAATATATCCTGTTTTACCTTCAAAAATGGTATTCTGAAGTTGCGATTCACCACGAGTAACCATTGGTTCATACTCACCCGTCCAGCTATAACGGCGAGCTTCTTCATCTACATTCTGAGTGGTGGTAAAATCATAACGTCCTGTAAGGAAGAAAGAGAGACCTTTGAGGATATTCTTTTTCTCATATTCTACTGAAGATGAATAGTTATGAGATTTGCGGTACTTACCTCCAAATACTTTTTGCATTAGGTTGGCATTTTGGAGTTGTTTATTCTCTTGACTATAATTGAGTGCAAAAGAAAGTTTATCAGCCCATTTTTCATCGAAGATATTCACGCGACCTATGATAGCCTCGTTGTGATAACGGTCGTGAAAGCGTTTGAACCAACGTTTTTCTTTGGAGTAAGAGCCTGTTTGGAGGTCGAGATATTCAGTAAATACTTTATAGCTGTTATCGGAGTAATTTTGGTAAGCATTGAGTTCTACACTGATGTTATCGGTGAGGAATTGCCCGAGGTTTAAGGTACTTTTATGGGTGTTGAAAGAACCAAAAGTATAGGATAGATTGCCGTAGTTGTATCGGCTTTTGCGCGTTACTACATTTATAGCGCCCCCAAGAGCATCGGCACCAAAAGTAACAGGCACCACACCTTTGTAAATTTCGATACGTTCGATAAGTTCAGCGGGAATATTGTTAATGCGAAAAGAGGCATTAGCTTCGTTCATAGGCACCCCATCGATAAAGATACGCACGTGACGACCGGTAAAGCCATTAAGATTGATTGCTGTCTCTGCCCCAACCCCGCCAGTTTCGCGCATCTTCACCCCCGATACACGAGCAAGCATATCGGCAGCATTGCTGTTGAGATTGCGGAGCTGTTGAGCTTCGATAGCAACCACGTTGTAAGCTGCTTTTTGCACTTGCTTGATAGGTGATTGCCCTGTGAGCACAACCTCACTGAGTTGCGTAACTTCTTCTTCAACAGGTTGAGAGAAGAGTTGAGTTGCACAAAAAGAAGTGAGTAAAAGGATTATATTTTTAGGTGATAAAGACATTAATATTATTTCTGATGAGAAAAAAAGAGGGTGCAAAGATAGTAAATAAAATGGAATGATTCTAAAAAAAATAGGAAATATTTAATGTTAATAATCTCAGAAGTGCTAATAATCAACCTTTATGAAGTTTCAAACTTTGGCAAAGTGTGTATTGTTAAAAGTGATACATTAGGAGTTTTCAGATTTTTAGGAAAATCTCGCAGGGACTAGGGGTTTTCGGAGGAAAGTTTGGAAGAGAGCAGAGAGCTAAGGAGGTTCGGAAGAAAACGGAGAAGTTCGGAAGAGGGTTGAGGGGAATTTTGGTGAAAAAAGGGTGTAAGGAGGGTGGGGTTAGCTTATAGAGAGCTTATAGGAAGCTTATACGAATCTTGGACGATTGGTATAGAAAGGGTATATAAGTAGTTAATAATGAGGAGTTAAGAGTTAAGTAAAAAAGGTAGTTTTGAGGGTAATAAATCGAAAGAAAAAAGAAGAGAAATAGGTGAATTAGTCAATAAAAAAGCGCGATGTTTATTATTTTAAACATCGCGCTTTTCTTATCACTTTGTCAAAATCTAGGGATATTGGTAAAGTGTTTAACAGCTTGTCGTGCTACGACCGACTAACGACTATTCTTGTTGTTACTTCGTCAAAGGCTATTTCTTCACCCTCTGGCAGACTCTCTACAAAAGTGATGCTATCAGTAAGGGTTTCGTTCTTGATATAGGCTTCGTTAGCAGTAACGGCTGCTTGTAGGGCAGGGTGCGCTTGAAGGCGTATTTGTATGCGGTCAGTGATGTCGTAATCGTTGTCCTTGCGGATATTCTGAATGCGGTTCACCAACTCACGAGCGATACCTTCTTGGCGCAGTTCAGGGGTGATGTGAATATCTAAAGCTACCAACAGACTACCAGCGGTGGCTACCAACCAGCCTTCTATATCTTGAGTGCTGATTTCTACATCGTCCAAACTCAAAGTAACCGTTTTGTCGAGCAGTTGCAAGCTGTACGTTTGTACTTTTTCAAACTGTGCTATTTCCTGCTGACCAAATTCTTGTACCGCTGTGGCTATAGCTTTCATATCCTTGCCAAACTTAGGTCCTAAGGTCTTGAAGTTTGGCTTGATTTGTTTTACCAATATACCTGATGCATCTTCCAAGAGTTCTATTTCCTTCACATTCACCTCGTGCTTAATGAGGTTTGCTACCGCTTCTATTTCAGCGCGCTCGGTAGCGTTGGCTATCGGTATCATTATCTTTTGCAATGGCTGACGCACCTTGATGCTTTCTTTCTTGCGCAACGATAGTACTAAGGACGAAATGGTCTGCGCTTTCTGCATCTTGCTTTCAAGAGACTTATCGATGTAGCTTTCATTAGCTACGGGGAAATCGGTGAGGTGTACACTCTCTTTGTTTTCTTTACCGGTAACGCTTACCAAATCTTTGTACAATCTATCGGCATAGAAAGGTGCTACAGGCGCCATCAGTTTGGCGATGGTTACTAAGCAGGTGTAAAGGGTTTGGTAAGCGGCTATCTTATCGGTTTCATATTCTCCTTTCCAGAAACGGCGACGTGAGAGGCGCACATACCAGTTGCTGAGGTTTTCTTGTACAAAATCCGAGATAGCACGCGTAGCACGGGTAGGCTCATAATCGGCATAGAGGGCATCTACTTCTTTGATGAGCGTATTGAGTTCCGAAAGTATCCAGCGGTCTATTTCAGGGCGTTCAGCCAGTGGTATATCGACTTCTGCATAAGTGAAGCTATCGGTATTAGCATAGAGTGCAAAAAATGAATAGGTGTTGTAGAGCGTACCGAAGAATTTACGGCGTACTTCAGCTACCCCTTCCAAGTCGAATTTGAGGTTGTCCCAAGGGTTAGCGTTAGAAATCATATACCAGCGAGTGGCATCGGCGCCATACTCGGCTATGGTAGTGAATGGGTCTACCGCATTGCCCAAGCGTTTCGACATCTTTTGTCCGTTCTTGTCGAGCACCAAACCGTTAGACACTACGTTTTTGTACGCCACGCTGTTGAATACCGAAGTAGCAATCGCGTGAAGTGTATAGAACCAACCGCGTGTTTGGTCTACCCCCTCCGCTATAAAGTCGGCTGGGTAAGCGGTGTGATTATCGATATAGTCTTTGTTTTCAAAAGGATAGTGCCATTGTGCATACGGCATAGACCCTGAGTCGAACCATACGTCGATAAGGTCGGTTTCACGGTGCATAGGTTTGCCTGAAGGCGACACGAGCACTATGTTATCAACGATATTTTTGTGCAAATCAACCTTGTCATAATTGCTTTCGGAGTTATCGCCTACTACAAAATCTTTATAAGGGTCAGCTGTCATTACGCCCGCTGCAATAGCTTTTTGTATTTCGGCTTTTAGTTCTTCTACCGAACCGATGCAGATTTCCTCTTGCTTATCGGTTGTACGCCAGATAGGTAACGGGATCCCCCAATAGCGTGAACGCGAAAGATTCCAGTCGTTAGCATTTTTAAGCCAGTTGCCAAAACGCCCTTCACCGGTAGCCTTAGGTTTCCAGTTGATGGTTTCATTGAGCTCAAACATACGGTCTTTGAAGTCAGTAACCTTTATAAACCACGAGTCGAGCGGGTAGTACAATACAGGTTTATCAGTACGCCAGCAGTGTGGATAGCTGTGTACGTATTTTTCTACTTTGAAAGCTTTGTTTTCTTCTTTGAGGAGAATTGCCAAGCTCACATCCCACGATTTTTCAGGTGCTTCTCCTGCATCGTAATACTCATTTTTAATGTATTTACCTGCAAAAGCCTCAGGAATATTGTGTCCTTCAATAAATTTCCCTTGCAAATCTACTAACGGAATAAAGTTGCCATACGCGTCTTTTACGAGCATTGGAGGCACTCCATATTCTTTAGCTACACGGGCGTCATCAGCACCAAAAGTAGGGGCGATATGCACGATACCTGTACCATCATCGGTGGTAACAAAGTCGCCTGCAATTACGCGGAAAGCTTGGTCAGCATTCTCGGCAGGAGCGCACCAAGGAATGAGTTGCTCATAAGTAGTACCCACGAGGTCTGCGCCTTTGCATTCTCCTAATACTTGGTAAGGAATAGTCTTGCTTTCAGGCGTATAAGCTGCTAAGGCTTCTGCATCGCCCTCTACAAACTTTTTGCCGAATTGTTTTGCCAAAAGCGGTTTGCCAATAATGATAGTAATAGGCTCAAAAGTATATTGATTGAATGTTTTTACGAGTACATACTCAATCTCTTTGCCCACGGCAAGTGCGGTGTTAGAAGGCAATGTCCAAGGAGTGGTTGTCCAAGCAAGGATATGAATAGGTTCTTTTATACTTTCAAAGTGTTTAGCCAACTTTTCTGGGAACTGACGCACTTTAAATTGCGCCACAACGGTAGTATCGCTCACATCGCGGTAACAACCTGGTTGGTTGAGCTCGTGCGACGACAAGCCTGTTCCTGCCTTAGGCGAATAAGGCTGAATGGTATAGCCTTTGTATAACAATCCTTTATTGTAGAGTTGTTTCAAAAGCCACCATACGCTTTCCATATACTTAGGTTTATAGGTGATGTAAGGATCTTCCATATCCACCCAGTAGCCTATTTTCTCGGTAAGGTCATTCCAGATATCGGTATAGCGCATCACGGCTTCTTTGCAAGCCTTGTTATAGTCCTCTACGCTTATTTTTTTGCCTATATCTTCTTTGGTAATGCCGAGTTCTTTCTCTACACCAAGTTCTACGGGCAAGCCGTGGGTATCCCATCCTGCTTTGCGTTTTACTTGAAATCCTTTCTGAGTTTTATAGCGGCAGAAAATATCCTTAATAGAGCGCGCCATCACGTGGTGAATACCAGGTACGCCATTGGCAGATGGCGGTCCTTCAAAAAACACGAACGGAATAGCGCCCTCGCGTGAGGCGATACTCTGCTCAAAGATGTTGGCGGCTTTCCAGAAAGCCAATATTTCTTCTGCTATCTTAGTAAGGTCTAAGTGTTTGTACTCGTTGAATTTCATATAAAACAATAATTAATGATGAATGGTCAATGGTTAATATTGGCGCAAAAGTAGAAAAAAAGTTTCAAAGTACCAAGTTACTCTTCTAATCAGGGTTGTCAGGTACTTTATAGCGACTCTTCACATCCACCAACATCGTCCAAACATCTACGCCTCCTATTTTGGTTTGGTGAATTTGCTCAAAACCGTGTTTTTGGTAGAAAGATACATTTGTTTCGGTATTAGTAACCAAACTAAGTTGGCTACCTCCTTCACGCGCTACTAAAGGCAAAACGGCTTCGTCTAAAAATCTACCTCCTATGTGTTTACCTTGCCACGCGGGACTCACTACAAAACTCTCTAAATACCATCTGTTTTCAGAAGTTTGTTTTTTGGCGTGCTCGCTGCTCTTGTCTAAGAAAGGTAAAAAGTATTGAGTAGGTTTGGCATAACGCCAAAGTGCAAAAGCTCCTGAGCGTAGGTAATCCCAAAGGGTAATACGAGTGCATCGCAACGATTGCATCACTGCGACGGCTATAATTTCGTTGTTTTCTTCGGCTATCAAGCAATAACCCTTACGGATATTACTCATCACTTGTACATAATGCAATTTGTTCAGATAGTCTATATACTTACTATCGGTAGTAAAAAAAGAGTTGAGCACCTCACGATACATATTGTAGTTAGCAAAAGCATCGGTGAGCACAGTGGCTACTTTGCGGGCATCGGCGGGAGAGGCAAGACGGTAGTTCATAAGTGGACGATTTGTAGATGAAAGTACAAAGATACAATATTTTTGTTAATGCACCAATTGTTCTCAGCTCTACCTCTACTATAAAAAACTTTGCCAAAGGCTCTTGTCCTTTGGCAAAGCATATAAAAATAACAGCATCTAATTTCTATGTTCTATTTTCTAACTTCTACTGAAATCTTTCCTTTTAGCGTTTTACTTTTTGCCTCAATAGTAATTTCGCCTGCTTTTTCACCTGCTTGTACCATCATCACTAATTTTCCGTTGAAAAGGTGCATTTTAGGCAAGTGAAATGGGTCGGTGCAAGTAGCATCGCCATTGGCTGCTGCTTTATAAAAGCCTGCTCCTTTCACGCTGAAGGTTACTAAATCATTCACTGTTGGGCATAAATTACCGTCCTTATCTACCGCTTCTACGGTGATGAAAGCGAGGTCTTTACTATTAGGGGTGAGCACTGTTTTGTGTTCACTGCTAAGACGCAAGGCATAAGGCTTACCAGCAGTACGTATTTCTTTTTCGGCTACTGCCTTACCATTGGCATCGTAAGCTACTACTTTCACAGTACCAGGTTCGTATTTAGTATCCATCCACATTAGGCGGTAACGTTTCTGGCGTTCTAAATCTGAAGGATTGCCGTCTTTTTCTTCCTCTTCTAATTTTATAGAGAGGTCTTTAGTGCGTTTGCCTTGACTTTTGCCATTGATAAACAATTCGGCAGAAGGATAATTAGTATAAACGAATATAGGAGTTACTTCACCTTCGCGCCCTTCCCAATTCCAATTAGGGAGGATATGTAAGGTTTCGGCTTCCTTATTCCAATGCGAGCGGTAGAGATAGAAGCGGTCTTTGGGTAGCCCAGCCAAATCTACTGCCCCAAAATAGGAACTATGTGAAGGCCATTCTACATAGTAAGGAGTAGGTTCGCCGAGATAGTCGAAACCTGTCCAGATGAACTCTCCTATGGTATAAGGCAAATCCTCTTGATGTATCCAGTCGTCTTCGGGCAAGTTCGACCAACCGCAGTGTTCTACATCATAAGAAGAAGACTGCATATCGGGGTATTTAGCCATTGATTTGCGCTCTACGGGGAATTTATACACCCCGCGCGAACTCACTGTTGATGCTGTTTCACTACCCAAAATAAGCTGTTGTGGCAACTTGCGGTAAGCTTCTTTGTACTTAAATGGGCGGTAGTTAAAGCCTATTAGCTGCATCGTTGCTGCCATATTGTTTTTAAGCACATCGTGAGGTCTATCCATACCATTGCTCACAGGGCGGGTAGTATCGTATTTTTTGATGATATCTTGCAAATAGCGCGCTACTTGCGAGCCACTTTCTACACTCTGTTCTTCCACCTCATTACCGATGAACCACATCAGCACGCTGGGGTTGTTGCGGTAGTGTTTTACAAGGTTCGTAAGGTCTTTTTCAGCCCAGTCTTTGAAGTACAAGTGATAACCGTTTTCTACTTTGGGGATAGCCCATTCGTCGAAACTCTCTACGGCGAGTAGCATACCCATTTCATCGGCAGCGCGCACATATTCAGGCGCGGGCATATTGTGCGAAGTGCGGATAGCATTCACTCCCATATCCTGCATAATGCGTATTTGTCGACGTATAGCACTCTCATTTACCGCCCCGCCCAGCGGACCTAAATCGTGGTGCATACACACCCCTTGTATTTTGATTTTGCGTCCGTTGAGGTACAGACCATCGTTAGGTTTGAGTTCGATAGAGCGCACCCCAAAGGTAGTGGTCACCTCATCTTTTACAGTATTACCTTCATAGAGTTTGGTAACCGCTTTATAGAGGTACGGCTTGCCGATGTCCCACAAACGGGGATTATCAATATACAATTCTGCTGAAATCTTATCGGTAGTGTAAGGCGTTCCTTTGGTATTGGTATACGCTACTCTTTCACCTCGTTCGTCGAAAATAACAGTCTCTGCTGTGATAGCCGTCTTTTTATCAGCTACAAACTCAGTATTTACTACTACTTTGGCGAAGTTATTTGTTATTTCGGGGGTAGTAATTTGTACGCCCCAAATAGGGATATGCGTTTTGTTTTTAGTGATGATATGCACATTGCGGTACAATCCAGCTCCTGGGTACCAACGCGACATCTGGGTAAGGTTGTTGAGTCGCACTGCCAAAGTGTTGTTATTAGCTTTTACGTAAGGAGTGATATCCAAGAAGAAAGTGTTGTAGCCATTGTGCCATTCACCCGCTTTTTGTCCGTTTACAAACACTTCGGGGTTACTCATCGCCCCGTCGAACTGTACAAACACTTGCTTATCGGACGTAAGTTCAGGCACGTTGAACTGCGTGCGGTACCAGCCTACGCCTACAAAAGGCAAGCCTCCTGTGCGCCCCGTATGCTCAATAGCCGCTTTTTGTCCGTCCTGCTTGATGGCAGTGCGCTGGATATCGTTTTCCATATCAAAAGGACCATAAATAGCCCAATCGTGAGGTACGGTTACGCGTTGCCATTTGGCATCGTTGTAGTTAGTTTGCGAGAACACTGGTTTGTCCTCACGGGTAAATTTCCACCCTTTTTCGAGCGTTTGCTGTTGTTGCGCCCAGCTTGTAGCGACAACGCCTAATAAAAGTAAAAGGTTGATTTTGTTCATTATTATAGGTTATTTCTTATAGTGATTTAATATACTATTTATCTTTATTTGTTCTTTTTGTTTTATATAGTTTTCCATAAAATTCCAATCAGGACTCCCTTTTTCATTAACAGGAAGAAGAATCTTTGTTCTATTTAATCTTCCTAAAGTAGCTCCATTACTACCCCAAGAGAATTTTTGCATTTGTAACTTCAATAAAGGAATTATAAATAAAGCAATATATTTGTTTAGATAAGGATTTCTTAGAATTTGAATATTTTGTCCAGTATAAAAGGGATTTTCTTGATAAAAAACAGTCTGAGTATCCAAGCCGATAGTAATAACATTTCCTTCATCTGCTTGATATATTGCTTTTTGCTTATTTACAAACATTTGGATACCATTATCAATGTTACTACGAGTAATGTATGGGGTATTTCCTTCTATTATGGAAAGTTTTTTTTTGTCTATACCACTTTTTGTAGCTTTGATATCAAAAACCCCATCTTCACCACCTATAAAAAATGATTTCCATTGTTTGTCTTTCAAATTTTGGTCTATAATGGTAATGTTAAGATTTTTATGAGTGTAATATGTGGTTAAAAGCTTTTTAAAAGTAAATTCCTTTTGCTTTATATAATTTTCCATAAAAAGCCAATCTGGGAGAGATTCATTATTTATGGGTAGTAACATTTTTTGTCTCCTTAATATAGAAGTAGATAATTGATAACCATAATGATATTTAAAAGCGAACTTCTTTATTATGGGTATTAAAAATTTTGCTGAATAAGAATTTAAATTGTATCCTTTTGGAGAAATACCATGTATTTTCATATCAAGACTTGAAAGGTTTTTTTGGTAAAATACACTCCCTAAAAAAGAGATACTAATGAAATTTTCAAAAGTTCTAAATTTATTACTTTCTACTCTATTAGTAAAAAGAGCTACTCCATTATTAATATCAGTAGCTGTTATTCTAGGAATATTACCTCCCTGCATTTCTTCTTTATTAAGTAAAGCTCCTGTAAAGATATAAAAAATATCACTTACTTTAAAGGATTTCCACTTTCTATTGTTTAAATTTAACGCTTCTTTCATAGTTTATTTTTTTCTTCAAAAAGATAAGCTCGCCCATGAGTGATCATATTCACTTCAAAAGTAAGGTAATCAGCTATTACTTTTTCAAAATCATCATCTACAGGTAGTTCATCATTGAAATAGTAAAAAGAATGTAACCATTCATCATCAGCCTCAATGGTAGTTTCTACACAGAATTTTGTCTCTGCCTCTTGCCTATCAAACCATACGTCAAGCAAATGCTGTTTTTTGTCTTTTGCCGATTGAGTTGCAATAAGTCCTATATGTTTTTGAACTTCAAAACCATCATTTTCAAAATTAATAAACTTAACTATTTTATTTTTATAGTGAGGTATTCCAGCTGTAAAAATTGCAATACAAGGGTTAGTACCTACCCCATAAAACGTATTTCTATTAAGAGTAATAACTCCTTCTAAAGTATGCTTTTTGAGAATATTTTTTTTAATTTCTTTCTCTTCTTTTGTTTTTCCTGTCACAGCCGATTGAGGAATAATTACAATAGCTTTTCCCTCGATAGTTAAAGAGTCTAATAAATGTTCCGTAAAAGCTATTTCATACAAGGTTGGATTTGTTTTTGAACCTTGTGAATAAGGTGGGTTCATCATTCCTATATTACAACCTTTTAATTGTAGTTGATGAGCATTTTGTTTTAAAAAATCTTCTTGTTCTAAATTACTTTTTCCATCCCCTCGTAAAATCATATTAGTGGTAGCAATAGTAAACATATAAGGTTGCATCTCTAATCCATGTAATTGTTGTTTTTTGATATTAGCCTGTAATTGTACATCTTGAGTTTGTTGCAACATATAGTGCATTGCTGAAATGAGAAAACCCGCCGTACCACAACAGGGATCAAGCACTGTGTCAGTGGATTTCAGTTGAATGAGTTCGCAAAAAAGTTCTGTAATGTGCTTAGGAGTAAGAACAATACCTAAAGATTGGGCATCACCACTTGAATAGGACATAAATTCGCTATAAAATCTTCCTATATAATCTTCAGCTGAAGAAATATATTTCATGTTATGATAAACATTAGAATCTAAAAATTCTGTATAGTGTTTTAAGGGTGTCTTACCTAAAGAGGTATTTATTTCGTTAATGGCTTTAGTGTCCTTAATAATCGTAAATTGGCTTAGCAATTTGTCTTTTTTTACTAATGGGGAAACTCGAGCTCTATCCAAGTTAGTTGCGATAGCATCATATATTTTTTCTCCATCAGTTTTCATACTATCCCCTGTAAGGGTATTAATTGAAAAACTGCCAAATTTTACTTCATTGAGAGCAAGGAGAATACCTGATACAATCAAAGGTTTGTCTTTATCTTGAATACTACCATAATCTCTCAAATCTTTATGTAATACTTTAGCATCTTTAAGAATTTCTTCTGTAGTTTTTTCTTGTGTAGTTTTTTCTTTTACAACACTTTGAATATAATATTCTTCAATGTTTTTTTCATTGAATAATGTAAAAGTTTCCACATCTTCTAATTCTTTATATTCTCCTCGTTCATTTATAAAAATAGGAGTTATTCGATGTCTTTTTTCATCACCTGAAATTCCAAAAGCTAAGATTTTTTTATATGAGGTATTCTTGATAAGATGCAAGCCATAGTGCAAAGCCCCGTTCAAAGCATAGTTAATGGTTCCATTTATATCTTGAGCAATAAGATTATTCTCATTTCGTTTTACATGTAAAGTAGTGTCCTTTTTATCTTCTATTACAAGTAAAAAATCTTTTACTGTAGCAATATATTCAGGACTGCCTTTTTCTCCATTTTTTTTCTTGGAGGCAGTTTTTAGAGCCTTATCTATCTCTAGTATGGAACTTCCTTGTGCTGTAGGTGTAATACCAGCTTCTTTAAGTAAATCATATACCCACAAATCAGTATTTGCTTCTATTTTCTTAGACATTTTCTTATTATTTTTTTTGGCAAAGATAAATCATAAAAACTATTTTTCCTAATTAAATTAATTCCTATTTCTTCACTTTCCGAAGCTTCTTAAAAAACGCTTCTTCCCGCTCGGCTATGGTATATAATTGCTGTGAGAGAGCGTTATACACATCGACTTGGGTGCTACGGTTTTTGTATACGCGGGCTATGGCTACCGCAAAATCACGCCACGCATCGCCTATATCGGTAATTTCTTTGGAGAGCTCTAATAAGGCATCGTTTTTCAGGAGTTTGCCTGCTTCTTGCAAAAAAGCACCGTAGATAAACCTAAATCCAGCACCCCCAGTACCTATCTCTTCCTGCATACGTATCAGCTGAGCAAGGTAATGATTAGTAGTCTTCGCACCTTTCTTGCGGTGCCATTTCAGTATATCCTTGCTGAGTTTCTTAATCCCTGCTACGCCCACTATCGGCACAGGAGCGAGCATTGTACTGCACGTCTGCTTGATACCCTTCCAAATCGCCTTTTCCAACTGAAACTCTTTGGGCAAATGGGTAGGGTAGTAGAGGTGTCCTTTGGGTGCCAATACCCCATTGGCAAAACGCACTTTGCTGAGTTTCTCAGGCGTAAGGGTCGTAGTATAAGGAATCACAGGGTCGCTGATAAGGTACTTGCCGTCTTCTTTGCCATAAACCACTAAGTTGTGAGCGTTAAAATGAAAGCGGTACTCATCGGGAAAATAAGGTAGGTTGAACACCCCCACTTGCAAGCCCGTAGGGATACCCTTGGCAAGATTGTCATCGAGGGCTTGTTGTGCCTTTTCAGCAGAAGAGAATTTTTGGCGTTTCACCTTAAATCCTAAACGTTTGGCTACTTTGCTGAAAATATGTCCCGGCATTGTGCGGTAACTAATAGCAGGTGCTTCGTTCACTCTTATCCAAGGAAAGTAGAAGAACAACAGTCCCGACCCAATCCCAAAGACCATCGGTTCACTCAGTTCCACTCCATTGAAGTGCAACAAGTTAGAAGCTACTCCATTTTCACAGTGCGCCGACTGTTTATGTTCAAAATCTATTGTCATATTCAGTAATAAAGCGCAAAGGTAGCGTATAATTAGCAAATGAGCAAATTTCACAATTTGCGAAAGCGCACAAATGTAAGAAAATTATCAGTGTGAATCAAGGTTTTGAGAAATGATGGTCTCTGATTTACAATTTCATAGTCGTTTTCCCGTCCCCATATTCCCCCTCTTTGAGGTAGCCAGCAATAACTGTGTATGTGCCTCGCGACAGCTGGGTATGTGTAAGGAGGGAGTTTTCTTTTGATTTTCCGTCACACTCCCCCCTAGTGCCTATGGCCTAAGGCCTATTGCCTCTTCCTCTTTCTTTCGCCTCGAAACCCCCTTTTTAACATTTTTAGCACTGTTGTATCATATTATGAACCAACCACTTATATACCCTTTCTATACCAATCGTCCAAGATTCGTATAAGCTTCCTATAAGCTCTCTATAAGCTAACCCCACCCATCTTATAGCTCATTTTTTACCTCTCTCCTAAATCACTCCTTCCGAATCTCTCCGTTTCCTTCCGAATCCTTCAGGTAACCCCAGCACATCGCCTTTGCGGTATACACTTTGCCAAAGTTAATCGCCCGTAGCTTTTCCGTCACCGCATTCTTCCTTTGAAAGAAATCCGCAAGGTTGGGTGTTTATACAACAATAATGACCGTCGCTTCTCCCCCTAATGCCTATGGCCTATGGCCTAAGGCTTTTGCTAATAAAAAATTATTTTGTACCTTTGCCCTTATATTTACATTTAATTAAAACAGTATTAAAATGAAAAACATATTTATTATTTTATGTGTGATGAGCATTAGCATAGCCTGCTCTCAGCAAGAAAAGGAAGACCCCTCAACAAAAGATAATAACGATTATTTAAAAAAAGGAGGGTGGAAATTAGTTTGGGAAGACGATTTCAACCGCGACGATATCTTTGTCACCAAAATATGGTCAAAAATATGGCGTTGCGATAAAGCTGATTGGTGCAAAACAATGAGTCAAGACGCTAGCTTGTTCGAGATAAAGAATGGCAATCTTATCCTCTTAGGCAAGCCCAGTACAGACCCCGCCAAAGACAAGTCTAAATATATCACCGGGGGTGTTTCTACCAAGGACAAAAAATACTTCGAAAAAGGACGCTTAGAAATCCGTTGTAAGCTCGAAGCCACTCAAGGAGCCTGGCCTGCTATCTGGATGACACCCGATGCTCCTTGGCCTACGGGTGGTGAGATAGACATCGTCGAACGACTCAATTACGAGCCTTTTGTACACCATACGGTACACTCCACTTACACCCAAGCGGGCAAAAAAGACCCTACCAAGCGCACCCCTAAAAGCACCGCTACAGCTCCTATCAACCCCGATGATTATAATATCTATGCCGTAGAGCTCGACACCGATGAATTGCGCTTTTATGTAAACGGCAAACAAACTTTTAGTTATGCACGTGTGCCCGAGAAAGAAAGTGAAGGGCAATTCCCCTTTGCTCGCCCCTATATGTTGCGCATCGATATGCAATTAGGCGGTAGCTGGGTAGGCGAAGTAAAACCTTTTACCAAACCGGTAAGAATGTACGTAGATTGGGTGCGTTTTTATCAGAAATAATAATCCCAAATAAAAAAAATAACATTTTTATTTTGGTAGTTCTGAAAATAATAGTAATTTTACGCCCCAATTTTAATAAATACTATAATTTTTATGGAAGAAGGAAACATCAGAGTGCGCTATTCCGATAAGGAATTAGAAGAATTTAAAGCACTTATAGAAGAAAAAATCAAAAAAGCACAAACCGATTTAGAGCTTATCAAGAGTTCATATATGAACAGTGCCACTAATGGTACCGACGATACATCTCCCACTTTCAAAGCCTTTGAAGAAGGCTCTAAGGTAACCAGCAAAGAGGAAAATACCGCATTGGCTATTCGTCAAGAAAAGTTTATACGCGACCTCAAGAATGCACTTATCCGTATCGAAAACAAAACCTATGGCATCTGTCGTGTAACAGGTAAACTCATCGATAAACGTCGTCTTATGGCAGTACCTCACGCTACTCTTAGCATCGAGGCTAAAAATATGCAATAGCCATACCCCAAAAATGACGCTCACCGAGTACCTACACCAAGAAACTCAAATCAACACCGAGACACTTGCTTTTATCAATAGCCTATTTGAGCAACAAGAGTACAAAAAATACCACTTGTTGCTCAAAGAAGGCTCCCATTCCAAACAATTGTTTTATGTTGAAAAGGGACTCTTGCGCCTGTTTTATAACAAAGAAGATAAAGACATTACCCACACCTTCCTTTTGGAACAAATGTTTTATTTTCCCGTAGAAAATATCTATTTCTCCCAGCCTTCGCTCTTCTCTTTAGAAACGCTGGAAGACAGTGTAGTATGGGTAGCCTCTTTCCCCGAAGTAGAACGCGTAATAAACGAACACCAAGAACTCGAACGCCTAATGCGATTTCTATTAGTGTCAGCTATCAAATCGCTTACTGAACGCCTACATACTATAAAATTCCAAACTGCCCAAGAGCGGTATGACCTTCTCTTGCACACTTATCCTCAAATACTTCTGCGTGCCCCCTTAGGGCACATAGCTTCTCTATTAGGTATTACTCAACAAACCCTCAGCGTTATTCGTGGAGCAACTCGCACAGGTGATAAAGGGGTAAAATAATTTGCTATTTCAAAAAATAGTTGTATATTGCGCCCATCAAACAGTGTAATAATACCCTATTTGTCTATGCAAACAAAAGAAAAATATCAATTAGAAGTTACCGTAAACGCCTCTCCGCAATTGCTCTATCAATACATCTCTACCCCAGCAGGTCTCGCTTCGTGGTACGCCGACGATGTGCGCGCTAATGAAGAAATCTACACTTTTGTATGGAATGGAGTAGAAGAAGCTGCTCAGATATTGCGCAAAAAGTTGGACGACCATATTCGTTTCCATTGGGAAGACGATAACGACGCTTCTACTTATTTCGAAATCAAAATCAATGTGAATGATATGACTCAAGAAGTCTCCCTTATCATTACTGATTTTGCCCTCCCTAATGAAATAGAAGAAGCCAAACAGCTTTGGGAGCTCCAAATAAACGACCTTAAAGCTAAAATAGGAGCAAGCTAAATATGAAACTCAATTATAACGGTAACCTCATTACCGATAGCGATACCGTCTTAACTATTAAAAACCGTGCTTTCCTCTACGGCGATGGCGTGTTCGATACTTGCAAATACAGCTACCAAAAACTAATCTTTTGGGAAGAACACTACCTGCGCCTAATGGCAAGTATGCGTATCTTGCGTATGGATATCCCTATGGTATTCTCTATGGAGTACCTCGAAGAGGAAATCCTTACACTTATTAAAGCCAATAGTCTCGAAAATAATCCGGTACGAGTGCGTATTACTGTTTTCCGTAAAGATGGTGGTAAGTATACGCCCATTACCAATGAGGTAGATTATATCATAGAAACCGAAGTGATGAACAATCCTTTCTATGTACTCAACGAAGAACCCTACGAGGTAGAACTCTTTAAAGACTTTTTTGTACAACCCGACCTCTTAGCAAATGTAAAGCACATTAATCGCACGGTGAACGTGTTAGGCAGTATCTTTGCCGAAGAAAACGACTATCAGAATTGCATCTTGCTCAACAGCAACAAGAGTATTGCAGGAATGCTCAACGGCAACCTGTTTGTAGTGCAAGGAAATGCCTTAAAAACGCCCCCACTAACCGATGGAGCACTCAGTGGTATTACCCGCAAGATGCTTATCAAAACCCTTAATAAAACCGAAGACTACGAGGTGATAGAGACCTCTATTTCACCTTTTGAACTTCAAAAAGCCGACGAGCTGTTCTTTACCAATAGTCTTGTAGGGATTCAGCCCATCAGTCAGTATCGTAAAAAAGCATATCCTTGTACTACTGCCAAAAGCCTTATCGGTAAACTGAATACTAGTGCCCGATTTGGAGTGGTATAAGTGTGAGCCACACGGGCAATTAAAAAGAGGTGAATAAATTATGAATGTTGAGATTAAAAAACTTAAGGAGAAAAAAATATTGGTTGCCATTAGTGGCGGTATCGATAGCGTAGTACTCGCACATTTACTGTACTCTCACGGTATAGAACTGCTTTTAGCACACTGCAACTTTCAATTGCGCGGAACAGAAAGTGACGGCGATGAGGCTTTTGTACGCACTTTTGCTGCGGAACTTGGCGTTCCTTTAGAAGTAAAGCGTTTTGATACACATCAATATGCGAGTTCTCATCAGTTGAATACTCAGTTGGCTGCTCGCGAATTGCGCTATCAGTGGTTCGATGAGCTGGCAAGCACCCATTTCTGCGATGCTATCGCTACGGCTCATCACGCTAATGATAACCTCGAAACCTTCTTTATTAACCTTTCCAGAGGTAGTGGTTTAGAGGGGCTTTTAGGCATTCCAGAAGAAAAAGATACTATCATACGTCCGTTATTGCAATTCTCTCGTCAGCAGATATACGAATATGCGCAAGCAAAACGCCTTAAATGGCGTGAAGACAGCAGTAATGAAACAAATAAATACGTGCGCAATGTAATTCGACACGATATAATACCGAAATTAGCATTAGTACACCCTAATTACTTAGAGAATTTTAATCAAACGCAGGAATACTTACACCAATCAGCGCGATTTATAGACTTTTATATAGAAAAACTCAAAGAAACTTGTTTTGAAGGACATAATCCTATACAAATAAACATAGAAAAACTACAAGCTGTTCCTGAATTGGACTTTGTTTTACATAAACTCTTCTACCCTTATGGATTTGGCAATGTAAAAGACCTCAAAAACCTATTGCTGAATGCCGAAGCGGGTAAACAAGTACTTTCGCCTACCCATATCCTCATAAAAGACAACACTTGTCTTTGGTTAAAGCCCAATGAAGCAAAACGCAGTTTAAGTTTGCTGATTTCGGAAGATATGGCTGAGGTATACGACCCCGTTCATCTTCGTTTTGAATTTATAGAGGGCAAGGTGAAAGTGAAAAATCCAATCCCTACTGAAATATATGTAGATGCCGACAAATTGCAATACCCACTTATGTTGCGCTATAAGAAAGAAGGCGATGTGTTTTATCCTTTTGGAATGAACAGCGAGAAGAAGCTCAGCAAGTTCTTTACCGATGAGAAATACACCCAAATAGAGCGCGAAGAGCAAGTGCTTTTATGCAGTGGTGAGGATATTGTGTGGGTAGTAGGCAAACGCTTAGACGACCGTTTTAAAATTACCAAAGATACCAAAAGAGCAGTAAAAATTAGCAAATTAGAGAATTAGGAAATTAAAAAATGGTGACGGAAAGTCGAAGGTAATGTGGCGGGAACTATTCTTTCGGGTGGGGTTTTCTTAAAGAAAATATAAAGCTATGACAGCTATAATACTCTATTTGACCTCATATAAAATAATTTTATTTCGTTTATTTTGCTATTTCATTTTTTTGTTGTACCTTTGGCACATATTTTAAAGAAATCAACCTCATAGTATTATGTTAAGGAAATTATATCTCTATGTGCTATTGTTCGTATCGGTTTCGGCGTTTTCGCAAGTGAAAGTGGAAGGAACAGTGATAGATGAACTAAGCAGCAAGCCTTTGCAAGGGGTAAAAGTGCGTGTAAGCACTTCTCCGCGCGAAGCAGTTACCAATAGTAAAGGTAAGTATACGCTTCAATTGCCAGAAGGGGAACACTTGCTACTCTTCTCCCTTAGTGGTTATAGCAGTGCTGAGCAACTCATTTCATTAGGAGACACTCATCCTTACACCGTGCCTACGGTTTCCCTCTCGGGCGACTATCAGCAGGAAGCTGAGCAATTGGCAGTGATTACTGAAAGCGAACTAGAAGACGACGAAAGTGGTGCTGATGCGATGTCGGGACTTTTGCAAAGTTCACAAGACGTGTTTATGCGTAGGGCGGCTTTCGATTTCAGTTCGGTGTTCTTCAAACCTCGTGGTTATGACTCCAAAGACGTAACGGTGCTCATTAACGGTATCCCGATGAACCGACTTGAAAACGGTCGTGCCCAATGGGCGAATTGGGGAGGGCTTAACGACATTACGCGCAACCAAGAAATGAGTAACGGATTGGTAAAATCCGACTATACTTTTGGGGGATTGATGGGGTCTAACTACATCAATATACGTCCGTCGCTTAATCGTGCAGGGCTTCGCGTAACGACTTCAGCCAGCAACCGCAGTTATACTGGTAGACTGATGGCTACTTACAACTCCGGTGTACAGCGCAACGGATTGGCGTATATGGTTTCGGCTTCACGCAGGTTTGCGCCTCAGGGTAGTTGGGTAGACGGTACGCTCTACAACGCTTATGCTTTTGCAGCAGGAATAGAATATCAGCTTAATAACCATAGTAGCTTTAACCTTATAGGAATGTTTTCTCCAGTGAAGCGCGGTAAGACCTCGCCACTAACTCGTGAGGTACTCGATTTGATGGGCTACCAATACAATCCTTTTTGGGGTAAACAAAATGGCGACAAGCGCAATTCGCGTAACCGTATCGTTTCAGAGCCTATTTTCGTTTTCTCTTATAACTATTTGAAAAACGACACGCGCCTGAATGTGGACTTAGGCTATCAGTTTGGCGAAATAGGTAATACGCGTATTAGTTATTCGAATGCTCAAAATCCTGAGCCTAATTACTATAAACTTCTGCCAAGTTATTACTTAAACCAAAACCCTTCTGACCCCACGATGGCAGCCTTACAGAAAGACTATTTCTTAACGCATTCCCAACTGGACTGGGAAGAGCTTTATCGGGCGAACTACAACACTACCGATAAGCGCAGTGCTTTTATTGTGAGCAATGATATCAATCGCGAACGCACGTTCTCAGCCAATGTGAACTTTTCTACGCCTATTCACGAAAACATCAAATGGACATCGGGTGTAGTGTACCGCAATGTTTCTTCGGATAACTTTGCTGAAGTAGACGATTTGCTTGGCGGTGATTACTTTATGAACTACGATTACTTTGAAGGGAAGCCTTACAATGCCGATGAAACAGATATGAAGAAAAAGGAAGGCGACAAATGGAATTACTTTTATGCGCTTAAAAGCAATGTAGCCGAAGTTTTCTCGCAGTTTGAATTTACGTTTAAAAACGTCGAGTTATTTATAGCAGGACGTTACCATTATACTGATATCCAACGCGAAGGTAAGTTCAACTATCCTCTCTATGCTGATTCTTACGGAAAGGGTGCTATGCAAGTGCAAAACGGAATGAGTACCAAAGCTGGACTTACCTACGCACTTACCGGTCGCCATTTGTTACAAGCGAACGTGGGCTATTTTAATACACCACAATCAGTGCGCAATATCTATGCAAATGTGCGCAATTCTAATCGCTTGTTGCCTAATATCAAGAACGAATTGGCTTACACTGCCGATGCGAGTTATATTTTGCGTATGCCTTACCTAAAAGGACGCCTTACAGGGTTCTTTACCGAGATAGAGAATACTGCGGAAACAAACTTCTTCTATACTGAAACGGCTCTTACTGATGAAATAGACAGAGACTTTGTGGCTCAAACGGTAGAAGGCATCAAGAAGCGCCATTTTGGGTTGGAGTTTGGAGCGGAAGCACAACTTATACCTACTCTTAAACTTACGGCTGTAGCTTCGGTAGGACAATATACTTACATCAATAATCCGTCGCTTTACATTTCATCAGGAGAGGTGAACAAAGCTATTGATGAGGTAACGATGAAGAATTACCACGTGCCCAGCGGTCCGCAACAAGCCTATTCATTAGGTTTGGAATATCGCCACCCTAAGTATTGGTGGGTAGGAGCAACGGCTAATTTCTTGGCACAAAACTACGTATCGTTATCGGCTTTGAACCGCACTTCGCAGTTCTTTATAGACCCAACCACGAAAGCGCCTTTTACTAATATTGATACTGACTTAGCTCGGAAGCTTCTCAAACAAGAACGTTTAGACGATGTATTCTTGGTAAATCTTGTGGGTGGTAAGTCGTGGAGACTCAACAAAACCTATGTAAGCCTAATGGTGAGCGTGAATAACTTGTTTGACACTCAATTCCTTTCAGGAGGTTTTGAGCAATCGCGTACTGCCAATTATGGCAAGATGGTACAGGACAACGCACAAGGCGTGCCTTCGTTTGGCAATCGTTACTTTGTGGGTTACGGACGTACTTATATGGTGAACTTAGCGGTGAGCCTTTAGTGCGAGCCGCACAGGCAGTTAACAAGGTAAAAGGTAAAGTTTTAAAAGTAGCCTTGCCTACTTAGTGGGCAATTGTAGAGTAAGAACAAAACAAAACGTTGTTCATTTGAACATTAATAAATATAATGAATAAAAAATCTATTTTCAGAAGAGGGGCTTTAGCGCTCCTTGTAGTAACTACTGTATTAGTAAGTTGCTCTAAAGACAACAATTCAAACCCTGACCCCAACAATCCTAAAGGGACACCCTATATGATTTTTACCACTGATAAAAAGGTGGGGAGCGAAATAACACTGACAATAAACGCCAAAGAAGCGGATAAAAAAGATGTGTGGGTAGACTTAAACAACAATGGTGTGTACGACAGCGGTACTGATGTTCGCCTAAGTGCTACTACAGCAAAGTATAAGCTACAGGGCAATACTGTGAGAGTTTACGGTAAGGTAACGACTTTCTATTGTAATGATAATGAAGTGACTTCGTTAGATGTAACTCGCAATACCGTATTGGAGACATTGGATATGAGCCATAATAAAATAAAAGAAGTAAACTTGCACAATAACACTGAGCTTGCTTATTTGAAAGTATCGGCT
Source organism: Capnocytophaga sp. G1920 (assembly GCF_051417515.1). Lineage (NCBI taxonomy): Bacteria > Pseudomonadati > Bacteroidota > Flavobacteriia > Flavobacteriales > Flavobacteriaceae > Capnocytophaga > Capnocytophaga sp. G1920. The sequence continues at coordinate 131,924 of NZ_JBPRKH010000005.1, forward strand.
TTGCCTCTTGAAGGGTTAGATCTTACCACTAATAAAAAGCTGAAAGAATTACGCTTTAACCTTACCTTTTCGGGCGAAAAACTCAAGAGAGTTGTGAGCACTATGCACGAAAACGGCGGGGGCACTGTTTATATGAACCCAAGAGTTAAAGACAATCCAGAAGAGCAAGCTACAATGCAAACGTTGAGAAACAAGAAATGGACTATAGGACATTGCGAATAAGCAAACCTTAAAATAAAACAAAACACTGATAACTGTAAACTTATAGCCATATGAAACTAAACCTATTAAAACCAGTGGCGATAGCCCTACTTACGGCATTCGCTATTACATCGTGTGTAAAGGACGACGATTATGATATTCCCGATCCTAACGGGAAAAAGCCACTGCCTGACTATAGCGGTCAAGTAGTAAGTTTTGCTAACGTACTCACGAAAGTAACTGCCTCAGTGGCTACCTATACTGCTGATGAAGCTATTGAGGGGTATGTAATATCTAGCGATGAAGGAGGTAACTTCTACAAGAAAATCTACATACAGAACGCTGATAAGAATCAAGGACTTTCAGTAGCGATTGACAAAAAAGGTCTTTATACCGAGTTCCCCATAGGAGCTAAAGTACAATTGCGCTTGAAAGGCCTTGCCACTCAGCTTAACAACAGTGCTATAGAGGTAGGTTATGGCACTTATACTGCCAAAAGCGGAAGAGTGAGTGTAGGCACAATGGCTGAGGCGATTTATAAAAAGCACTTGTTTGACACAGGTGAACGCAAGACTGTTGCCGAATTAGCCAAAGTGAGTAACTCTATACAAGAAGTATCTACCGAAGCACACGTAGACCAGCTCATTACCCTTAAAGGGGTACATTTTCCTACTGATGCCGTAGGTAAAACACTATTTGTAATTCCAGATGCCAATGCAAAAGATAAAAATGGCACTAATTACAAGCTTACCGATGCTAATGGGAAGACTATTATCTTCAGAACTAGCAGTTATGCTGAGTTTAAAGACGAAAAAGTGCCTGCCGGTGAAGTGGAAGTAACAGGAGTGCTTACCAAATTCAACAAAGAGTACCAATTTATGATAAGTAATTATGCTGATTTGGTAGTAAAAGGAGGTACTTCTACCAGTACACAAACTGGTACACAAACCTCTACGACTGTTGAGACCTTAGAAGCGAGCAATGCTACTGTAGCTGATTATGTAGTAGGCAAAACCGTAAAACTACACGGTACGACAGTAGTAAAAAGCGGAAGAACCTACATTGTTTTCAAAGATGGGACTGAAATACAAGTATTTTCAGCTAAGGGCGTAACTATTTCAGATGCAGCTAAAGAAAAATTGGCAACAGAAGGTTATGAAATAAACGTTACAGGAGTCTTTACTGATTATGCCCTTAAAAATGGTACTGTTGTAAAAGAAATACTGTACAGCAAAGAAAGTGATATAGAATTTATAAAAGCACCTGCTGCGATTACTTACGTAGATGTAGACGCTACAACCGCTACTCTTGCCAGTGATTACCAAGTGGGTAAGCACGTAAATTTAAAGAATGCCACTCTAAAAGTTGAAGGTGGAAAATCTTACGTTGTTTTCTCTGATGGTAATAAAATACAGTTGTACTCTCCTAATCTCAAATCTTTTAGTAAAGACGCTCAAACTAAATTGGGTACTGACGGACAAAAGCTCACTTCAATTAAAGGAAAATTTGAAGATTATAGTGTAAATGGAAATACCGTACATCAATTGGTTTATGCTGTGGAAGGTGATATTGTATTTGGTGATACCCCAGTAGTACAGCTTCCTGAGCTAAATGCAGCTACCGCTACTGTTGCTGATTTCAATAAATATAAAGACAAAAAAGTGAAATTAGAAGGTGTCATTACAATAAAAGACAGTAGTACTTTCTTTGAATTCAAAGATAAAACAGAAGTACAAGTGTATGCTACTAGTACTGTATTTAAAGCGTTATCCAAAAAAACTAAAGCCAAACTGAAAACAGCAGATACCAAACTTATTGTTACAGGCACTCTAGGAGAATATACCAAGGATAATGTAATTATTAAGCAAATTAAATACGAAAAAGAAGCCGATTTAGACTTCCAGTAGAAAAGAAGTTTTTTGGATTTATTCAAGAAGAGTGAGCCTTTTTGAAGGCTCACTCTTTTTTTGTCTTTGCTATTTCGCTCGAAAACATATTTCTTTCGTAATATTTGCATATTAAATAAAAAGCACTATCTTTGCCCTCAAAAGAAAATAAAAAAGAAACCTATGGCTTTATTTCTTAGCGTACTTCCGATAGTGCTACTCATCTATTTGATGGTTAAAAAGAACGCACTTCCCTCGTATATAGCACTCCCGCTTATTGCAGGATTGGTGTATGTGTTGCACCTAACTTATTTTGAAGGCTCTTTTGTAGCCGTAAATGCTAACTTTATTAAGGCTATCATATCGGTAGCTACGCCTATTACGGTAATATTTGGGGCGGTGCTCTTCAACCGAATGATGGAGATGACAGGGGCAATGAATGTGTTGCGCCGTTGGTTAGGCAACATCAGTCCGAATCCTGTGGCACAGCTGATGATTATAGGCTGGGCTTTTGCCTTTATGATTGAAGGAGCCAGTGGTTTTGGTACGCCTGCGGCTATCGCAGCACCTTTATTGGTAGGATTAGGCTTCAAGCCGTTGCAAGTTGCCATTCTCACACTTATTATGAACTCGGTACCGGTATCGTTTGGAGCGGTGGGTACCCCTACGTGGTTTGGTTTTGGTACGCTTATCGGTAATGGAGCTATTTCCGACTCCGAGCTTTCCGACATAGGTAAGATTACGGCTATTGTGCATCTGTTTGCTGCTTTTGTAATTCCTGTGATGGCACTCAAGGTAATTGTATCTTGGCAACAGATACGCCGAAACATAGTTTTTATACTCATTAGTATTCTCTCGTGCACGGTGCCTTACGTGGTTATTGCGTGGTTCAATTACGAGTTCCCCGCTTTGGTAGGAGGGGCTATTGGGCTCTTTATCTCGGTGGGCATTGCAAGCAAAGGAATAGGACTATCTAAAACTGATAACCGTGAAGTACATCACGAGAAGGTAAAATCTTCAGAACTCATCAAAGCCCTTTTTCCTACGGCTTCACTCATTATCATTTTAGCACTTACCCGCATTAAACAACTTCCACTAAAAGCACTTTTGAATGATACAACTGAGTGGTTTACTATAAAATTGGGTTATCTGGGCGATTTTGAGGTTACTAAAGGACTCATTTTTTCGCTGAACAATATTTTTGCTACGGGCGAAAATGAAAGCTACAAACTGCTCTACGTGCCTGCACTCATTCCGTTTGTAGTTACAGTACTCATTTCCATTCCGTTGTTCTCGCTGAAATGGAAGCAAACCAAAGAGCTTTTTTCGGCTAGTTTTGTGCAGATACAGAAACCTTTCTTGGCTTTGGTGGGTGCGCTTATTATGGTAAATGTAATGCTGATGGGAGGAGAAAACTCTATGGTGCAAATTATCGGTCGCGGATTGGCACAAGCCACAGGCAGTCACTGGACGATCTTCTCAGCGTATTTAGGAGCGGTAGGTTCTTTCTTTTCGGGCTCTAACACCGTATCGAACCTTACTTTTGGAGCCGTGCAATACTCGGTTGCTAATACCACAGGACTTTCGGTGCCTCTGATACTCGCTTTACAATCGGTAGGCGGAGCGATGGGTAATATGGTATGTATCAACAATATTATTGCGGTATGTTCGGTATTAGGCATTGATAAAGCCGAAGGGAAAATAATGAAAATTACCGTTGTACCTATGATGATATATGGAGTGATAGCTGCGCTGGTAGCGTATCTCATTATTCCGCTAATATTCTGATAGGTAAAGGGATATTGCTATAATTTATAACAAAGCTCTTTTGTTCTTAATTTTTTAGATGTATATTTTTAGTAGTCTATCGCGCTACTACTCCATAAGTGAGTTTCTTGTAGCTCATATCTATCCTTTTTTCTTATATAGGATAGGAGACTTAAGTCTTGGGTATTCTTAGAGTTTTCTACGATTTTTTAAGGACAAATAAAGAAATATTGAAAAATTATAAATCTTATAATCAACCACTTACCAAATTATTAAAAACTTTTTTGAAAAAAAATGTATAAAAATTTTGTAGGTAATAATAAAAGGTGTACCTTTGCACCCGCAAAAGAGGAGAGTAGTGCCTTTGGAGCGGAAAAAACAACACGTACCTTGACATAATGTTGTACAGCACAAAGAAGATTTAAAGGATTGAGTGAAACCTGAAGTCAATAACTTGAAGATCGGTTAGAAGATATAAAAGAATTTAACGATGAAGAGTTTGATCCTGGCTCAGGATGAACGCTAGCGGCAGGCCTAACACATGCAAGTCGAGGGGGAAGTTACTTTCGGGTAACAGAGACCGGCGTACGGGTGCGTAACGCGTATACAATCTGCCTTTCACTGGGGGATAGCCCGAAGAAATTTGGATTAATACCCCATAGTATAGTAGTGTGGCATCACACAACTATTAAAGCCTTGGTGGTGAAAGATGAGTATGCGTTCTATTAGCTAGTTGGAGAGGTAACGGCTCCCCAAGGCGATGATAGATAGGGGTTCTGAGAGGGATGTCCCCCACACTGGTACTGAGATACGGACCAGACTCCTACGGGAGGCAGCAGTGAGGAATATTGGACAATGGTCGGAAGACTGATCCAGCCATGCCGCGTGCAGGATGAAGGTCTTATGGATTGTAAACTGCTTTTGTAAGGGAAGAATAAGGACTACGTGTAGTTTGATGACGGTACCTTACGAATAAGCATCGGCTAACTCCGTGCCAGCAGCCGCGGTAATACGGAGGATGCGAGCGTTATCCGGAATCATTGGGTTTAAAGGGTCTGTAGGCGGGCTAATAAGTCAGAGGTGAAAGCGCTCAGCTCAACTGAGCAACTGCCTTTGAAACTGTTGGTCTTGAATGGTTGTGAAGTAGTTGGAATGTGTAGTGTAGCGGTGAAATGCTTAGATATTACACAGAACACCGATAGCGAAGGCATATTACTAACAATTAATTGACGCTGATGGACGAAAGCGTGGGGAGCGAACAGGATTAGATACCCTGGTAGTCCACGCTGTAAACGATGGATACTAGCTGTTTGGTTTAAGGATTGAGTGGCTAAGCGAAAGTGATAAGTATCCCACCTGGGGAGTACGTTCGCAAGAATGAAACTCAAAGGAATTGACGGGGGCCCGCACAAGCGGTGGAGCATGTGGTTTAATTCGATGATACGCGAGGAACCTTACCAAGGTTTAAATGGGGACTGACAGGGGTAGAGATACCTTTTTCTTCGGACAGTTTTCAAGGTGCTGCATGGTTGTCGTCAGCTCGTGCCGTGAGGTGTCAGGTTAAGTCCTATAACGAGCGCAACCCCTGCCATTAGTTGCTAACGAGTAGAGTCGAGCCCTCTAATGGGACTGCCGGTGCAAACCGAGAGGAAGGTGGGGATGACGTCAAATCATCACGGCCCTTACATCTTGGGCTACACACGTGCTACAATGGCCGTTACAGAGAGCAGCCACTGCGTGAGCAGGCGCGAATCTATAAAGACGGTCACAGTTCGGATCGGAGTCTGCAACTCGACTCCGTGAAGCTGGAATCGCTAGTAATCGGATATCAGCCATGATCCGGTGAATACGTTCCCGGGCCTTGTACACACCGCCCGTCAAGCCATGGAAGCTGGGAGTACCTGAAGACGGTTACCGCGAGGAGCTGTTTAGGGTAAAACTAGTGACTGGGGCTAAGTCGTAACAAGGTAGCCGTACCGGAAGGTG
>NZ_JBPRKH010000006.1:0-131330 GCF_051417515.1 Capnocytophaga sp. G1920
CAAAGGACGCGCGATGATACAAGTGCGACGCTATTCACCCCCTGTGCTTACAATGCCCCAAAAAGGAGAAGTGCTTACCAAAAAGAACGCTTTTCAGCATATTGTTTTCCAATGGATGCCTCGCGATATAGCCCCCTTTATGCAGTACGAGTTCACCCTCAAAGAAGTATGGGACTTGGCATTGGTGCCCGAAGAGGCGTTTATGACGGGACGATTGGTGTACCAAACTAAAACCTTTTCACCAGCCTTGGCATACACTAATATGATGCCTATACTGTTGGAAAACAAGCGCTACGTATGGCAGGTACGAGCTTTTACAAATAACCCCAATAACCCTAACGAACAGTCGTACTTTAAAAACAACGGCAATTCCGAGACATTTTACTTTGATTTAGTCTCTCATTGTGAAGCGCCGAAGTTTCTCACTGCGATAACTGAAAGCACCTCAGCACAATTGCGATGGAGTGCTCAGGCGATGATGCCTAATCAGGAATACCCGTACAAGGTGATGTACCGCGAGAAAGGCAAGACGTGGAAATCGCAAAAGGTGAGTATGCCCTATGCCAAGCTCACGAACCTCAAACGGGGACGTACTTACATCTACAAAGTGGGGGTAGCTTGTGGCTTAGAAACAGCCTATAGCACCTCAGTTTTTGGTGAAGAAAGCTATATGTATAGCACCGAACAGGAGTTCACTACCACTGAGCAGATAGACGAAAAGAGTCAAGTGCAATGTGGGGTAAAACCTGAGATACGCATCAAGAACACCGAGCCTTTGCAGGACAACCTCTATCCTAACACCACTTTTATGGCAGGTGATTTCCCAGTAACGGTGCTCAACGCTACAGGCAGCAATGGCGTATACTCAGGTGAAGGCTATGTGAAAGTACCTTATCTGCAAGACACTAAGATAAAGGTAGTGTTTAACGGCATCAAGCTCAACACCGAACGGCAACTCATAGACGGAAAACTCGTAACCACTTATGATGAGACCGAGAGGAATGTGGTGGAAGTGCCTATTATTAAAACACTTAATAAGTTATTTGATGTCAATTCTTCTATAGATGAAATATATAAAGATGGTGAATTAACTGCAAAAGAAAAAGATATTTTAAAGAAAAAAGTAGAAGAATTAGCAGAAATAAGAACTAAAATAGAGCAACAGCCCTCTTTAACAGAAGAGGAAAAAGATTTTGCCGAATCTCTAAAAGAAAACGAACAGAATATCAATAACTTTCTATCAGAAACACAATCTAATACAACGAAGGATACAAAAATACCAGACACTTTAATCACTTCACAAGAGAAAGTGAAAAACAATATTCAAGTAACAATTGTTAGTAGTGGTGGAGAAAGTTTAGAATTGGAAGAAAATGTTTTTGTTCCAAGTTATTCAGGTGTCCCTTTAAAAATAGCAAATGTAAATAGTATTGTACTAGATAATAGAGGTGCTATAACCACTATAGTAACTAAGGAAAATAAACATTATCAAGCTACTACTTATCAAGGTAGATTTTTTGGCTATTTTCCTAAAAAGGATTTGGATAGTCTAAGAAATGATAATAAACTGCTATTAACAAATGAATTGAATAAATTCTTAGACAAAGAGAAGTTTAAAGACTACTCAGTTGCTCAAAAAGGAGATAAAGTTTTTACTGTTTCTAAGCGAATTGAAGGAAAAGGAATAGCTTTAGACTGTTTGTGTGAGTTTCATTGGGAAGAACAAAATACACGTAACTCTCTTGAGATAAAAGTAAACACTGATAAGAGCGTCGTTCCTTTGGGGGCAAAGTCTCGAAACTGTAAAGGAGTAGCTTGTAAAACGGACGTGAAAAACGCATTAGGAAGTATTCTCTTCGTAGCATTAACAAATAATACAAATCTAAAAACATTATGGCAAGAGAAAGCTAATCTTAAAAAGTTAGAACAATTACAGCACTACTTAGATGATAAAACAGAAGGAAAAGAATACGCTTTGTATGATACAGATTATCTGAAACATATAGGAGCAAAAAGCAACTCACAATATATAAAATATTTTGAGAAAAATCGTATTTTTGATGTAGAAACATTTAAAAAACACTTTCCTTATGAGAATTATTCACGAGATGTTTCTATCATTCTGTCAGAAGTAGATTTACGTAAAGAAATTCCAAGCAATTACAATCAAAACAGCCAAGACTTTCATCGCAAAGGAAAGAAATATGAATATTCTTTCTCTGATTTAGTAATTAGATATGAGTACTTATACTTATTAGAAAAAGATAATGAAAAATCTATTTTTGATAGCAATACAATAACCCGTATCATATACAAAAATGAATCAGAAGGCACAGCAATGCCTATTAGTATTCCTGATGGATGTGAACAATATATCGCATTATATGGAACTAAAAGTGCTGTATTCTTTTGGATGGTTAATTTCTCGGAGATAGCATTAATGCCTCAAGCACAATATGCACAGAGGTTAGCTACTTCTGTATTCAATAATATAAAAGCATTGAAACGTTTTACAAAAGAAAGTATTCAAGTAAAACGAATATTGAGTGAAGCATTTAAGAAATGGAGCAAAAATAGTACTTCTTTTGACATAAGTCTTGCTAACAAACAAAGAAAACTTTGGGAAGAATTAGGCTTTTCTGTAGAAAATGCCAAGAAGCTCCCCACAGAAATTGACGATTTAAAGAATATAGGAAAAGAAACAAATATAGTACAAAGAGTAGCAAATTTTGCTAATAAAACATTAGACGGAAAGTTAAAAGAAATAGACGATGCTTGGAAAAAATATTATCCAAAGCATTTTGCTGAACGTGAATTTTTTGAAGACTTAATGGCAAACTATCGTTATAAAACAACAGAAGGTTGGAAGCGTACAAGAGAGATTGCTAAGAACTTTAAGGCTGTAGATTTTTATAAAGATTTCTTTGAGTTAGATAATGTTATCTCTACAAAAAAAGCAGTTTCAATGAAAACTACTAAAGTCAAAGATGTAAAACAATGGTTAATCTCTGAAGATATTAGAAAGAATATTCGCTTTTTGGAGGAAGGAAAAGGAGAGGGCTTTATATCAAATGGTAAGAGATTTAAGATAACAGAAGAAGCAAAAATAGATGTTTATATGCCTAAAGAAAATATAACTGATGATTTGTTGAAAACTTGGGGAAAAGAGCTCTCTAAAAAAACAAGAGAAACAGGAATCAAATTTGAAATTAAATCATTAGAAGATTTTATAAAGTAGAAAATATGAAAGAAGTAGAAAAACTAAGAGAGTTATACATAGCAAAAAATTGTTTTAACTCTATTGAAAGTAAAAGATTAAAAGAATTAGATAAAAACAAATGGGAACATTATATTAATATTAATACAGATTTTGTATGGTATGAAGATACAGAAAAAGGGAAAAATATCTTAAGGAATATAGATTCTATCCCAAATGATTTTAGAGATAGTTTTTTATCTTTATTTAATCATACAAGCTGTTTTTACAATTATAATAATAAAAAGAATTGTTATAATGTTGGTTTAATTTTCCATAAGGAACTAAAAAGGATTACGATCCATTTTGAAAGAAAAATAGAAAAATTAGATTTAGAAATACTTTTTTCTATGGCAAATTACTTAGATGCGCTATTATTAATAGATGGAAAAACAGTAATTGACCAGCAATTTATTGAAGAATTGGAGAGAAAATAATAAAATCTATTTATATGCCTAAGGAAAATAAAACGAATGATTTGTTAACATTTTGGCAAAAAGAGCTCTCTAAAAAACAAGAGAAACAGGAATTAAATTTGAAATTAGAGCATTAGAAGATTTTATAAAGTAAAAACATGAAAGAAGTAGAAAAACTAAGAGAGTTATACATAGCAAAAGAAAAAAATGATTTTTCTAAAAAAAATACAAATAGAGTAGACTATCAAAAATGGGTTGAATTTGTTGAAAAAAATAAAGAAACCTATACATGGTTTGAAGATACACAAAAAGGGAAAAATATCTTAAAGAATATAGATTCTATTCCAAATGATTTTAGAGATAGTTTCGTTAGCCTATTGAAAAAAGTTCGTTGTTTCTATAATTATAGAAATACAGAATATGACTATTCTATAGGGTTTTCTGAGCAAAGTGATAAAATTATGATATCTTTTGAAAAAAAATTACTCATAAAGAACTAAAGTCTTTTTTGGATATGGCAAATTACTTAGATGCGCTATTATTAATAGATGAAAAAACAGTGATTGACCAGCAATTTATTGAAGAATTGGAGAGAAAACAATAAAAGCTATTTATATGCCTAAAGAAAATATAACTGATGATTTATTGAAAACTTGGCAAAAAGAGCTTACCAAAAAATCAGGAGAGACAGGAATTAAATTTGAAATTAGAGCATTAGAAGATTTTGTGAAATAGTCTGATATGAGAATAGGTAGAAATAATTTTATTAATATTAAAGGAAACAATGAGCAAATAGATTTCCAAAAATGGATAGCTTTTATAGAAACCCATAAGGATTATTTCATCTGGTATGAAGATACAGAAGAAGGGAAAGAGGTGTTAAAAAATATAGATGAAATTCCTGAAGACTTTAAATCAAGAGTATCTTATTCTCTATCCAAAACAAATGCTTATTGTACAAAAAAACTTTCTAAAAACTTTGGGGATTGCATAGTTAAATATGCTATAAATGAAGTCTCTGTATCTTTAGAAAAAAAAATCACTAAACCAATAGCTGAAATTCTATTAGAAATGGCTAATTATTTAGAAGCTAAAATTATCATTGATGATAAGAAAGAGTTTATTAGCTTAGAACAATTAGAATGAAACTAAAGAACAATGCTCTCAACGAAGATATTATGGTTGCCGTAGCTAAAAAAAGCTGATAACGATGAGGTTGAGTTAGTTTACAAAAACATAAATGATATAGCCCCTAACAAGCTTTATATTGCCACAACTATCGACAACAAACCCAAGCCTTTTTAGATGAAACTAAAAAACAGTTAGACCTTCATTCTATAAACACTCAGTTAGATAACTTAGGAAAAGCTGGCGAAAAAGCTAAAGATTTAAACGAAATAGAAAAAAGAATAGCAATTTTTACCTCTAAGACATTAGACGGAAAGTTAAAAGAAATAGACGATGCTTGGAAGAAATATTACCCAGATGTTTTTGCAGAACGCAAATTTTTCGAAGACTTAATGGCAAACTATCGTTATAAAACAACAGATGGTTGGGCACGCACTAGTAATATTGTTGAAAACTTTAAGGGGGTGGATTTTTACAAAGATTTTACAGAAGTAGGAAATGACATATATGCAAAGGCAGCTGTATCTATGAAAACAACTATAGTTAAGAATGTAGAAAATTGGCTAAATTCGACCCCCATAAGAAATAACTTAAATAATTTAACTAAAGGGATTTCAAAAGGTATTAAATGGAATAGCAAAACTCTTTTTTATGAAAAAGCAGAATTACATATTTATATGAAAAAATCAGATATAACACCTCAATTAAAATCAGAGTGGTTAGAAAGATTAAATAAGGATTATCCTCAAATAAAATTTGAAATAAACTCTCTTGATGATTTTATTAACTAAAGAAAAGAATATTAGAAATGAAAAAGATAAAAGACCTTTATATTGCTAAAGAAAAATTTAATAATATAAATAAAATTGAAAAAAAAATAGACTATGAAAAATGGAAAAAATTTATTGACACACATAAGGATTATTATATTTGGAATGAGGACACAGAAGATGGTATTTTTAGAAAAAACAATATAGATAAAATTCCTGATTGGGCAAAGGAGGGAATCTTAAGAAGTTTGAATAAAACAGAGTCTTATGCCGAGTTCAATAGTGAAAAAAAATACTATGAAATTCGCATCTGTTTCATCGAAGAATTAAATGTTATATCAATAACTTCCCAGAAAAGAATAACTTTAAAACATCTTAAAATGCTTTTAAATATGGCAAATCACTTAGATGCGCTATTATTAATAGATGGAAAAACAGTAATTGACCAGCAATTTATTGAAGAATTGGAGAGAAAATAATAAAATCTATTTATATGTCTAAGGAAAATAAAACGAATGATTTGTTAACATTTTGGCAAAAAGAGCTCTCTAAAAAACAAGAGAAACAGGAATCAAATTTGAAATTAAATCATTAGAAGATTTTATAAAGTAGAAAATATGAAAAAAGTGGAAAAAAGAGAGCCTCAAATATTCAAAGCCATTGAAGTGGAGGAAGAAGCTGGTTGAGAAATACTGATAGTGAATACAAAATGCTCAATAAACTTGCAGAAGATTTAGGAGGTAAATATAATCCTGATATAAAAGGAGAAATTAAAATAATTTCTGAACTCCCTTATTGTAATTCTTGTACAGGGGTAATACAACAATTTAACAAAATGTTTCCAAATGTAAAAATAACTTTAATCGATGGTGTAAAATAAAAAGTATAGATATGAATTATAAAAAAGTGACTTTTAGTATTATTTGTGATGATGAAAAACATTTAGAAGAAGTTTTAAATTGGTACAATAAGACCTATGATACTGATTTTAAAATTGAAAACATAATTTATGATGAAGTAAATTTTGTTGATATTTCATCAACAAAATTTACTTTAACAGATATTTTTGATATCGGCTATCATTTTGGAATGGAAATACAAAAACTTCGAGAAAGACGAAAAATAGATTAGTAGTACTTGGCTATGAAATACTGATAGTGAATATAGAATGTTGAATAAACTAGCAGAAGATTTAGGAGGCAAATATAATCCCAATATAAAAGGAGAAATAAAAATAATATCAGAATTAGAGTATTGTAAATCTTGTACAGGTATAATAATACAACAATTCAATGAAATGTTTCCAAATATAAAGTTAATATTAGTAGATGGTGTAAAATAAAATATTATGGAAGAAAATAAAGAATTAAATTTTAGGATAATGGTTACATCACCAGATATATTGGAAAAAGAAATTAAAAATTATAATCTGTTTTTTGAAACAGATTTTAAAATTATCAATATAATTGATGATGATGTACCTTTTTGTGATATTAAGGAAACTAAATGGAAAATTCAAAATATATTTGGATTAGGATATAGCTTAGCTGTTTTAGAAGATAAACTTAGACAAAATGGAGAAATAGACTGGTAATTCTTGACTATGAGATATTGATAGCGAATATAAAATGCTTAATAGATTGGCTAATGAATTGGGCGCAGAAAAAGGAAGAGTATATGGAAAAAAATAAACTATACAGGAGAGATTAAGATAAAACCTAAAGAAGAATTTAATATATGCTGTGTCGAACTAAAAGCAGGTAATTTAACCTATAACGCAAAAGAGACAAACCAAATATGGTTCCTAAATGACAAAAATATTTATACAGCGAAATTAATTTTCAGTTCAAAAGATGATATTGATTTAGTTTGGAAATACTATTATATCAAAAACAAGAATGAGACTAAAGAGAATGTGATAAAAGAATATGATAAGATCCATAAAACTAATTTTTATAATCTAATCCTTAGGAAGGTAAAAAAATGAAAAAAAGAATAATTACATATAGCTCTATTATATTAATAATAGCTTTTTTCATAGTTAAATATATTGAATTCTTAGATGTACAATTCAATGTCATTTATATAGAAAATAGTTTATTATACAAAAATTATAATGATCTTTATGCAAGTCAAGGAGGCAATCCCTCATATGAAACTTTTTTAAAAGTAATGCAGAAAAAAGATAATAGGATTTACCATCTTTTAAAAGAAGGTAAACTTCGTTTGCAAAAAGATGATAAAGAAAATGTAACATTTATTTGGTTTAGAACTAATGAGGGTGAAACTGTAAGAAATAGTGACTTAACTTTTTTTAAATACTTATTTTTTAAAAAGAATATATTTATAAACTTTAATTTTAAAGAGTATTTTGATTACAAAGAAAATATAATTTATAAACTCAATGAGAACTCTTTTATAGCAACTGACCCCCTGAACACAAATAAAATTCAGTTACAATACGCTAATAAAATCAACTGCAAACCGTGTAAAATTTTTGTTGAGGACTATTTTGCACAACACACTTATTTACTAATCCAAGCTAACAATATAAAGTTTATTAATTCAACTTTTAGTAATTATAGTAAAGAAATTATCTACCAAACATTTAAGGATATGTATAAGAATAATAAAGATACCTTTCTAATAAATCTTTGTTATTACAATATAGAGGATTTAGAGTGTTTAGATTAATTTTTTTTCACGTTCTTTGACATATTGAACCTTTTGATATTAGCGACCAACTCAAAAACGGCACTTTGCCCACAGAAAACGAGTTTGGCGACCTTTCTACCTATAGCCCTGAACAAAATGCAGTCATCGCTAAATTTACAACCAGCAGAAAGCCAAAAGAGAACACTTATTACATCTTTTTGGTAAACGACGGCACAGGCAATCACGGCTATATGCGATTAGGTAGGCAATACGGCTTTGTTTACAGCACCAATGCACGCACTATAGCCCACGAACTGGGGCACGGTATCTTTAAACTCGAACACCCTTTCAAAGGTAAAAATACCGACAAAGGTAAAACTACCGCCCTAATGGATTACAATGAGGGGCAAGACTTTTTCTACCGTGACTGGAAGCAAATCAACGACCCTAAAGTAAAATTGTACGCTTTCCAAGGACAAGGGGAAGGAGAGTATTTAGTTTACTCATTACAACAAATATTAGATTTCCTTAGAAGCAATAAGAATAAAGAAGTAAATTTTCCTCCTGCTAAGCAAGATTATAACTTAGAAAAATATTCCTCAGAAACTCGTTTAGATGAATATTTTACAAATAAAGAAAATAAGAAAGTAAAAATAGTAGGACTTTATTGCAATGATAAAAAGGGAAAATTGAACTTATCTACTGTAGGGAATATTGTAGGAAGAACAGGATACTCTGTAGAATTTAACGAGTATAATGCTGTTTTCTCTATGTATGTTTACTATGCCCAAGGAAAAGAGCCTGCTATTACTATCAAAACAAAAGGATATCACGCATTAAAAGAAATCCTTAATTACATTGGCTTTGAAATTACAGGGGAAAGCAAAAGACATATAGCTAAACTATACAAAGAGGCATTTGGAAAAGCTGGTTATGATTATAACAAAATAGATGCTTTGCTTGAGGATATTCCAAGTTTTATTGTTTCTGAACTTTCAGATGAGACACTATGGAAATATTTGCAATCACTTTCTAAAGGAAGTATTGATAAGGCAGGAACGAACGAAGAAAGTGCTATCTTTAATGTTATCAATAGCTTTAAAGATGATAAGTATTTGTATAACCAATTGTATAATCATCAAGAAGTAGTCTATGATTTATATTCAGGAATAGATGGAGATAATGTAATGCGTTATCTCAATAAACTTCTTCAATTAACAGATAAGTATAGTAAAGCAGAAGAACAAAGTCTCAGACATTTTTGTTTTTTAGGGCTATTTAAGACAGGTGATTATAGATTCTTTACAGAGATCAAAAATATTAAAGAACATAATCGTTCTAAATTTATAAAATCTTGGAAAGTTACAGTATTAAATAAAGGAATCCCATCAGAATTAGACGTCTCTGACTTAAGTAATTTTTCAAAAGAAAATTTATTAGATGTTGCAACTGTTTATCTTTACAAAAATTCAACAACACCTAAAGTTGATGTTTTACCTATTATATATATTTATCATTTATCAAAGGAACAAAATCAGGAAGACCTTTTAAAAACAATAGAGATAGCATCTAACTTCTTAGGGGTATATGGAGCTTCAAGAGGAGACTATTTGTAAAGGGAGCAAGTGTAATACTGAAAACAGCAGCAACCATTGAAATAGTAAATTTGTCGTTAAATGCCTATATGCAAAATGAATCCCATAGAAAAGAAATAGAAAATATGGGAGCTGGAGGCAAGTGGTTTGTGGAGAATTGGAGTACTATAAGTACTCTTACTGATTTAGCGACCTTCTCAGTAGCTATATTAGATGATTTGCCTAAAGTAAGTGCTAAACTGCAAAAAGAAGGAGTAGACACCAAAGAACTAGATACTTTTGTTGAAAAAGCAAGACGAGAAGTAGGAAAAAGAACAGCAGAGTCTTCAAGAAGTCTTAAAAGACTTCTTACTAACGAAGATTATAAGAGAATATACAACGATTTTGTAAGTGGGAAAGTAACGAGAAAATTTACTAAGGAGCTTTCGTTAGAGGAAGAAGCTGTATTGAGATTTTATACAACCAAAGAGGGATATAAGAATTTTAATAGAGCTCTAAGAGGTGAAATACCTATGACTGATTTTTATATCTCTCAAAAAAAACTAATGAATCAGGCGTTGAAAAAGTTACCAACATCTAATCATAATAATAGTCTTTTATATAGAATTGAAGATTTATCTGAAGATAAAATTTCAGAATTATATGTTCAAGGTTCCATAATAAAAACAAAAGGATTTACTTCTGCAACATATTCAGAAGATGCTGTTATTGAAGCTATGAGGAATAGACCTTATACTGTGTTAATAAGAATAGAAGGAAAGGATGGAAAACTAATAGAAGGGCTTTCAACATTACCATCTGAAAAAGAAATATTATTTAAGTCTGAGACGATATTTAAAGTGGAAAAAGTAGGTTTTTCTCCTAACCCAGAAGATTATATGATTCCTATAAAAACAATTTGGTTAAAAGAATTATAATATGAAAGATTATCAAAAAGAACTTCTTTTATTAAAAGAGAGGAAAGACCAACTTATGAAAACAATTAATAGTCACTCATTTTCAAGTGAAAAAGAATATAATCTTTTTGTAAAGAAAAATGTAAATATGTTTGTTGAATTAATAAAGATAACTAAGGAAATAAAAGATATTCAATGGAAACTTATGAATGATATAGAGAGACAAAATTATTTAGATTATTTGAAAGAATTAAAAGAAAAATTTAATGAGACAGAATCTTATTGAATTTAGGTTATGCTAATTTTACGGAGGAGAATTATTGTTAGAAATGGCAATATAATTGAATATACTTATCCTGCACGAAAAATATTGAGATGGAGTGAACAAAGAACGAAGGATTAGAAGAATGCTATTCAAGTAGCAAAAAGATTAAATAACACTAATGTTAATAATATAGGTAAATAACAGAAGGTAAAGTAGGAGAGTTTGTTAAAAGTAGAAAAGAAGTATTAGGATTTGGACAAAAAATAGAACCAAACATCACAGATATAGACGTTTCTACATTAGATGAAATAATTGAGGTAAAAACATCTTTTAGTGCTGTGAAAGAAAATCAATTTGATAAATTCTTAAATAGTAAGTTGGATAATTTTTGTAATCCAGAACAAAAGAAAGTGATTTTATATATAGACAAACCTATGTCTGAAGCCACAAATACGCAATTAAATATGATTAATGGAATCAAACAGAAAAATGTAATCATAGTAAATTCATTAGATGAACTAGGAAAAATAATAAAGTAACTTGTTATGGGAACTCTTTCAAAAATTTATGTAAAAAATGATAATATAGATAATATTATTAATGAGTTTAAAACTTTCTATTCTATAAAAAGAATAGAATTTTTAGATACTCCAAAGTGGTGGCTCTATGCGCCCAAAGAGACTATTATTATTTCATCTGAATATGAGAATTGGATAGAAATAGAGGTGCAATTCAATTATTCACTATACATTTATGATGAGTTCTTGAGAAGGTTGTCAGAGAAGTATCTAACTATTATTTTATTAGTATATTATCAATCAACAACGGGAGAAGGTAGAGTGGCTACATTTCAAAGAGGTAGAATGAATTTATCTATTGTTCAAAATTATGTTAGAGAAGAGAATGTAGATAAAATTGTTTTGACAGATAATTTTGGTTTGTCTCTCTCTTTAAAAAAGAAATTTCAAATTCCTAATCTATATGATGAATGTTATATTTTTGACTATGATTTTATAAATTACTTTTTGGAAAAAGAAGGGGTCTTTTCTCTATTAAAAGAAAAAAAACATCATTATATACATATAGAGAAAATTAATTAAAAACAAAATATTACTAAATGGGAAAGTAACGAGGAAGTTTATTAAGGAGCTTTCGTTAGAGGAAGAAGCTGTATTGAGATTTTATACAACCAAAGAGGGATATAAGAATTTTAATAGAGCTCTAAGAGGTGAAATACCTATGACTGATTTTTATATCTCTCAAAAAAACTTAATGAATCAAGCATTAAATAAATTACCTAAGTATAATAAACCTGTATATAGAGGCTTAGGTAAAGAGGGATCTAAATATTTTTCATCATTAAAAAAGGGAGATAAAATTACAGAAAAAAGTTTTCTTTCTTCTTCATTAGATGAAGATGTTGCAGAATTATTTATGAATAGAAATAATGGGAATACAATCCTAATTATAGAGCATAAGTCTGGTGTTTCAATAGCTAATATTTCACAATCAGGTTTTGAAGGAGAGATATTATTAAAGTCAGATAGAACATTTATAATAGAGAATAAAACATTTAAGCCACGATTTGATGAATCAGATCCTTTGATTCAAGAAATTTATCTAAAAGAAATTGAATAATGAAGAATTTAGAGGAAAAAACAGAGTTTTTAAAGGAACAAAAAGTTCCTCTTGAAGAAATTAGACTCCTTGAAATTTTAAAAAAAGAAGAAGAGTGGAATTTATTGTCAAAAAAAGAGAAACAGAACAAACGAAAATTTGCAATATCTTTTTTAGAAAGAGAATCTCATAAAAATATCAATATAGAATATGAAAGAAATATTATTAAACTATAT
Source organism: Capnocytophaga sp. G1920 (assembly GCF_051417515.1). NCBI lineage: Bacteria > Pseudomonadati > Bacteroidota > Flavobacteriia > Flavobacteriales > Flavobacteriaceae > Capnocytophaga > Capnocytophaga sp. G1920. The sequence continues at coordinate 12,835 of NZ_JBPRKH010000006.1, forward strand.
GATATAGGAGAGAATATTATTCATAATACAATGTATACAGATAAAATTTATCTGAAACGACTTTGTATATTAATTAATATACAACAAGATTTTATAGATGAAATGGATATAAATAATCTTTATAAAATAAGAAAAGTAGATATAAATATCATAGAAAATCTATTTAAAGAGATAAGACAAGAAGATTCTCAAGAATATCATAGTCTTAATCTCAATAACTATTTAATCCTATTTGAAAAAGTTTGGAAAAAGAAAGAATATTATATATAAAATAGTACTTATGTTTTTAAAATGTAATGATAAAAAAATTGAGTTGCACCCTATTGTGTGGGAATATTTATATCCCTATCTTCTAAGATTTTCGATAAAACACAATATTGATTGGACTATCTGGAAAACAAAAGATGTAGTGTATATACCAGAAGATAAGAAAGAAGAGTTAATATCTATGTTAGAATATATTTTTGAAGAACTTATGGCAGAATGTTATAAAGAACCTACACAAAGACAAAGAACAAAACATTCTACAAGGTTTGAAAAGGTGTTTTTTAAAAATAAGAAATATATCTTAAACTATGTAACAGATATTGTAGGAATCATTGGTTATTGGCTTATATATATGATAAACATTTTGTCTTAATACAACTTGTTATTATAAATTATTTAATATATAGTAAAGAATATGATTAAAATAGAAAGAAATACCAAACCTTTTTGTTTAATTAAAGAAAAAACGATGGATTGGGGCGAAAAATATGATGAATATTCTCCAATGTTTAATATCATATTAACATCTAATAATTATTCCCTTGAGGAATCTATTGTGTTCTTTGGGGAAAACAATTTTAAAAAGCAATTGTTTTCATTGTATAATGTTATAAATAACAAAGAGGAACAAGAGCGAATTATAAATTATAATAATGAAAGAATTGAGAATCGTCCATACATATTAGATTTAATAAAATTCTATATTGAAAAGAATAAAGACATTCTATCTCCTTGGGAAAAATATGATTTAGGACTTGAAGAACTTGACTTTATTAAAATAATTATTTATGAAATGGAGAAAGAGCTATATTATGTGAATTAATAAAGAAAAGAGTTCGTTTCTAAGTTAGTTAAAAAAATAGGTGATTACGAAGTTTACGAAAAAGGAGAAGTGTTTTTATAGGGTTATGACAAAAACAGATTTAGAAACACTAAAAAGTACAGGAAAATTAACAGCTTCTTCTGAAACATTCACTTCTCCAACTCTTACATATATTAAAAACACTGGTTATAATGGGACTATTGTAAAGTTTCAGATGAAAACAGGAACAATAGAGAAGCTAAAAAGAATAGGTACAGTAAAAAAATCAGATTCTGGAAGGGAATTAATGAAAGATTTTGGAGATTTATCGATAAATAAAAAAGACTGGATACAAGGAAGTACATTATTCAAAATAGAAGGTACTAGGTTAGGAACTCCTCAAGTAAATATTGGATTGGGAAAAGGTAAAGGAGTAGAAATATTTAATGAAAACATCATCAATTTTCAAATAGTAAAATAATGAAAGCATACACAAAAGAGCAGTTAGAAATTATAGAAAAGGTATTCATTAAGAGACTACCTGAAAGTGCTTTAATAAAAAACGACATTAAATTATTGGGTTATAAAGAATTGCAAGAAATATTAGACTGGTATATAGCTAAAAATGATTATATCTCATTTGAAACTATTTTTTGGTTTTTCTCGTTAAAGTTGGATATCAAAGAAAGGGAAAAGTTGTATCAAAAATATATTTTAGAACAATCTCATTATGCTCACGAAGAGATGGCAAGTGCCTTTCAGACTATTTTTAACAACAATACTGAAAACATTCCAATCCTATTAAAAGCATTAAAAAATATTCCTGAGTATTTAGAAGACGACGACTTCAAATATCCTTATGTACGAAAAATCATTTATGCTATAGGAGCTCAACCACAGCCTGAGAGTCTTTTAGCATTAGAAAAATTGGCATCTGAGACTAATGATATAAAAATAAAGGAATTGGCTTTACATCAGCTAGAAAAGCGAAAGGAATTAGGACGATGGGAGTATGAAAAGAATAGATGATTAGAGTTTAAACTATTGTATTTCTTGTCAAGGAGTTATTTTTATGAGTCAAAAAGTTTAAGATAAACTTTTGAACAAATAAAATGCGGGCTACAGGAGAGACTACTACCTCACCTAATATGGCTTTTTCAGAAGGCTATGAAGGAATATTAGTTCAGTTTAAGGTAAAAAGAGGTACTATTGATGAACTAAGAGAAATAGGTGTTACTGATGGTAACCCTTTAGTTGAAAGAAAATTTTGGAAAATGCCTACAGCAAAAGATATTGGTGGAAATTGGAATCAAACACGCACTCGTTTTAAAGTAGAAACATTAAGAAACTCAAATACAAAACAAATTAATATCGCTTTAGGTCAAGGAAAAGGTTTGAATCAATTCAATAATAATATAATTGAATTTCAACTTATAAAAATTATTAAAAAATGACACAAATAGAAAAAGATACTATCTTAGATTTTGCTTCCTCAGATATATCATTAAACGAATTTTATAAGAAATTGCCAAATTATCAAAATGATAATTTTATACTTCAAAAATATTTAGAAGCTATTAAACTGAAAAATAAGGAATATCTTAGTTATCTAAGACTTGTTCCTATAAATAATATTTCTCTATTTGAAGGTATTAATAGGGAATTATTATGTGAAAAATGGCATATAGAAAATGAAGATATAGTTACTCTATTTCAATTTACATGGAATAACAATATTGAGAATATACCTATTTTACTAAAAGCAATAAATAATATTCCTGAATATTTACAAGATGAGATTTCTAAATATTCATATATAAAAAAATCATTTATGCTATAGGGGCACAACCACAGCCTGAGAGTCTTTTAGCATTAGAAAAATTGGCATCTGAGACTAATGATATAAAAATAAAGGAATTGGCTTTACATCAGCTTGAAAAAAGAAAAGAATTGGGACGATGGGAGTATGAAAAGAATAGATGATTAGAGTTTAAACTATTGTATTTCTTGTCAAGGAGTTATTTTTATGAGTCAAAAAGTTTAAGATGAACTTTTGAACAAATAAAATGCGGGCTACTGGAGAGACTACTACCTCACCTAATATGGCTTTTTCAGAAGGCTATGAAGGAATATTAGTTCAGTTTAAGGTAAAAAGAGGTACTATTGAGAAATTAGAGAACATAGGTATAGCAAGTGGGAATCACGCTGATATATTAGAATTGCACGCTACTTTGAAGAAAGATATTTCTCCTTGGAATGAAAAATATGCAAGATTTAAACTTGAAAAAGGACAAGTGAATATTGCACTTGGAAAAGGAGAAGCATTGAAAATATTTAATGATAATATCTTAGAGTTTAAGTTTGTAAAAGAAATTAAAAAATAACAATGAAATGAGAAATATAAACAAGATTACAAATATATTCAATTTGTATTATTCAAAAAAAATTACAAGAGAAGAAAGATTAACAATGTTAAAAAACAGTATAAGTATTGAAGATTTTAACGAAGCTATTTTATTATTGGAAGATGGTAAAAGTTTGGAAGATGTTCGGAATGTTATCCTAACGGGGTGGTTGTTAAATTGTTTTAATCCCTCTAACGAAGAACCTTTAAGGAGATTGCTTTTATTGAATTTTCATAATTCCCACGAAGATATTGTTGATTTATTTCAAACAATGTGGAATAATAGTACCAAAAATATACCCATTCTATCAAAAGCGATAGATAGTATCCCTGAGTATTTAGAGCCAGAAGATTTCAAATATCCTTATGTACGAAAGATCATTTATGCTATAGGAGCTCAACCACAGCCTGAGAGTCTTTTAGCATTAGAAAAATTGGCATCTGAGACTAATGATACCGAAATAAAGAAGTTAGCCTTGCACCAGTTAGAAAAAAGAAAAGAATTGGGGCGATGGGAACAATCAATTGACAAAGTTTAAAACTATCCATTACCTTTGCCGTCACAAGTGTTGTTTTTGCATCATATTGTAGGGATGTTTTGCAAACGTCTACGACGAAAAACGACAATTTGTCATAACAAAACAAATGAAAAACATAAATCAAAAGGATTATGAGTTAATAAAAGATTTGTATCATTGGAAAATTGACACAAATGATTTTAAAAAAAAGACAGATTTTAAAGCCAATTTTCAAGAATTGAGATCTTTGTTATATAGTGTTAAAGATTGTATAGATGAAGAAGGATACAATCAATTTTTTAATTCTATACTATGGGAATTACCTAAAAAATTAAGTGAAAAGGATTATGAAGCTTTATACCAAGAGTTCTCGCTATGTAATTTTCATAATGAACACGAGAATATAGTAAGTGCTTTTCAATCTATTTATAACAATAATATAAAAAACATACCTATTCTATTAAAAGCATTAAAAAATATTCCTAAGTATTTAGAGCCAGAAGATTTCAAATATCCTTATATACGAAAAATCATTTATGCCATAGGGGCACAACCACAGCCTGAGAGTCTTTTAGCTTTAGAAAAATTGGCATCTGAGACTAATGATATAAAAATAAAGGAATTGGCTTTACATCAGCTTGAAAAAAGAAAAGAATTGGGACGATGGGAGTATGAAAAGAATCTTAAATCAAAATGATGTTTGATGTTTAGATAAATGTTCCTCCGCCTTATCATATTAATTCTCTGTTCATTACTTGGTTTTACACTTAAAGCTAAAAAACGGGAAGAGATGTGATGGTGCAGAAGATGATTGTAAAATAATCACTGTTGCCCAAAGCGGTAAATTAGGTTAATTTTAAAGGTGTTGAATGGATTGTTATAGGTGGAGAATGAAAAAGGATAAGCTATGTCCATTTGCCAATTGTTAAAAGCAAAACCTGCTCCTATGGATAGGAACTTTCGGTCGCCTTTGTCCTTGTGTTGGTAGAAGAATCCTGAGCGCAAGAAAAATGATTGGTTATACTTGTATTCCAAACCTACTGCCCAATTAATCTCGTGAAACTCTTCACGGAAACCATTAGGAGCATCGTAGAAAGAGGTTATTAAGGCTTCTATAATATCTTTGTCGGGGACGCCTTGCTCATTAGGGGTAGGCACAAGGTATTTCTGAGCTTCTATTGAGAGTTCCCACTCGTTATAACTATCGGTTTGCAATAAAAAACCTGCTCCTAATTTCAGTTGGGTGGGAAGATAGAAAGACCTGCCCAAGTCGTCGTACTTCACCTTTGTTCCCACATTAGAAAGTTGGAATCCCCAAGTGTATCGGTATAACAAACTACTAATAAAGTGCTCTTGTGAATAAAAATAGCCTGCTATATCAAAAGCTAATGCTCGGGCTACACTCTTCCCTTGCGAAGGAATAGATAGTTGTGAACTTAAAAAACGAGAGGTAACCCCCATAGCGAACGATTGACTTAATTGCAAACTATAAGAGCCCTCCAATGAAAGCTCAGTAGGCTTGAAAGTGCCTAACATATACGATTGTTGCCCTATGTCTTGGGTTAAGTTGACATCACCGATACTGAAATATGAGAAATTTGCCCCGAAAGCATCGCGTATTCTCTTTTTGTAAAAAGTAATCCCCCCTAAAAACACATCGCGCACAGCTCTATGAGTGAAGGGCATATAATTAATGGCTACTGCTGAAGAAGTAGGTAGAAAGATATATTTGGAAGCATTCACTCTTTGGGAAAACACATCGGGAGAGGAAGCTACCCCTACTTCTCCTTTTCCTGCTGATATAGCATCAGAATTAAGGATTAAGAACGGAAAAGCGGTAGAAATAGACTTTTCTTCTTGACAAAAGAGGGGTGTTTTCGCAAACAGAAACACACAGAGGAAACAAAATAACCGAGTGCAGTTCATTTTAATAGTATTTTTGCAAAGATACATCAAATAGTTGAATTATACAATTTTTTGTAAAAGAGGAGGAGAAAATTATAAAATTAGAGAATTAGAAAATGAGGAAATGAGGAAATTAGCAAAAGGGTAGTGATAAAAAAGGTTTTTTAATAGGTTTTACTTGTTGGACAAATTGGACTGGTCTGAGTTATCGGAGGAAAACGAAAAATATAAAAAGTGGATTGGGAGGTTTTTGGGAGAAAAAAGGCTGTGAGGAGGGTGGGGTTAGCTTATAGAGAGCTTATAGGAAGCTTATACGAATCTTGGACGATTGGTATAGAAAGGGTATATAAGTAATTGATTAATAATATAGTACAACAATGCAAAAAACGGTAAAAACCGGGTTTCGAGGCGAAAGAAAGAGAAAAGATAAGAGTCACACAGACAGGTGTGAATCATAGGGTAGGGGGGATTAGCAGATTTTTTAGTTCTTAGAGGGTTAAGAATGACATATTAGACTTAAAAAAGTAAATGTTTTTTAGGTTTATTCTGTAAAAAGTATTACTTTTGTAGCCGTTTTAGAATATGATACAATGCGTTTAGTTTTAAAGATAGTAATTTGTTTAGCACTATGGTTTTGCTTTGCTTGTGAGCAAGAGCAAAATATGCCTATTGAGGGTGATTTTAGCATTGCAATGGTAGATGATAATTACAATGTTCCAGCACAAGTGCGCATCATAAACAAAATCACAGGAGCTGATGCTTTTCAGTGGGAATTTCCTAATGGCAGTTATACTTCTTCTAATGCCTTTTATCCTGAGGATATTCGTTATACCGAGCCTGGTACTTATACTATTACAGCACATACCACCAATTTAGACGGTGAGGCGCGCACTTTCCAAAAATCGTTTACAGTTTACCCTGAGTTATCAGCTTTGTTTAGTTTTACTCAACAAGGGAGTGATATAGCACCTCTTACGCTTACTCTTAGCAACCAAAGTGAGGGAGCGACTACTTATCAATGGTCGTTTGAAGGAGGAACGCCTGCTTATAGTTCGGAGAAAAATCCTACGGTAACCTTTGAAAAAGGGGGAATATTTACATTGCGATTGGAAACGAGTAACCACTCTCAGCGTCGGGTAATGGAGAAAACAGTAGTAGTGCGTGCGCCTTTAGTTGTTGCTTTTGAAATGACGAATGAATACCCTCATAATACACAAGCTCCTGTACGTATATTTTTGAAAAACCAATCGGTAAATGCCACTGCTTATCGTTGGAAAGTAAGTAGCGGGGCTTTTCAGCAAGAGAGCACTGATGAAAATCCGTCGTTTATACTTCCTACTGCAGGAACGTATCAAATAGAGCTTACAGCTAATAACGACAAGCAAACTTTATCTGAAAGAAAGAACTTTACGGTAACAGCAGGTGATAATCTTATTACCTTTACAGATATAAAATTAGGCATCAATACTAATAAAACAGTAGGTTGCTATTTTTCTTCTTTTTTAGGGGAAGTACTAAAACCTAATGAAGTAACAGCGGAGAACGGCAGGCTTATTGATTTTGTGTATTTCGGGCAGAGCACTTCTTTTGCTTATAATGTATTCTTATCACCTGATGAAGCACAAACAGCTGTTTTTGACCCTATTCCCAATGCTACAAAAAGTTACTTTATCAACAAACAAGAGAATAAGGGGCAGGTGTTTTTCTCAGTAGCTGATTTTGATGCGCTTTCTTCGGGAGCTACTCTATCTTCTTTGTCTATTACATCTAATAGTAACAAAGCTCCCTTCAATAAGGAAATGACAAACAGAATTGTGCTTTTTGAGACAGCTAACGGGCGAAAAGGAGCTATTAAGATAAAGGAATACGTAAGCAATGGTGCAGAATCTTACTTAGTTGTTGATATTAAAATGCAAAAAAATCATTAATCAATGGCGCGAACTTACCTACTTGTATTCTTTGTATTACTTTCTCTACCTCTTTTAGCTCAGCAGGTAGATTTAGAGAATATAGATACTCAGCTGAAAGAAAAACTCAAGAAGAAACCTTTTTCTATCTCCGGGAGTGCTTCGGTAAGTGGTGTGTATAACCAGGCTTCTGATAGTGCTACTAATGAACCTTTCTTGTATTTCTTCAATGGTAATATTACTTTGGGCTTTTACGATTGGACGATGCCTATCAATTATCGATACACTAATCAAGGAGATGCTTTAGACTACCAAATTCCTTTTAAGTTTAATCGCCTAAGTCTGCACCCTAAATACAAATGGATTTTAGCCCATATAGGCGATGTGAGTATGAGCTTTTCTCCTTATACATTCAACGGTTTACAATTCACAGGAGGAGGCTTAGAGCTCACCCCTGAAAAATATCCTTTAAGAGCTTCGTTTATGGGAGGTAGACTTGCCAAAGCAACTGAATACGACGGTCGCCCTCAAACCATACCTACCTATGAGCGTTGGGGTTACGGCACGAAGCTCTCTTATAAAAAGGAAGATTTAGAAATAGGCGGAATTTTTTTCTTTGCTAACGATAAAGCTAATTCTCTATCGGTACCTATTCCTGATGAGAAGAAAATATATCCACTATCCAACCAAGTGTATTCAGGATTTGCTAAATATAAACCTCTGCATTTTGTAGAAGTGTTTGGTGAATATGCTTTAAGTCTTTTGGGCAATACTCAAAGCCAAAAGCAGGATTTTACAGCTTACAATGCAGGTATTAACTTTATTTTCACGAAGGCGAGTGTAGGGGTGCGTTACGAGAAAGTAGACCCCGATTACAAGACCTTAGGGGCTTACTATTTTGTAAACGATATGGAGAATATCACCCTAAACAGTTCGTTGAATTTATTTAATGGCAATGTGTCAATAGCTACTAGCATAGGACGACAACACGACAATTTAAATCAACAAAAGCCTAAACAGTCCAACCAGTGGGTAGGCTCAGCCAATGTAAATGCCAAGGTTACGTCTAAACTATCTCTTTCAGGAAGTTATAGCAACTTTACGATGTTTACTAATAAACTTATCAATCCTTTTGATAGAATTAATAATCCGCAACTCTATGAGCATCCACAAGACTCTATCAACTACCGACAAGTATCACAGAACACAAATGCCAACATAGTTTATGCTATAAATGAAAAACAGAATATAACTCTTTCATATTCTTTTAACGATGTGGTGAATAAACAAAATGATATAGTACGCAGAGGAGGTATTTCGCGCTTTCACAACGCGGGTGCGACTTATATACTACAATTCCCTGAAAGCAAACTAAGTTTGTCTCCTTCGTTCAACTACTCGTACAGTATTGTCTCAAGAGAAAAAACACAAGTGATGGGACCTTCGCTTACAGTAGGTAAAGGGTTTTTTGAAGACAAACTCAACACGACACTGTTAGGAAACTATAGTATTTCACAATCGGATACCTCCAAAGGTAGTACAGCTAATGTGCAACTAAATGTAAACTTCCTTCCTTGGAAAAACCACCAGTTTACCTTGAGTGCCTTACAGTCATTCCGCAATGCTGAAAGTGACACTCAAAACACTTCGGCACAAAGTACTAATGTGAGTGTAGGTTATACCTACCATTTTGAAAAGGTAGAATTGCCTTTCCCATCGTTTAAGTTTAAGAAAAAGGAAAAAACTCCTAAAGAGAAAAAGCCTCGTAAGGAGAAAAAGCAAAAAGTTGAAAAAGCAGAAGATCTTGAGAGAGCTAAGGATACTATTTCATTACAAGAGGAAAAAGTAATGCCAGAAGTTCCTGCAACTACCGAAGAGCCTATTGAACAAGCAACTCCAACTACTGAAGAAATGGTAGTTATAAAAGATATACCTGAGCTTTCAAATATCACTGATTTGAGTTTTATGGGAGAGCTGAATACTCAAATTGCAGAGGTACACCGTCAGTTGCAAGTAAGTGCTAAGAAAGATAAGAAACGTTTGTTACAAGAACAAAAGCTACTTGTAGAAAAAGCTAAGAAGCAACAAGCTGACTATCATTATTTTGTATTCCGTTGTTTAAAGAATTTGTATAAACAGGCATTGGAGAGTGATGACAAGTTTAAAGCAGACCTCTTTGCTAAGAAACAAGCCTATGACTCGAATAATACTGCTGAAAATCAAGAATTGCTATACAAAGCAGAGGAAGGCTATCAGGCACATCTTTGGATGCTTAATGAGCTGAAAGATATTACTATGGAACATTTGATTCAAGAAAAAGGACTGTTGAGCAACTTTGCTGAACAACATAAAGAAGAGATTTATCAAACCATTGCTCAAAAGCTATCCCCTCAGCAAAAAATGGATGCTATCTCAGTGTTATTAGCTGATTTTTACCACAAAGCTTTTTTCAATAACAGTAGTAATTAGTTCAGAGATATAAAAAAGCGCCTTTTAAGGCGCTTTTTTTATTATATCACTTTTTACAGTTTCTTCTTTACAGCTACTTCTTGGAAGGCTTCTATCACGTCTCCTTCGTGAATATCGTTGTAGTTCTTGATTTGCAAACCGCAATCATAACCTTTGCTCACCTCTTTTACATCGTCTTTGAAACGTTTAAGTGAAGAAAGTTCGCCCGTATAAATCACCACATTGTCACGCAATAGACGTATCTTAGAGTTGCGGTAGATTTTACCATCGGTTACCATACAGCCCGCAATGGTTCCTACTTTAGAAATCTTGAAGAGTTCGCGTATTTCTACAGTACCGGTAACCTCTTCTTTGAAGACAGGAGAAAGCATTCCTTCCATTGCGTCTTTGAGGTCGTTTATAGCGTCGTAGATGATAGAGTAGGTACGGATATCGATAGATTCTTTCTCTGCCAAGGCACGTGCGTTAGTCATTGGACGAACGTTGAAACCAATGATAATAGCATCGGAGGCAGAAGCCAATAATACATCAGACTCGGTAATTGCTCCCACGCCTTTATGAATGATAGACACTTGTATCTCTTCAGTAGAGAGCTTTTGGAAAGAGTCGGTAAGTGCTTCTACTGAGCCGTCTACGTCACCTTTAAGAATAATATTCAACTGTTTGAAGTCACCGAGAGCAATGCGTCGCCCTATCTCGTCGAGGGTGATGTGGCGTTGCGTACGTACTGATTGTTCGCGTTGTAATTGAGCGCGTTTAGCTACAATCTGTTTGGCTTCTTTTTCGTCTTCGAATACGTAGAATTTATCACCTGCTTGTGGAGCTCCGTCCAATCCTAAGATAGAAATAGGAGTAGAGGGGCCTGCTTCTTTTACCTTCTTACCTCGTTCGTCGTGCATAGCACGTATTTTACCAGAGTTGGTACCTGCCAGTACATAGTCGCCTACGTGCAACGTACCCGATTCTACCAATATAGTAGATACATATCCACGACCTTTGTCAAGAGCTGCTTCCACTACAGTACCTACCGCCGGTTTGTTTGGATTTGCTTTCAGTTCGAGGATTTCAGCTTCTAAGAGTACTTTTTCCAATAGTTCAGATACTCCAATACCTTGTTTTGCCGAAATATCCTGCGACTGTATTTTACCGCCCCATTCTTCTACGAGGAGGTTCATAGTCGCCAAGTGTTCTTTAATTTTATCGGGGTTCGCATTCGGTTTATCAATCTTGTTAATAGCGAAGATAATAGGTACTCCTGCGGCTTGTGCGTGACTAATAGCCTCTTTGGTTTGAGGCATTACATCGTCGTCGGCAGCCACCACAATAATAGCGATATCGGTTACCTTGGTACCACGAGCACGCATAGCAGTAAAGGCTTCGTGACCAGGAGTATCGAGGAAAGTGATACGTTCACCACTTTCTAATTTCACGCTGTAAGCCCCAATGTGCTGAGTTATACCTCCGCTTTCGCCTGCAATTACATTTTCTTTACGAATGTAGTCTAAGAGCGATGTTTTACCGTGGTCTACGTGACCCATTACAGTAACAATAGGTGCGCGAGGTACTAAATCTTCAGGTTGATCCTCTTCGGTATGGATAGCTTCTTCGATGTTAGCTGTTGCAAATTCCACTTCATAGCCAAACTCATCAGCTACTATCGAGAGGGTTTCGGCATCGAGACGCTGGTTCATTGTTACCATAATACCGAGAGACATACACGCACCAATCACCTTATTGATAGGTACGTCCATCATTGTAGCCAGTTCGTTTACTGTTACAAACTCGGTTACTTTTAGTATTTTCTCTTGTTGTTCTTGTTCAGCGAGCTCTTGTTCTACCTTTTGTCGGTGTGTTTCTCGTTTTTCTTTGCGGTATTTAGCCCCCTTAGATTTTGTACCTTTACCTTGCAAACGCTCGAGGGTCTCGCGCACTTGTTTTTGTACTTCTTCTTCGGAAGGTTCTATTTTCGCAATAATCTTGTTTTTCTTTTCTTTCTTCGTGTTGTCACCACCTTTAGCCACATTCACTTCATCTTTGCGAATGCGTTTGCGTTTGCGTTTTTCGCTGTCGCCGGTAGCATCAGTAGCGCTATTAGTAGTAATTTGAGTCTCTTTATCCTTGTCTTTGTGACGGTTGCGTTTGCGCTTTTTCTTCTTTTTCTCAAACTGACTGAGGTCTATTTTCTCACCCACTACTTTAGGACCTGTGAGCTTTTGGTACTGAGTTTCAATTACACCTGCAGGAATCTCAGAGGTGAGTTCTTCCTTAGAGTTATGGTTCTGTTGTTCCTTCTTCTTTTGCGTAGCAACGGTTTGTGCTAATGGATTTTGATAAGCAGATTTATTCTTTTGAGCGTCGGGTTTGTTGTTGTCTTTTTTCTTGTCCTTAGCAGGCTGAGATTGCACTGTTCCAGGAGTTGCTTCTTGCTTCGAGGTTGTTGTCTTTGTTTTAGAAGTAGTTACTTCCTGTTTTGAAGTAGTAATTTCTGGTTCTGGTGCTTCTTGAGTAGGAGCTGTCCCTTCTTTTTTATTACCTTCTTCAAGGTCTATTTTACCCACAGGTTTGAGCCCAGCCAGTTGAGCTTTAGCTTTTATTACTTCTTGCTCCTGCTGTTTGCGCTTTTCTTGGTTTTCTTTCTCTTGCTCTATGCGGATAGCCTCGCGCTCTTTGCGCTTGTCTTCCACTATCTCTTTTGAAACCTCACGCTTACTCTTGTCGGCGTTAAATTTGTTCGAAAGGAACTTTACAATATCTTCTGTAATAGAAGTATTAGGGTTAGATTCTATTTCTATCCCTTTCTCCTTCTTCAGATATTCTACGGCTGTTACCATAGAGATATTGAACTCCTTTAAAACTTTGCTTAATCTTATTTTTTTTCCCTCGCTCATATATGTTTATTAAAATCCATTCTCCTTTTAAGAAGAAAGGATACATTATTCTTTGTTTAAGTTGTAAGGAATCTACCTCCCTCATATACTCTGCTCTTGCAGATTTTTCCTTTTATCCTATTCAAACTCTTCTGCCAAAATGCGAAGCACTTCGTTTACGGTCTCTTCTTCGAGGTCAGTGCGTTGCATTAGTTCTTCGGCAGAAAGTTCCAATACACTCTTAGCTGTATCAAGTCCTGCTTTTTGCAGTTCTTCAATCACCCATTCTTCAATTTCGTCGTTGAACTCGCTAAGCTCGATATCTTCTTCGGTTACTCCTTCGCGATATACATCGATTTCATAACCTGAAAGCTGACTTGCCAAGCGAATGTTATAGCCCGATTTACCAATGGCTTTCGAAACTTCTTCATTTGCTAAATACACATCAGCACGTTTTTCTTCTTCGTTGATAACCACTGAAGATACACGCGCAGGAGCCAAAGCACGAGTGATAAGCAGTTGTGGGTTATTGGTGAATGGTAATACATCGATATTCTCATTGCCCAACTCGCGCACAATACCGTGAATACGAGACCCACGCACACCTACGCACGCACCTACCGCATCAATACGATCGTCGAATGAATCTACAGCCACTTTTGCTTTCTCTCCTGGGATACGTACCACCTTGTTAATAGTGATAAGCCCGTCGGCAATCTCGGGGATTTCTTGTTCGAACAAACGCTCCAAGAATAGAGGAGAGGTACGCGACATAATAATGGTAGGTTTGGTACTTTTCAACTCTACTGATTCGATAATTCCGCGCACGTGCTCGCCTTTCTTAAAAAAGTCCGATGGGATTTGTTTTTCCTTAGGAAGGATAATCTCATTGCCTTCGTCGTCTAACAAGATGATAGCTTTGTGACGGATATGGTGTATTTCGGCTACGTATAGCTGACCTATCAGGTCTTTGAAACGCTGATAAATAGTCATACTATCGTATTCGTGAATTTTAGAAATCAAGTTTTGGCGCAATGCCAATATAGCACGGCGACCCAAGTCATCAATTTTAATTTCTTCTGAAACGTCTTCCCCCACCTCAAAGTCGGGTTCAATTTTGCGAGCTACCGAAAGTTCAATTTGCTGATTGTCATTCGTTACTGCACCGTCTTCCACTACCACACGGTTACGGAAGATTTGTAGGTCGCCTTTATCGGGGTTGATAATAATATCGAAATTATCGTCAGAGCCATATTTCTTTTTTAGGGTATTGCGGAAAACCTCTTCCAAAATAGCCATCAAGGTTTCGCGGTTGATGAGTTTATCATCTTTAAACTCCGAGAATGATTCGATTAATTCAAGACTATTCATATACGTTTAATTAAAATTTAATGATTATTTTAGTTTCTTTTATATCGGTGAGCGCAAACAAGTGCTCTTTTTTTACAGTGATTTTACCTTTGCCTACGGGCTTCGGTTCACGAGTTTCAGTTTCTATAATCACATTGCCCTCAGCAATGCCTTTTAGTAAGCCTTCGTGCGTTTTACCGTCGAGTGTCGTGACTTGCACAGTTCTACCTGCATTTTTGGCGTATTGGCGTTCCATTACAAAAGGTTCAGTAGCGCCAAACGAAGTAACCTCCAAGGCAAAATCCACCGTCTCGCGGTCTAAAGAGTTTTCAATAGCACGGCTAAGCTCTATACAATCGTCAATGCCCACGCCCTTATCTCCGTCGATGGTCACGCGAATAGTATTGTCAGCTCCTACGCTTAAATCGGTTAGAAACAGTTCAGGGCGCTCGCTTAAAGCCTTATTAACTAACTCTTTAACTTGATCTTTGAAATTCATTTGCTATAAAAAGAGGGGACTTAAATGTCCCCTCAAGTATTACTTTTCGGTGCAAAGATACGACGATTTTTCTAAATAACAAGAAAAAAAGTAAAAAAAGTTTGGAAGTTATAAAAATAAGTAGTACCTTTACCACGTGAAATTTAACTAATATATAAAGCTATCAATATTTGTATAGATAGGCATCCGGCAGTCCATAAAGACATTTAAAGTGCTAATAAACGGATTGTTAAGAATAATAAAACAGTAATTTACTGCCGTTGTAACACCTTTTTTCTTGATTAAAAACACCTGATAAAAACCGTTGTGAATAAATGCTTTATATACCCTTTGTATAACAATCGTCCAAGGTTCGTATAAGCTTTGTATAAGCTAAACCTAATTATTTTAGAGTAGGTCGCTTTCATAACTCTAAACTCATAACTTTTAACTAAAAAAATAGATTCTTATGAAAAACATTTTAGTAACCACCGATTTTTCAGAAAAGTCAATCGCTTCACTACACGTTGCGATTAACTTAGCTAAGCAACACAATGCCAAAGTATATGTGTTGCACGCCATTGAACTTCCTATCCGCTTAATGACCGAAAGTCAAGTATCGGTACCCGAAGCAATGTATTTTCTCAACCTTACTAAACAGCGTTTCAACGACCTTAAAAAGGAAATTGATACCACTGTCGAAGTGATTGACCTTGTTGAAACTGCTCCGCTACCCGAAGCTGTGGAAGAAGTTGTAAAAAAATACCATATCGACCTCGTGTTTATGGGCTCTAATGGGGCTTCAGGCGCCAAAGAACTCTTTATAGGCTCTAATGCTGAAAAAGTAGTCCGCTCTGCCTCTGTGCCTGTATTGGTAATTAAAAATCCACACGAGAAGCTCAAAATTAAACATATGATGTTTGGTTGCGATTTCTCTAAACGATTTTTAAAACCTTTTGAAAAGGCACTGAAACTTGCTAAAGTATTTGGTGCTAAGGTTGATTTGGTGTATGTTAATACTCCTTACCAGTTCCTTACTACTTCCGAAATAAACAAACGTATGGAAGAGTTTCTTAAAGAAGCTGAACACTCTCATCAGCATTTTGAAACACACGTTTATAACGATATTCGTGTAGAAACAGGAATCTTAAACTATGTGAAGGAAAACAATATAGACCTTATCTGTATGTTCCCTAACGGACGTAAGGGTATTGCTCACTTCTTCAATGGAAGTATCAGTAGTGACCTTGTAAATCACTCCAGCACACCTGTGCTCACTATTAAATTAGAAAAGTAGGAGAATGTTAATGTAAAAAGGCTGTAAGAAAACTCTTACAGCCTTTTTATTAATCATTAGCCATTAATCATTATTTTACTAATCTTGCTATTTCCTTAAATCGCGGGTGCTCGGCAGTGCGCAAGAGAGCAAAGAGTGCAGCTTCGGTGCTTAATAGAGTAGCTCCTGCATCACGTAGCATTGTGAGCCCGATGTGCTTATTGCTTTCGGTACGCGAAGATACCGAATCAGCAATTACGGATACTTCATAACCTTCAGCGAGCAAATCGAGCGCAGTTTGGTAAATACAGATATGGGTTTCAATACCTATAAGCAATACGTACTTGCGATTGTTAGCCCTAAGCTCTTTGCGGAACTCAGCATTGCCCCAAGCTGAAAAGCTACTTTTCTTCACGGAGGTTTTGCCTTCTAATATTTCAGCAATCACAGGGTGAGTAGCACCCAACTTATCGGGTATTTGCTCCACCCAAATGATAGGAAGCTCTAAGAGCTTGCTTCCCTCAATAAGAATCCTGCTGTTGTGTAACACCTCTTCCGATTTATAAACGATTTGCGATAACTTTCCTTGAATATCAAGGATTACCAATTGTGTATTTTCTGTTGTCATAGTATTGATTATTATTAATTGATACTGATCTTCTATCTTATTTTATCTCTTATCTAAGTCGAATCCTGCTCTTCTCATTAAAGCATCTATAGAGGGTTCTTTTCCACGAAAGCGTTTGTAAAGGGTCATTTCCTTCTCACTACTGCCTTTGCTGAGCACTTCTCTACGGAAACGAGTAGCTACCTCAGTATTAAAAATACCTGCTTCCTTAAAAACTTCAAAAGCATCAGCATCTAACACTTCCGACCATTTGTAACTATAATACCCTGCGGCATAACCTCCACTAAAAATATGTGAAAAGGCGGGCGAAATACACATCGCTTCCACAGTTGGATAGAGTTGAGTTTCTTTGGTAACTGTTTGTTCAAAAGTGCGAACATTTTCAAGGCGTTCCAAATGAGGGTAGGTATGCCACGCCATATCTAAGAACCCAAAATTTAACTGACGCACACTTAAAAGTCCTTCCATAAAAACACCAGCTTCTTTTATTTTTTGTACCCATTCTATGGGCAAAGGCTCACCTGTTTGGTAATGTGTTGCAAAAAGGCGCAAGGTTTCTTTTTCGTAACACCAGTTCTCCATCAGCTGGCTGGGAAGCTCTACAAAGTCGCGGGCTACATTAGTACCGCTTAGAGAAGGATACGTAACCTTAGAAAGCATACCGTGAAGAGCGTGCCCAAACTCGTGAAAGAGAGTCGTCAGTTCGTTGAAGGTGAGCAAGGAAGGAGCCGAAGCAGTAGGGCGCGTGAAGTTACACACTATGGAAATGTGTGGACGCGAATCCTTCCCCTCAGTATCAGTGTATTGCTCTTTGTAAGAGGTCATCCACGCACCATTGCGTTTGCCTGTACGTGGAAAGAAATCGGTGTAGAAAAGGGCGAGATATTCTCCTTTATCATCGGTTACTTTGTAGGTTTGTACTTCGGGGTGATACTTTTCTACCTCATCGGTAAGGGTGAAGTGTAAACCATAGAGCTTATGTGCTACTGCAAACATTCCTTCCACTGCTTTATCCAAAGATAAGTAAGGTTTTAATAGAGAATCATCTATTTGATAGCGCTGTTGTTTCAGTTTTTCGGCATAATAAGCAAAATCCCATTGCTGAAAGTCATCAAGTCCTGAAAAGGCTTTTAGCTCTTCCAATTCTTTGATTGCTTGCGGTTTGGCTTTAGCTAAAAGTTTATTCAAGAAATCCATTACCTTTTCTGATGTTTCTGCCATACGCTCTTCTAATACCAAAGAGGCATAATCGGGATAGCCCAATAGTGAGGCACGTTGTGCACGTAACTCAGCGATACGCAACACATTGGCTTCGTTATTATAAGCACTATTACCTGCACAACGGCTGTGATAGTCAATAAAAAGTTTACGGCGCAACTCACGGTTATTAGCATATTTCATCACGGCGGTATAGACGGGCAGGTCGAGGGTAATCACCCAGCCTTCTTTATGATGCTTTTTGGCTTCGGTAGCGAGCATCTCTAATACAAAGTCGGGCAGACCGCTGAGCTCTTCTTTATGGGTAATCACCCATTGGTAATGCTGTGTTTCAGCCAATACATTTTCTGAAAACTTCAGTTTGAGGCGTGCTAATTCCTTGTCAATTCTGCGCAAATGCTCTTTATCATTCAATGATAAATTTGCACCATTGCGAGTAAAACTCTTATAAGTCTTTTCAAGGAGAGTATGTTGCTCTGGTGAAGCGGAAAGGTAATTGCGGGTTTTGTAAACTGTTTCTACACGTTTAAAAAGTGCTTCGTTCAAACGGATATCGTTACTGTAATCGGTGAGCAGAGGCGAGATGCGTTGAGCTTCTGCTTGCAGGGTTTCGTTAGTTTCGGCACTGTTCAAGTTGAAGAACATTGCCGTAAGTCGGTCGAGTTCTAAGCCCACATAAGCCAAAGGCTGTATTGTATTCATATAGGTAGGCACTTCTGGATTATGAGCAATGGTATCGATTTCTTTGAGGCTTTTGGCAATAGCTTTTTGGATGGCTGGTAGATAGTCGGTAGGAGCAAAGCGCGAAAAGGGCGCTGCGTTATAAGGTGTTTGGAACATATAGGTTGTCTTTTATTATGAGAGTGCAAATATATATCTTTATGCGGGAATTAGCAAATTAGCAGAAGAGAAAACAGATAGATGATGCTAAATTTTTCAGTGAAAAGAAAAATATTGAAATATAAAGGTAGAAAAAGGAAAATGATTTTTGAAGCCTTCTGAGACGAACCTAAAGCGAACCTAAGGCGAAGGTAAGGCGAAGCTAAGACGAAGAAAAGGTGCTTTTAAGTTGATTTTGAGGTGGTAAGAAGAGGGTTTTAAGTTGAATGAAGTTTTAAATTTTGTTAAAGTCAATTTTCTAAACGAAACATTTCTGACTATAGCCAACAGAAGACAAATTTGTCAATTAAAAAATGTTTTGTACCTTTGCACTCATTATGAAAATACTCTATTTACACGGTCTCGATAGCTACTTACAAGACGATAGGCGCGCAGTGCTCACCCCTTACGGTGAAATCTTCGCCCCTACGATTGACTATCGGAATGCGCCTAACCTCTTTGCTGAGTTACAAAAAGAGTATGCTGAGGTTGATGTGCTTATAGGTTCGAGTCTTGGAGGGCTCATTGTATATTACCTCGCTCAAAAGCTTGAAAAACCTTGCTTGTTATTCAATCCTGCGCTTACCTATCGACACGAAGTGCCTTTTAACACCCAACCCAACCCTAATTACCGCGCTTATATGCAGATAGTTATCGGTTTGCAGGACGACGTCATTACACCGTGGGAGTCGCTATCAGTTCTCCGAGGAGATATGAGTCCTCAGCAAAATATAGAAATTCACCTCTTGAATACTATGGCACACACTTACCCCATAGAGATTTTTGAAAA
Source organism: Capnocytophaga sp. G1920 (assembly GCF_051417515.1). NCBI lineage: Bacteria > Pseudomonadati > Bacteroidota > Flavobacteriia > Flavobacteriales > Flavobacteriaceae > Capnocytophaga > Capnocytophaga sp. G1920. The sequence continues at coordinate 32,593 of NZ_JBPRKH010000006.1, forward strand.
AGAAGTGAAGGAGTTTTTTGAGGTAAAAGGAGGGAGCCACACTGGCAGATAGTAGGTAAAAAGATAAATAAGGACTAAATATTAATCATTAAAAATTAATAACTAAATATAATGTATCCACTCAGAAGAAACCGCCGTTTGCGCGTAAGCGATACGGTACGTAGTTTGGTAAAAGAAACGATTGTTACCCCTGATGATTTTCTTGTACCTCTCTTTGTAGTTGAAGGTACTGGCGTAAAAGAAGAAATAGCCTCTATGCCGGGTTATTACCGTTATAGCCTCGACCTATTGGCAAAAGAAGTAAAAGAGCTCTGGAGCTTAGGACTCAAATCGGTATTACTGTTTGTGAAAGTGCCTGACGCTCTCAAAGACAACAAAGGCGTAGAAGCAGCCAACCCCAATGGTTTGATGCAACGCGCTATTAAAACTGTGAAAGAAGCAGTACCCCAAATGCTCGTAATGACTGATGTAGCGCTCGACCCTTATTCTATTTATGGTCACGATGGTATTGTGGAAAACGGGCGCATTGTGAACGATGCTACTGTAAATGCTCTTTGTACAATGGCACTCTCACACGCTCAGGCAGGTGCTGATTTCATTGCGCCCAGCGATATGATGGACGGGCGTATCCTCGCCTTGCGCGAGACCCTTGAAGACAATAGCTTTGAGCACGTAGGTATAATGGCTTATAGTGCCAAATACGCCTCAGCTTTCTACGGACCTTTCCGCGATGCACTCGACAGTGCTCCCGTAGACCAACAGGATATCCCTAAGGATAAGAAAACTTACCAAATGGACTATCACAACCGCCTCGAAGCCTTGCGCGAAACCCGTATGGATATAGAGGAAGGCGCTGATATTGTGATGGTAAAACCAGGGCTTTGCTATTTAGACATCGTTCGCGAGGTGAAGAATATGAGCGAAGTGCCCGTAGCTGTTTACCAAGTATCGGGTGAATACGCGATGCTGAAAGCTGCTGCTGCCAACGGTTGGCTCGATCACGATGCTGTAATGATGGAACAAATTGTGAGCATCAAGCGTGCTGGTGCCGACCTTATCGCTAGCTATTTTGCTAAGGAAGTCGTAAAACTTTTATAGGCAACAGTCTCCCTGAGGGAGATAAATTGAACAAATCACACCAAATCAAACAGGGAATCTATATCTTTGTTTAATTTTCTTATTGGTTTTTGTTTAATTTCTATGACTTTAGTCATACCTCTTTACAAAACAAGAATACTTAATTAATTTTCATAGCGCAAGCTATATTTCTTTATACACTAATGAAAAAACACTTTTTAACATTCGCCACTATGGCACTTTTAACCGCTTGTGGTGGCGGAACGAACAACAATAACACCACCACCGATAGTACTACCCAAGAGGCAACAACTACTGTACCTGCCTCTTCAAACAGTGCACCAGAGCCCGATTTTCCCGATTGGCAAAACAACAAAGGGATAGGTCCTGTGAAGACCATCACCCCACCCTTAGCCGATACCCCCGATGCAGCAATGGCAGCTAAAGGGGAAGAAACTTTCAATACCTATTGCACCGTGTGCCATCGTCCTAAAAAGCGACTCACAGGGCCTGCGATGATAGGTTTGCTCGACCGCCGTACGCCAGAGTGGGTGATGAATATGATTCTCAATCCCGATGTGATGGAGAAGCAAGACCCTATCGCCAAGAAGTTGGTAGAAGAGTACAACACCTTAATGCTCAACCAGCGCTTGAACGAACAGCAAGCTCGTGAACTTTTGGAGTACATCAGAACAATAAAATAAGAAATAATTGTTCATTATTTATTTTTTTGTACCTTTGCCGAGTGAATAACTTAAAATAAGAATCACTAATGAAGAAGCTTGCACTCAGCTTAGCTATTATAACAAGTGTTACACTTATATAAAAGGCAGTTGGTAGCAACTGCCTTTTTCTATTATACCCTTATGGAACCTATTTCTGTAATAATTATTCTTACTACACTCGTGCTTTCAGCCTTCTTTTCGGGGTTTGAAATCGCTTACGTGTCGTCTAACAAAGTACACTTAGAAATCCTTAAAAAGCAAGAAGGAATGATTGCTAATGTGCTTACCAAACTCACCCGAAAGCCATCTAAACTACTGGCTACTATGCTTGTGGGCAATAACGTAGCCCTTGTAGTGTATGGGTTTGAAATGGGAAAGGTAATGACAGTTCTTTTGCCTCCTTTCTTCCAAAATGTCCTTTGGCATACCATTATCTCTACCCTCATAATTCTCATCACGGCAGAGTTTATGCCCAAAGTGTTCTTCCAGATTTATGCAAACCAACTCCTAAAAGTATTTGCTATTCCTGCGTACTTTTTCTATCTGCTGTTCTATCCGTTTTCCAGTTTTGTGATGTGGATATCCGATTTTGTCTTACGCGTATTCTTCAAAACGAAAGGCGATTATGTGCCTCTTTCGTTCTCTAAAGTAGAGCTGGTAGATTATATCTCCGAACAGATGGAAAACGCTCCTAAAAAAGAAGAGGTAGATAGTGAGGTGCAGATGTTCCAAAACGCCTTGGAGTTCTCGGGCGTAAAAGCACGTGAAATAATGATTCCGCGTACTGAAATAGTAGCCGTGGAGCTCAATGAATCTATTGAAAATCTTATTGCTACCTTTGTATCATCAGGGTTTTCCAAAATATTAATATACAACGAAAATATAGATGATATTTTGGGCTACGTGCACTCTTTCGATATGTTCAAGAAACCAAAAACTATCAAAGAAGTGCTCATTCCTATTGTGAACATCCCTGAGACTATCCAGATAAACGAAGTGCTAAACATTCTCACCCGCAAACGCAAGAGTATGGCAGTAGTGCTCGATGAGTATGGAGGTACTTCGGGCATTGTAACCTTAGAAGATATCGTAGAAGAACTCTTTGGCGAAATAGAAGACGAGCACGACAAAGATAAGTTTATAGAAGAACAAATATCCGATACTGAATACCTTTTTTCAGCGCGTTTGGAGGTCGAATACCTCAATGAAACTTATCATTTGGATATCCCAGAAAGCGAGGAATACGAAACGCTTGGCGGTTTTATAGTGCTTCACAACGAAGGAATTCCTACTCAAGACGAAGTGATAGTGATTCCTCCTTTTACCTTCACTATCGAAGCCTGCTCACAGACTAAAATAGAAACCGTAAGACTTACCGTGAATAACGAATAGCGAAAAGAGATTAATCCCCTTTAAAAATAGTGTATTGACCCCTGTTAAAGAATTAAGGTACAGGGTCGCAAAAGGATTACTGCAATACCTTATTAACTATTAATCACTAATCATTAACCATTAAAAAAAGACCCTCCCTTTCGGAAGAGTCTTTTTTCACAATGCATATAAATACTACTACTAACTCCAAAATGAATACTTTTAAGTTGATAAAATTTTATGAACTTAAAAGTATTTGTTTTTTCTCATAAAATTTTGTCTTTAAATAGCCTAATAAATGACTTTGTAATTTAGTTTTTTCAGTCTTTGCTTCAATGATTCAATGTTTCTTATAGTAATTTTGATTAACAATGTTTATTTTAGCAATCTCTGTGTCTTCTCAAAATCTTGTTTCAATGAATAATTTTTATCTAACAATGTTTCTTATAGCAATTTTTCAGTAATTTTGTTTAATTCAGTTTTTTCAAGCAATTTTTAGTGTCATCATTTATTATGATTTAAATGCACTTGCAAGTTTTACTAACATCCCGTCTGTCAAACTTACATTATCTATATTGAAAATAGCGTGCCAAAAATGATAAAGTAGCCTTTTTTATACTCAAATAGCTTATTATCAATATCTAATACTATTTTAGATTCTTTGCTTCAATATCCCTAAAATCTCTATTTTGTGTATACGCTACACGATTAACCTGTATAATATTCTCATTTTACACGGCTCATTTTCAGTTTTCTCTTGCACGAAAAAGAAGCAGTATCAAAATTCTCACTAAACAAGATAATTGATATTATTCTATTTCTTCAGTTCTTAATACCATCGTCTTACCGCCCTCTTAACTTTCCTTATTTGTCGATTTATTTCCCTCAAAAATCCATTTTATTCTTCATTTTTAGCTATTCATTATCAACTGTTTATATAGCCTTTCTATAGCAATCTTCCAAGATTCGTATAAGCTTCCTATAAGCTCTCTATAAGCTAAGCATACCCATTTTACCCTTCATCTTTCACCTTTTACCTAACTCACCTCCTTCGAACTTCTTCGTTATCTTCCGGAAGTCCAAATCCATTTCTGATATCTCAAAGTTTTTCTCATATTTTCTAAGTCTCTCTGAGATTCTTCAAGTCTAAAATTTAAAAATCTTCTTGCTTTTCAGGAAAAAATCAGTATCTTTGTAAAAAAAATAATAGAATTATGAACATTGCAGTATGAACATAGAATCCAAATATCCAGTTTATAACCGACCGATAGTACGGGAAACTATAAAATAGTTTAAGACATAATGAACACCTTACTTTTTACTTCTGAAGAAATCAACCTCAACCCTCGTGCATATTGGGGAGAGCTTTTGCAAATAACTTTTGTAAATAAGGAGCAATATTTTTCTATAAGCAAATTGGCTTATGAGGAAGAACTCTATTTTGAATACAATGAGCAAACTCATTATATTTATGCCTTGTGCCAAGATGTAGTTTTTAATTTGAAAGCCAATGTCTTGCATATTCATATCACAAAGAAGCTAAAAGGTAATTGCCCTTTCAGTACTATTACAATACAATTACCTTCTTTTTCTGTTGATTTAGAAGAAGTGTTGCAAGAATTAAAAAAGAAAGTCCGATAATTCTTTTATCGGACTTCTTCATTAACCAACCAAAACTTTAAATTATGAAAACTATTATTTGAAGTTTACAATGAGCTACCACCCTCATTGCGATGCAAAGGTACGAATAAAACAGTACCTGTCAAGTGTATTTTTAAGTTTAACAAAAGTTTAATATAAAAGGGGCTTATAGAGCCCCTTTTTAGCGTAATTTTAATACTTACGACACTTATTCTTTAAGATTTTATTTACCATTTTTATTTGGCATTACGCGCTTCAATCCACTTGCGAGCATTGATAAATGCCTCTAACCAAGGACTAACTGCTGTTTTTTCACTCGGATAGTATGCCCATTGCCAAGGAAAAACTGAACGCTCTATGTGAGGCATCGTTACCAAATGGCGCCCTGTTTTGTCGCATAACATAGCCGTGTTGTAATCAGAGCCGTTAGGGTTGGCAGGGTACTCCTGATAAGCGTATTTACCTACGATATTGTACTGATTTTCTGCCAATGGCAAGTGGAATTTCCCTTCGCCGTGTGATATCCATACCCCTAAAGTACTACCGGCAAGGGTGGAGAGCATCACCGAGTTGTTCTCTGGAATAGTTACTGATACAAAACCACTTTCGTGCTTGCCACTATCATTATGCCACATCTTGCCGTGCTCAGTGTGCTCAGGATTGATGACTTCTAATTCCATAAACAACTGACAGCCATTGCAGATACCTACTGAAAGGGTATCGGGGCGAGCAAAGAAGTTATCCAATGCTTTTTTAGCCTGCTCGTTGTAGAGCAAAGCCCCTGCCCAACCTTTGGCACTGCCTAACACATCCGAGTTAGAGAAACCGCCTACAGCTCCTATAAATTGTACATCTTCTAAGGTTTCGCGTCCGCTGATAAGGTCGGTGGTATGCACGTCTTTCACATCAAAGCCTGCCAAGTAAAGGGCATTTGCCATTTCGCGCTCGGAGTTGCTACCCTTTTCGCGTATCACTGCGGCTGTAGGGCGTTTGCCTGCGGGGCGTACGGGTTTTTCACCCGTGAAATGCGCTGGGAAAGTGTATTGTAAAGGCTGTTCGGAGTAGTTTTGATAACGCTCGGTCGCCTTGTTGTTTTGCGTTTGTTGTTTGTCTAACAGGTAAGAAGTGAGGTACCACACATCGCGCAATTCGTGGATGTTGAAATGGTACGATTTTCCGAAATGGTGAATAGTAAGTTCTTGTGAAGTAGTTACTTCGCCTATATTAGCCCATTCTAAGAAGTTTTCTTCTAAAGTAGCTTCAATGCTGCTATCGGCTTGAATTACTACCCCTGCGTTTTCGGCAAAGAGGGTTTTGATAAGGTCTTCATCGGCTGAGAGTCCGCTCAAATCGATGGTAGCTCCTAAGTCGTTTTCGGCAAAGCACATCTCTAAAAGCGTTGTGATAAGTCCGCCACTACCAATGTCGTGCCCTGCTTGTATTTTACCTTCTTTTATGAGTGATTGAACAACATTGAAAGCTGTTTTAAAACCTTCGGCATCTGTTACGGTAGGGGCTTTATCGCCTATTTTGTTTAATACTTGGGCAAAAGCCGAACCTCCTAATTCAAAATGAGCACCCGAGAAGTTGATATAATAAATGTTGCCTCCATTGCGTTTGAGTACAGGTTCAACTACTTTTTGCACGTCAGTACAATGGGCAGCCGCCGAAATAATCACCGTACCTGGGGCAATCACATCACCTCCTTCGGGGTATTTTTGTTTCATTGATAGGGAATCTTTACCGGTAGGGATATTGATACCCAATTCAATCGCAAAATCAGAAGCCGCTTCTACAGCTTCGTACAAACGCGCATCTTCTCCTTTATTACGGCACGCCCACATCCAGTTGGCGGATAGCGATACACTTTGTAAGCCGTCTTCCAGTGGCGCCCAAACAATGTTAGTCAGTGCTTCGGCAATAGCATTGCGGCTGCCTGCGGTAGGGTTGATGAGTGCTGTAAGAGGCGAATGACCTATGCTGGTAGCGATTCCTTCTTTACCATTGTAGTCCAAAGCCATCACCCCTACGTTGTTCAAGGGGAGTTGTAGTGCGCCTGCACATTGCTGTTTGGCGACTTTGCCCCCTACACAACGGTCTACCTTGTTAGTAAGCCAGTCTTTACAAGCCACACTTTCTAATTGTAGCACCTGTGTTAAATAGTTCTGTAACTGACTTGCATAGTAGTGTAGCTCTTCGTAGTTAGTAATTACTGTTTCATCGGTCATTACGGTTTTTGGTGAACTACCAAAGAGCGCGCTAAGGTCTAAATCCATTGGGCGGGTACCTTTCTTTGCAGAGGCAATGCTGAAATGCTTGTCATCGGTAACTACGCCCACCTCGTACATAGGCGCACGCTCGCGGTCGGCAATGGTTTTTAGTTTGGCAATAGCCGAATTGGGCAATACCAATCCCATACGCTCTTGAGATTCATTACCTATAATTTCCTTATCCGATAGGGTAGGGTCGCCTACGGGCAGTTTGTCTAAGTCGATTTTACCACCGGTTTCTTCTATGAGTTCTGAAAGGCAGTTGAGGTGTCCGCCAGCCCCGTGGTCGTGTATAGAAACGATAGGATTCTCGTCCGATTCTACCATTGCGCGAATTGCATTGGCAGCGCGTTTTTGCATTTCGGGGTTAGAACGCTGTACTGCATTGAGCTCGATACCTGCGCCAAAAGCGCCAGTATTGGCAGATGATACCGCAGCACCTCCCATACCTATGCGGTAGTTTTCACCGCCTAAGATAACTATTTTGTCACCTTCTTGTGGGGTGTGCTTTATGGCTTGTGAGGCTTTGGCATAACCTACGCCTCCTGCTTGCATAATCACTTTGTCGAAGCCTAATTTGCGTCCGCCCTCTTCGTGTTCAAAGGTGAAAAGTGAACCCGTAATGAGTGGTTGACCGAATTTATTACCGAAATCGGTGGCTCCGTTAGAGGCTTTGATGAGGATATCCATTGGTGTTTGGTAGAGCCATTGGCGTTCTGCCATTCCTTTTTCCCAAGGGCGGTCTTCTTCTAATCGGGGGTAAGCCGTCATATATACCGCCGTACCTGCCAAAGGCAAAGAACCTTGTCCGCCCGCCAAGCGGTCGCGTATTTCACCTCCCGAACCTGTAGCCGCCCCGTTGAAAGGCTCTACCGTAGTGGGGAAGTTGTGGGTTTCGGCTTTGAGTGAGAGTACAGCCTCAAAAGGTTTTACCTCGTAGAAATCGGGTTTATCGGCACTTTTTGGTGCAAACTGGTCGACGGTAGTCCCTCTGATGAAAGCCACATTGTCCTTATAAGCCGAAACAATGCTATTAGGGTGTTCTTGTGATGTCTTTTTAATGAGTTTGAAGAGAGTAGAAGGTTTTTCCTCACCGTCGATAACAAAAGTACCATTGAAGATTTTGTGTCGGCAGTGTTCGGAGTTGATTTGCGAGAAGCCAAACACTTCCGAGTCGGTGAGTTTGCGCCCCAGTTGTTGAGAGAGATTTTGCAAATAGGCAACTTCTTCGGCGCTTAGCGCAAGTCCTTCTTGCTGGTTATATGCCTCGATATCATCGATTTCGAGTGTTGTTTGCGGTTGAATGTCGATAGTAAAACTATCTTGAGTAAGACCGTTGTATCGCTCAAAGAGCATAGGGTCAAAAGACGTATTGGGGTCGGTTACCTCGTGAAACTCCTCAATGCGGGTAATCCCGTGAATGTCCATATTTTGGGTAATTTCCACCGCATTGGTACTCCAAGGGGTAATCATTGCCGCACGGGGTCCGATGAAAGTACCGTTAAGGGTAGGGGAGGGGAGTTGCTGGGCATTGCCAAACAGCCATTTCAGTTTGTTGAGGTCGGTCTCAGTAAGGGCAACTTTGGTAGCTACCACATAGATAGTTTTTTTTTGGTTTTTAAAGAAAAGAAGCATTATTATCCAATTAACGATTAGCAATTAACAATTAATAATTCAGTTATTGAGTAGTATTTTTCAAAAAGTTAGGTAGCATTAGTAAGAAAGGTATGCTGTTATTATAATTCAGTTTTTCGTAAAAGAACCCTAACAGAGCTATATTCTTGTAGTAAGTTTCACGCTGTTCCCAATAATTGATTTCAGAGGGTATAAACCAAGCATTTTTACCTATTTTTTCAGCTAAGAACCATTTTTCGAGTAAGCGTGCTGTACGCCCGTTACCATCGTCAAAAGGGTGTATCTTTACTAAAAATAAGTGCAATAATGAGGCATAGAAGAACGTTTCCTGTACAGATAATGTTCGTTTTATGAGCTCTTCTAAGAAATTACAAAAAGCGTCAAACTCACTTTTCACTTCTTCCTTAGCGCAGGCTTCATAGATAACGATTCCTTTTGCCACATCGCGTATAATCATATCCGAAGTACGCACTTTTCCTTGTGAACTGGCGGTTAGCAAATTCTTTGTAATAATTTTATGTGCTTTCAGTAAGTTAGCAACAGTAAGGGGAGAGTTCTGAGCAAAAGTGTAGGCAGCAAACACATCGTTAGGTTTCTCAACTAAGTTTTTTTGATAAATTACTCCATTTAATTTATGTTTCAAATAGCTATCGATGTCTAATACTTCTCCTTCAATTTTCGAAGAAGCCATAGAAGAAACAGCCGTATAGAACTGAAAACTCTCCTTTGTAAGAGGTATTTCTTTTATTTTTGAGAGAAATAGAGGAATGTTTACCTCTATCTTTTTTTTGTAGAGCTCAAATAATTTATCTGTGATACTAATTGCTTCAGAGACTTTCATAGTTATTCATTCTTTCCCTTTATCCGCTACTTTATCATATAATAATAGAGGTTTCTTTTTCAGTGCTTTGCGTTGCGTTGGTGCTGTTGTTGCAAGCTACCATCACCATTGCTAAAAGAGCTACCATACCTAGTTTTTTCATAGGTATTTTTTCTAAGATGAAACTTGCGACAAAGATACAAAATAATTATGAATAATATATTAAAAACTTTCTAATTAAAAGAATAAATTATTTTTATAGCAGAAGTACTCATTATACACCTCTAAGAACCCAGATTTGTACCACTGTTCTTCATCTTTTGTTCGTTGTTTCTTCGTCTTTTCTTCGTCTTTTGTTCGTTGTTTGTTCGTTGTTTGTTCGTCTTAGCTTCGAATAACATTTGATTATAAATCTATTACAGCTGAGCTACCTACTGCTTTCGCCATAGATTATTTCTATAATAGAACTTGCTCCAAAGGTATGAAACAAATTGTAATTAGCAACAAATAAAGCTTTCGTTTTTATTTATGACTCTGGAAATATTCATACACTTTCTTACCTCTAAAGCCTGCTACTTGGGTAAGCTCCTCTAAAGTAGCTTCTCTTATGCGTTTTACCGATTTAAAATGTTGTAAGAGTACTTCTTTAGTCTTTTCTCCTATACCCTCTACGCCATCAAGCTCCGATACAATAGCCGATTTACTCCGTTTTTGCCGGTGGAATGTAATTCCAAAACGGTGAGCTTCATCACGTAACTGCTGTATCACTCGCAAGGTTTCCGAACGCTTGTCTAAATACAATGGAATACTATCCTCAGGGAAATATATTTCTTCCAAACGCTTCGCAATACCTATAATAGCTATCTTTCCGCGCAGTTCTAATTGTTCTAAGGCTTTTAATGCCGAAGACAATTGTCCTTTTCCGCCGTCTATTACAATCAGTTGTGGCAGAGGTTGTTCCTCGTCCAACAATCTTCGATAACGTCTATACACGGCTTCTTCCATCGAGGCAAAATCGTTAGGCCCTTCTACGGTTTTCACGTTAAAATGGCGATAGTCTTTTTTGCTCGGCTTCGCATTCTTAAATACTACACACGCCGATACGGGGTTCGTACCCTGAATATTCGAGTTGTCAAAGCACTCTATATGTACCGGTGGGACACAGAGGTGCAAGTCGCGTTGCATCTGGGTGAGAATACGGTTCGTATGGCGTTCGGGGTCTACTATTTTCTCCTGTTTGAATCTATCTTGACGGAAGTGTTTGGCATTGCGCATCGATAGGTCTAAGAGTTGTTTTTTCTCACCTGCCTTAGGAATGGTCGCTTGTAATCCTTCTGAAAGAGTAACCTCAAAAGGCACAATAATCTCTTTGGAATTAGAGAAGAAACGTTCACGAATATCAATAATAGCGTATTCCAAGAGCTCCCTATCGGTTTCTTCCAATTTCTTTTTAATCTCCAAAGTATGAGCTCTCACAATCGCTCCGTAGGCTACTTGTAGGAAATTTACATAACCGTACTCTTCGTCCGAAACGATAGAAAATACATCTACATTGCTAATTTTACTACTTACGATGGTCGATTTTGCCTGATAGTTCTCTAAACTCTGTATCTTTTGCTTAATGAGTTCTGCTTCTTCAAACCGCATTTCCGAAGCCAGTGCCATCATCTCCTCCCTAAACTGATGCAATGCATTTTTGAAATTCCCTTTAAGGATTTCTACAATCTGCTGAATATTCTGGTTGTAATCTGCTTCGTTTTGGTATCCTTCACAAGGCCCTTTACAATTTTTCAGATGATATTCCAAGCACACTTTAAATTTTTGGTTAGCGATGTTTTGCGGAGATAAATCGTAATTACAATTGCGCAAAGCGAAGAGCTCTTTTATCAAATCTAAAAGTGTGTGTACGGTTTTCATACTGGTATAAGGGCCAAAGTACAGCGAACCGTCTTTTACTACTCTACGCGTAGAGAATACGCGTGGAAATCGTTCTTTCTTCACACATATCCACGGATAGCTCTTGTCGTCTTTTAAGAGAATGTTATAGCGCGGTTGGTATTTCTTGATAAGGTTGTTTTCGAGTAGTAATGCATCACTCTCGGTAGCTACAACTATGTGTTCTATACGCACAATTTTCCTCACTAAAATACGTGTTTTGGCATTGTCGTGTTCCTTTTGAAAATAAGAAGAAACGCGCTTTTTCAAATTGACGGCTTTCCCTACATAAATAAGCGTGTCCGTAGCATCGTAAAACTGATAGACACCAGGGTTAGTAGGTAAGGTTTGCAATTGAATTTCGATAGAAGGAAACATAAACAATTAGTAATTAATAACTGATAATTAATAATTAAAAAGAGGTTGTCCTTACGGGCAACCTCTTTTTATGTGTAACAAAAGGGTTAGAGAAACAACTATTTTACTAAGTTGATTTCAACACGACGGTTGAGCTCTCTACCTTTCTTAGTTTTGTTAGAAGCGATTGGTTTATCAGGACCGAAACCTTTTGCAGTCAAACGACCTTCATCGATACCTTTTTCAATCAAATAAGCTTTAACAGAGTAAGCTCTATCTTCTGATAATTTTTGGTTCTTATCTCTCTTACCACTGATATCAGTGTAACCCTCAATAGAGAATTTAGCGTTCTTGTATTGGTTCAATACGTCAACGATTTGGTTCAATACAGTTGCTGATTGAGGTTTGATAGTAGCTTTGTTTACGTCAAACAAGATAGTGCGTGCAAAGTCGTTCAATTTCTTTTGAACTTCTTGAGTTACTTCAGGGCAACCATTGTTAGAAGCAGGTCCAGGTACATCTACGCATTCGTCGTCTTTGTCAAGTACACCATCGCCATCAGTATCAGGCCAAGGGCAACCGTTGTTTTCTTTAGGACCAGCTACGTCTTTACATTGGTCTACGTTATCTGGCACACCATCACCATCGGTATCAGGGCAACCGTTAAATTCAGCTGGACCAGCTTCATCTGGACAAGCATCATCTTTATCAGCGATACCATCATTGTCTCTGTCTGGGCAACCTTTCAATTCTGGTTTACCAGCTTCATCAGGACAAGCGTCGTCTTTATCAGCTATACCGTCATTATCACGGTCTGGGCAACCTTTCAATTCTGGTTTACCTGGTTCATCTGGACAAAGGTCATCTTTGTCAGCTACACCATCTTTATCGCGGTCTTTTTTACCAAATTTAATGGTAATACCGGCAGCGTGTTGGAAGTAGTCCACTTCTGAATCAGATTGGAAAGTAGGGTGGTAAGCTGTCTGCAAGTTAATACCGATGTTTTCAGTAAACCAAAAGTTCACACCACCACCACCTAAGGCGCGGAATTTACCTTCGTTGTCAATAGCGGCATAACCACCACCTACTTGTAAGAATGGGTCAAACCATTTTACTTTCTCTTTGTTCCAAAGAGATTTAAAGTGGTATTGCAACGCTAAGTCTGCAGACCAGAAAGATAAATCTACTTTGTTATCAAGATCTTTGTTATAACCGAATCCTTTTTCGATTTTGTTTAAAGAACCTGATAATTCAGCAGAAAAACCAGCTCCGATATATCTACCTACTGAAAGACGAGAAACTGCTGGAAGGATATTGATATCGCTTGGCCCTCCCCAGTCTTTCATTAAGTCCCCGAATGCATCAGGGGTACGAATATCAACGGAGTTCACTCCAAATCCTATTTGCCAAGGACTGTCTTCATCTTGTGCTTGAACTGCTACCGAAAAAGCAGCAGCCAAAGCAAATAAAGTTACTTTGATTTTCTTCATACTTAAAAAATGAATTTTGATTACTATTTTAATTTTGGTGCAAATATAAGTATTATTTTAATACAAAATCATTTTAGAGATATTTTTTTATTAATTTTAACATTTCTTATTCTTTTTAATCTCTCCAAAATAGTGGTTTTTTAACCTTTATATATTTGCTTATTTTCTTCGTATACACTTTAAAATGAAATACTTATTTATTAGTTATAACCATTTTACCAAAGCGAAATCTTGGCGGTGTGGCAATAAATTATTTTTTGGGAAAATTCTTATTGCTAAGTGCAAAGCACCTGGATATTCTGAGGCAATTTCCAATTGATAGGTAGCTTTGTTGCCTTCTTGAGCCACTACTGTAAACTCACTTGTCGAGAGTACTTTAAACTTATCGTCTTTATGTTGGGCTACTACCAATTCTACTCCTACGTCTTCAGGACGTAATTCTCCTAATTCTAAGGTAATTTCACCTTTGTATATCTTGCCAATAGAAATGAGTTGCTCATTGCGATTAGGCACTTTAAAGCTCACTACCTTTATGTTATCCCATTCTTGAGTTACTTTGCGTTTCCAGTTCGAAAGTTCAATAGCGATTGCAAAGTGATTGTCTTTAATCTTGGTTACGCGCTCAGTCATTGGGTAATAGTATTGCTTTTCGTAATCAGTGAGCATACGAGTAGTGGTAAAGTTTACCGCTACTTTGGCAATCGTATTCTTGATGAGTGCACACCAGCGTGATGAGATACCATCTTTATTCTTATCATAGAATATAGGAGCTATCTCGTCTTCAATAATGTTGTAAATCGTCTCTGCATCCATTTCGTCTTGATACTGCTGGTTTTCGTAGGAGCGTTCCATAGGGAGAGCCCAACCGGCATCTTCCCGATAACCTTCTACCCACCAACCATCAAGTACGCTGAAGTGCATTACTCCGTTCATTGCAGCTTTTTCACCACTGGTTCCTGAGGCTTCTAGCGGACGTGTAGGGGTGTTCATCCATACATCTACCCCTTGTACCATATGGCGCGCGAGCTCCATATCGTAGTTAGGAACGAATAATATCTTGCCTAAGAACTGTGGTAATTTCGAAATTTCCACAATATTCTTAATCAAATCCTGTCCTGCTTTATCAGCAGGGTGGGCTTTACCGGCAAAGATGAACTGTACAGGACGCTCAGGATTGTTCACTATTTTATCCAAACGCTCTATATTGGTAAAGAGCAAATGAGCGCGTTTATAGGTTGCAAAACGACGCGCAAAACCAATGGTAAGGATATCTTCGCGTAAGTTCTCTTTGATTTCCACTAACTGACGTGGAGAGAAATAAGGGGTGTTCTTCTCTAAACGTAGCTTTTGTTCTACACGGCGCAAGAGCTTAGAACGAAGAGCCGTTTTGATTTCCCACACGCGTTGGTCAGATACCTTATAGATGCCCTCAAAACTCTTAGGGTCGTAGTGGTGTGTTTTGTAGTCTTTGCCAAACACCTCGTTTTCTACTTCTTTCCACAAGCCAGCTGTCCACGTAGGTTGGTGTACCCCATTGGTTACATAGCTGATGTGAAGTTCTTCAGGCATATAACCTGGCCACAAGTCTTTGAGGATTTCTTTACTTACCTCACCGTGTAACCAGCTCACACCGTTTACTTCTTGCGAAAGGTTTGCTGCAAGGTTACTCATCGAGAATTTCTCGTGTGGGTTTTGCAAGTTTATTTTACCCAAAGCGAGTATTTGTTCCCAATTCACGTGCAATATATCGGCGTAATTTCCTAAATAAGCGCGTAATAAGCCTTCTTCAAAAGCATCGTGACCTGCGGGTACTGGGGTGTGAGTAGTAAAGAGCGATGAAGCGCGCACCACTTCCATCGCTTCCGAGAAAGTAAGGTTCTCGTTTTGTATATACTCGCTGAGGCGTTCCAACCCTATAAAGGCAGCGTGCCCTTCGTTGCAGTGGTAAATATCACTGTCGATACCTAGCTTGCGCAACATCTTAATACCTCCCAAACCTAATAACATTTCTTGTTTAAGACGGTTTTCCCAGTCGCCTCCATATAAGTGGTGGGTGATAGAACGGTCGTCTTCGCGGTTGTTCTCAAAGTCGGTGTCGAGAAGATAAAGCTCTATACGACCTACATCCACACGCCATACACGTGCATATAGGGTTCTACCTGGTAAATCTATTGATATAATCAACCATTTTCCACTCTCATCTGTTACAGGCGTTACAGGTATCTTCGAGAAATCTTGTGCTTCGTAGTCGGCTTCTTGGTTACCTGCTGAAGATAGTTTTTGAGTGAAATAACCATAGCGGTATAACAAACCTACCCCAGTGATTTTGGTTGCCTTGTCGCTGGCTTCTTTTAGGTAATCGCCTGCCAAGATACCCAAACCTCCTGAATAAATCTTCAAGGAAGAATGTAAGCCGTATTCCATACTAAAATAAGAGATAGACGGACTTACCATCTCCGATTTCTTAGCCATATAGGCTTGGAAATCGCCATATACTTTCGAAAGATTGCGCATAAATACCGCATCTTGCTCCAATTCTTTATAACGAGTAAGTGAGATGCTGTCTAGCAATGCAATAGGGTTCTTACGCACTTCTATCCATTGGGCTTTATCGATGTATTTAAAAACTTCGTAAGCCTCGTCATTCCAGCACCACCAAAGGTTTTTAGCGAGTTCTTCGAGCGGTTGCAAGGCTTCGGGAATTGCACGGTGGATAATCACACTGCGCCAGTTAGGCGTGTTCACCACCTTCGATTTCTCTAAATATGCCACTCCATCAGTTTCTACCGGAGGCAGACTCTCCACCCTGTCCTCTATATTTTCAAGAGTGAGTTCATAGCATTTTATGTAGTATTGTACTAAATTCTTCCACAGAGCGATTTCTGATACTTTCCCTGCTGTTTCGCGAAGCTCTTGGAAGTCTTGTTCTTTCCTGTCTAATAAATTCTGAATATTCTTAGCAATTGCGCCTACTACTTCACCGTAGTTGCTATCAGTGCGCGGTACTACTTCTATGGCTTTTTGTTTTTCGGGGTAATAATCGTTCACCCACTTGCCAAAGCCTGCCAAAGTAGTGGTAATGGTAGGCACTTTAAAAGCTAAACTTTCAAGCGGTGTATAGCCCCAAGGCTCGTAGTACGATGGGAAAGCGGTGCCGTCTAACCCGATGAGCAAGTCGTAATAAGAAAGGTTGAACACCCCGTCGTTGCCATTGAGATAACTTGGACAGAAAATCACTTTTACCTTATCTTCCTTCCTATTGAAGAGCTGTTGCTCATAAATACGAGTCATTATCGCATCGTGATACACATCAGGGAGAATATGGGTAAGGTGCTTTTGTTCGTTTTCGGTAGTTTGCTGAGGGTTGTGCAAATTGTTTAGCAATCCTTGGTTAGCCGCATCGTGAGCTGTAGGAATTAAGATGTAAGCCAAAAGCTCTTTCTTGTTATTAGAATTCCTATTCAGTGCTCCCAAGGCATCAATAAAGGCATCGATACCCTTGTTGCGGAACTCATATCTACCGCTGATAGCTACAATTTTGGTATCCTTGCTAATAGGTTGGGTTACCAAAGCCTGTGCCACGCTGATAAGACGCTGTTTAGCTTCTGTGCGCTTCTTTTCAAAATCTTTTTCAGCTGGTACTATGGCGTCGTTGAAGCCATTAGGCGTGATGATATCAGTTTTTCTACTGAGGAAGTGCAACGCTTCTTGGGCAGTAATTTCGCTTACCGTAGTGAAGCAATCGGCTACTTTGGTAGTTTCTTTTTCGAGGAAGTGTTTGTGTTGTACCCCAAACCGATAGGCCATTTCTTCGGGTTTGTAGTTCTTCATATCGTTGTAGAGCGGATAACCATTGCCGGCAATCGCACGACCTACTACGGTAGCGTGAGTAGTGAATACCGAACCTATTTTAGGCATTTCTTCTTCCAAATAGAGTAGCGCACTACCGGTCATCCATTCGTGGAAATGGCAAATCACGTTTTCGCGTGAAGCAGTGTTGAACTTCACAAAGCTCTCAATCACCTTCCCTACTGCATAACCAAAAAGCACCGACTCTACGTAATCCCACGGACTATTGTAAGAATCGAGCTTGTAGTTATCCCAATAATAACGCAAAATCTCGTTTTTGGCACTTACATAATGAGAAAAATCTACCAGAATTACTATGGGGCTGCCTTCTATATTCCAATTCCCCACACGCACGCGCAAGCCCTCAGAAGTAGCTTTAGCACGCCACGATTTGAAGAGTTCGGGATTTTCTACAAATTCTTTATTTTCGTTGTGTTGCCAAATATCGGGACCAATCAGAATGTATTTCCTTCTGAATTGTTTCGCAATACTCGGAGCTTTTGTGGTAATCACTGTGTGAATACCTCCTACTTTGTTACATACTTCCCAACTGGTTTCAAACACATAGTCAGGATTAATTTTCTTTGTATTACTCATTATATTTAGTGTTTAGTCGTTAGTTGTCAATTTTTAGATGTTTTATGTATCATTAGTTTCAAACAATACCATTTTTCAATCGCTTTCCCCTCATTTCAGTTCCCCCTTATAATATTATCTTCTTCATCTGTTATTTGTCATTCGTCAATCGTCACTCGTCCCTATTCCCCCTCTCCTTGGGAGAGGGACGGGGTGAGGATTCTCTTTCTTTCGTCTCGAAACCCCGTTTTTAACATTTTTAGCACTGTTGTATTGTATTATGAGTCAATTACTTATATACCCTTTCTATACCAATCGTCCAAGATTCGTATAAGCTTCCTATAAGCTCCCTATAAGCTAAGTACACCCTTCCAATACCCTTTTTTCATCAAAAATCCTCTCACACCACTTCTGAAATCCTCCGTTATCTTTCGCTCTCCCGACTCTTCTGCTGTCCACCGTACTACGGTTACTTATACGGCTCGTACTGTCGTCGTACTACGACTTATTTGTCAAAATAATGCCCTAATAATCGAGAAACAAGTACTGTTTTCTCATCTTCAAAAACTTCATACACTACTCTATCCTTTTTACTTAACTCTCTGCTCCAAATCTCATTATTAGGGAAATGTTTTAATTTCTCAGCAGAAGCAAAACCATTACTATCCATAGGATTAATTGCTATTTCTGCAAAAATCCTCTCTAAGCGTTTCTTTACAGAGGGTAGCCCATTTTTCTTTATCTCTTTTAGTTGTTTAAAAGCCTCTTGAGTTAATTCGATTGTATAAGTTGAGCTTGAGCTTTCTTCAGTTTCAGTTAAAGATTTTCCCATATATCAAACGGGTTTATTTGGGTAGTTTTACCCGCTTTATATTCCGCTCTTGCTTCTCTTACAAGATTTTCTAAGTTGGTAATATTTTCTTCTTTATCCTGATAGTTAGCTGAGGCATATTCATTGTTTTCTTCTAAATCAGTCGCATTATGAAACCTCTCTTTAAGCTTTTTTGAAATCCACAACTTATAACCAGCAGACTCTTCGGCACTCATCGTCTCGAGTGCCTCCATAAGCTTCTGTTTATCTTGAGTGTCTATGTCTTTTTCTTCTAAGATTGTATTCATATTTTTATCATTTAAAAAGACTGCTTTTATACCAAACAAAAAAAGTACCTTTACAAGCAACGTTGCAAAGGTACAAAGTTTTTTTGATTATAATACTATTTTTAGAAAAATAAATTTTAGCTAAGAGATATAAAACAAATCTTTTAATCTCCAAAACGTATCCCTATAGAAAAAGGATACTCGTTTACAGGATTGTTGCGGAAAAGAGGAGCAAGGCTATATCGAGCGTAAAGCACACAACTTTTATATCCTAAATGCGCCGAAAGTCCATATACCCAAGGGCTGATATTTAAGTCCTCTCTTATAACATTTTTATGAATAGAACCATCGTCATATCTTATTTTCTGACTGTTGCCTATAGATACCCCTACATAACCCCCAAAACCTACTCTGAAACTGTCGTGAACAGGGTAAATGGTCACTCCGTTCTTAGTTTTAGGAGGTGTAAAATCAAATTCGAAGTCCACAGGCACGATGAGGTAATTGGTACGCAATTTCGATTTGTTAAGTTTATTAGCAGTATACTCCACCGATTTTGTTACGCCGTTTTCTCTTACAAAGTACTCGCTCTCTTTGAATTTGAGTCCGTCGTGCATCCAGGCAATTCCATAGTTGATATGCAACAAATTGTTCGTTTTAAGCAAGCGAAACCCTGATGTAAAACCCAATTCAAACGATTTAGAACCTAAGGGTTTAAAACGATTATCACCAAAACCATTGCTACTGTTTAGGTTGTGAAACCCTATTGCCATATAAAGCCCTATTTCGTCTAAGGCACGATTGGTATTCACTTTTTTCTCTTCCTTCTTGCGGAAAATATTTTCTAATTCTTCCATTGCGCGCTTATACGCATCCGATTTAGCTGTGGTAACCGTATTGGTTTGGGTTTCTGTGGAGGCTGATGTCGCTCCTTCACGTATGAGTTTCGCTAAATGTTCGGCTTCAGCAGCTGTCTTTTCTTTGATATTCTTCTCGGTAGTAGCCGTGAGCTCTTCTTTCATCTGCTGACTCAGTTCTTCACTGATTTTCTTCTCTTTAAGCAACTGATTTACGGCTGAAAGTTTCTTTTTGAGTGTTTCTTTTTCTGCAAAAACAATAGAGTCTATCGTGTATTTCGATTTTTTGATAGCTTCTTTGGAATGGTCTTGTGCGAAGGTGACGCTTGTCGCCAACAAGCAAATCACCCATAAAAAGTGTAATGTTCTCATTTTGATATTTATTTTTAGTTTTTATTGTTTAAAACAACGCGTGTTCCTACTTCTTTTAGTAGCCTTTCAGCTAATAGTTTTACCCTGTTTCTAAGCAAGTCCCTTTCAATGGTGTTAAAAGTAGCATCTTGCTCGTATTTTTGAGTTACATATTGGTTGAGTTGAGCTTGAGTAGTAGCGATAAGAGCTAAATCTTCTGCTGATAGTTGCTGTAAATCCCCTGTTATTTGCTTTTCCATCTGTTTTGTAATTCTGGTTTCAATAGCATCGGCAGTGTACTGGGCAAAAAGAGTATCTACCTCGTTGATATCGAGGAGGACAGGAGAAGCTATGGAACTCTTAGCAGCTGGCAAAGTTGTAAGAGTCCTGTGGACTATGGGAGCTTTGGGAGTTTCGGTTATCGTAGTAGGGGTGAAAGTAGTATCAACAGATGATACGTTTTCTTTTTCAGTGGTTACAACTACTACTTTCTGCGATTGATATTCAGGGTTTGTATTGGTTTGTTGCTGTTGTAACAAATACCCTATCCCGAGGCACAATAGCAAGCAGGCAGCTATGGCGTAATACCACATTTTTCGACTTTTCTGCTTTGCCTGTTGGGCTTCACTCTCGGCTAATTGAGCCTCTAACTGTTCCCATAGAGTAGGCGAGGGGGTGATTTTCCGATACCTAAATAGGCGTTGTATGCTATCTTTCCACATTTTTTAAGCTCTTTTTTTATAGTTTGTAACGTATTGTTGTAAAAGTTTTTTGGCATAAGCCAATTGCGATTTAGAAGTGCCTTCACTAATACCTAACTTCTCTGCTATCTGCTTGTGAGATTCATTTTCAAACACATAAAGATTGAAAACGGTACGACAGGCAGAAGGAAGTTTATCTATGAAGGCTTGTATCTGCTCATCGTTAAAAGATTCATTGTCTAACTCACTCTCGTCGATAGTGTCGTAAGTATCGCTCCAATCGGCGAAGGATAGCTTTTGGGCTTTGCTTTTGAGAAAATCTATACATTCATTTACAGTAATCCTGCGTATCCACGCATAGAAGTGCTCTTGTTCTTCATATTTAGAGAGACTGGTAAATATCTTGAAGAAGGCTTTCAGTAGGGCATCTTCGGCGAATTGCAAATCACTAATGTACAGCCTGCACACACTCAGCAAGACAGGAGCATACTGGTCGTACAGTTGCTTTTGCGCTAAGCGGTCGTTGCGCTGAGCTTTCTCGATGAGACGATGGTCGATTTGCATTTTTCTTTAAATGATGAATGATTTATTCTTTTTAAGGTTCAAATTAAGTACGATGTAGAAAAACAGGAGATTGTTCAACTTCATCGGTTACGGCAGTTTGATTGTACAGCCCTTTCCTATGTTGTTTTTTTCAAACCATCCTTGAGGCACTTCAAGAGCATAACGCACAGGTTCCGATGAGTCCACACTTTGATGGCTGAACGGTGTCATATCGCGTGTTTCGCGAATTTCGCCATTCGAGTTAATGAACGCAATCGAAAGGGGGGTAGGCGTATCTTTCATCCAAAAGCTTAACTTTTCGTCTCTTTTAAAGATAAAAAGCATACCCGTTCCTTCGGGAATATTCTCACGCCCCATATAACCTTTTGACATCTCTCGTATGGAGCGAGCAAGCTCAACTCTTATGGGAATGGTCTTGCCGTCAAGATTGGTAATGGTCAAGTCCCTCTCTTCAAACTCAAGCGTGAGAGCTGAACAAGCGCTAAAAACAAGGTAGCACAATGGGATAACTCCCATCAGCAATAGTTTAACAGATGTAAATATTTTCTTTTTCATAAGTCTTCCAAAATTAAAAGTTCAGAAAATAAATATATGAATTTTGACATCTCAATTATCCTTTTTGCCCTTATAAACGAAGAAAAAATAAAAAGGTTGGAAAATAATTAGAAAATTTGTCAATTAGCAAATTATTTAGTTTTGGCAAAGTTGGCTTTTATTGTTTGATAATGTCGTAGCCTTTTACAGTAAACGGAATTCCGAAGCCTCCATTCACTTGCCTGATTGTATTATCAGGGAAGCGTAACCAGCACTTGTTGGTAGTGGCGTTGAAGGTAATAGTAGCATCATCTTTACCTCTCACTTCCACAAACTGTACACCTACCCACATTTCGCCTTTGGGTACTAATACTGATAGCTTATGAGTGAAAGTTTGTGGGTTATCAGAAGGGAATAAATGAATGTAAATAGGTTCTTTGATAAGCGGAGTGAAGCTTTTGTGTTCCTTATCGGTTTGGTACACTACCACACGCAAGACTGCCATATAAAAGGTACTTTTCCTAATCTCAATACTGAATTCGGTAAGCTGAGTGTCGTTAGAAAGCGAAATGAAATCGCCTAATTCTGAGAGGACGCCACCGTGTTGCTGAAAATACCGCTTCATTTCGCCATAAAGAGTAAAAAAGGTAGTTACTCCTTTACTTTTTACATAGCGTATTTTAGGTGTTTTCATTGTTAGGGTAGTAGTGGGAAGGTTAATTACTGCTTCGGTGAGTTGCACTTCTTTTTTGATATCACGATAAGCTAATACTTTATGTTGATAGCTCAAATGTGAAAAATAAATGCTATCAGTGGGCTTTGCTCCGAGTTTTTCGAGCGAAAAGTAACCATTTTCATCGCTAATAATACCTTTATTGGTACCTACTATGCCTATATTCACATATTCAACAGACTCGTGATGCTTGTTTACCACTCTTTGTTGAGCAAAACAAGGGAGCGCAAAAAGTATCAGCTGGAAAAGGAGGAAACGTTTTGTCATATACTACTAAAATTTTATACCTATTGAAAAAGGGTGTATATTGTTAGGGCTATTTTCGAATAAGGGAGCTAAACTGTATTTAGCATAAATCGAAAACCATTTATTGCCCACTTGAGCTGATAGTCCGTAGGTGAATTTATTTACTTTCAAACCATTGCGAAGAAATAGTTTTAGATGGTCGTCTCCCTCAGTGTATTTTATCTTTTGGTTTACATCGATGAGTGCGCCAAAGTAAGCGCCTCCTCCTATATGTATTTTTGACTTAAAATTCTTTTGTAATTCAATAGGCAAGATGAGGTAATTAACACGCAGTTTAGCTCGGTCTAAAGGCTTAGAAAAAGGTACTAATTTTGTGTCCCCATTTTCTGAAATAAGATAATTATTACCTTTTATGTTCAGTCTATTGCTTTGCCACACTAAGCCGTAATTGAGGGAAAGTTGTTTCTTTTTATACAATTGAGAGGTAAAAGCAAGTCCTAATTCTGTATTTAAATAGGGGTTAAAGTAAGTTTTATCATTGGTTACAGACTGTAATCCGATAGCCAAATGAATAGCTACTGTAACTCCGTGTTTATTTTCATTATATTTATTGGGCAATGAATCTAACTGTTGAACAGTTTGTATATAGTTCTCTTTCGGCTCAGTAGATATGAGACTATCGAGCGTTGCGTTTTTTTGCAGGGTGTCCATACTGAGTTCAGTAGCCTTTTGCTGGATAAGAGCAGATAGACGTAAGCCTTCTTTATAGGTTTTCTGTTTAGTGCTCAGTTCGCTTGCTTCCTTAATCTCTTTGAGCATTTTTGCACTTTGCTCTTTGGTAATCTTACCCTCTTTTAGCAACTGCTGAACGGCTGCTTCTTTCTTGTAAAGAAGTAGTTTTTCGGTAGCTACTATAGAATCGATAGTATACTTAGATTGCAAGATTTCTTTTTCAAAAGGATTTTGAGCCAAAAGAGCTGATACAGAAAGGAAAGCAATAAGTGATAAAAGCTGTTTCATAGAAATGTCTTAATTTGTTCATTAACAATCGGTAAATTGAGGGCAAAGATAGAGAGAAATCAGCAAATTGACAAATTAGAAATTTTAAATACGAGTTGTACAAGCAGTTTGATTAGCAAATTATTTGTACTTTTGTAGCCTTAAATCATTAGCTCATCGGTAAATTTAAAATGCTTACACTCATTCGTTTTATAAAGAATTGGACACTGCCTATTTCTATGGGCATAGGCGCTTTGGTATATCTCATATTTTACTACGTGCCTGCGCTGGATACTCTCTCACAAAAACTTGCTCCTACGTTCGACACTATACTGCCTCTGTTTATGTTCCTGATACTGTACGTTACTTTCTGCAAGGTAAACTTTAAGAAGTTGTTGCCTGTACGATGGCACTTTTGGGCAAGTCTCTTCCAAATTGTTTTGGTAGCAGCGATTGTAGGGGTGATTCTTTATTTTCGGATTGGTGGGAAGGAGTTGATACTCTTGGAGAGCATTCTTGCTTGTGTGATAGCCCCTTGTGCCGCAGCTGCAGCCGTAGTAACCTTAAAACTTGGGGGCAATTTGGAACAGATGACCACTTACACTTTCCTCTCTAATCTGCTTTGCGCCCTACTGATTCCGATTTGTTTCCCGCTGATAGAACCTGCATCGGAGTTTACTTTTTGGACTGCTTTCTCGCTCATAATGCAGAAAGTGTGTTTGGTGTTGGTTGTGCCTATGCTCTTAGCACTACTCACCAAGAGCGTGCCACAACTTCACCGCTTTCACCAATGGCTGATACACATTCCCGACCTCTCCTTCTACCTTTGGGGTTGTTCACTGATGATTGTTACCGGTACGACTCTTAAAAATATTTTCCACGCACAATCGGGGATAGGTTTTTTATTGCTCATTGCTTTTTTGGGGTTACTATTATGCCTAATGCAATACGCTATTGGGCGGTATATAGGTCGGTTTTTTGAAGCTTCGATTGAGGCAGGACAAGCCTTAGGACAAAAGAATACGGCTTTTGCCATTTGGATAGCTACCACCTACCTACACCCTCTTTCCACCGTAGGTCCTGGCTGTTATATTTTGTGGCAGAATATTATCAACTCAATAGAAATTTGGAAAAGAGGAAAGTATAAGGCTTAACCCTTTGAAATAAGGTTAAGTAAACGTCTTATAAAAATGAAATTTCGAATATTTATCTATTAAAACCATACAGAGAACTTTATTGCTATCTACACCGAAGCTACACCGAACCCACAGTGGGTCTACAGTGGGTCTACAGTGGCTCTACAGTGGGTCTACAGTGGCTCTACAGTGGGTCTACAGTGGCTCTACAGTGGCTCTACAGTGGGTCTACAGTGGGTCTACAGTGGGTCTACACCGAACGATAAACAGTCTTAAACCGGAGAGCAGATGGGCACATTTGCTAATTCAGAAAATGTTTTATAATTTTGCAGTACTAATTAACAAATAGATAAATTAACTAATAAACCTATGGCTAAAATAAAAGACAACTTAGCAATGCAAGGCATCTCAGGGAAACTCGGTAACCAAGTGGTATACCGCAGAGTAGGCGATAAGATTATTGTTGTTGCAAAACCCCGCCGAAAGCCTACTACTCACCCTACTCTCATCTCGCAAAATAACCGATTTAGGCTTGCTAGCACCTATGCCAAAAACGCTTTGCAAGACCCTGTTCTGAAAGACTTATATACGGCAGAGGCTAAACAACGTGGTGTTATCAACGCTTATAATATGGCAGTGTCCGACTATCTCAAAGCTCCTGAAATCAGACACATCAACGCCGAAGCCTATACAGGTACCCAAAAAGGAGAGCTTATAACCATTGAAGTAAGTGATAATTTTAAGGTTGTTCAGGTGAAAGTAACGATATCGCACGGTGAGGAAACCGTTGAAGAAGGCAATGCCATACTTACCGCTGACATTTGGCAATACGCTACTACTGCCCTGAACCCTGCCCTTTCAGGTAGTAAGATAGTAGTTACAGTGCTCGATAGACCCAATAATAGAGTTACCAAAGAGATTGCTTTATAACATTTACTGATAAAATTCACTCGGACTTACCCCTAAATGTTGTTGTACAAAGCGAGAAAAATAGGCAGAAGACGAAAAGCCAAAAAGGTCGGTGAGCTCGGTGATAGAGTGTGTTTTTTGTTGCAACAGTTTGCGTATATGTATGGTAGTAAATCGGTTAATCCAAAAGAGGGCGTTGCGCCCGCTCACCTGCTTGCATACTTCCGATAGATGCTTAGGCGAGACAAAAAGCTTATCGGCATAATAGCCCACTTCGCGATGTTGCACATATTCTTCTTGTTCTAACAATGCCATAAAACGCACCATAAGATCGTTGTTCTGAAAGGTTATTTTCTGCTGACCAAACAAAGAGGTATGAATATCAAAATAATCTAAAATAAGCATTTGCACCGCACTGTGTAGCACTTCCTCTTGAAAATCGTGAGTGGTATCTGTCAGTCGGTGTTTTATTTGCAGAAAATCGTATTGCAATTGGGTAAATTGCTTTTCGGTGAGAGGCATAATAGGGTTAGCAAACAGCGCCAACGCTCCTCGTATACTGTAATTGCTACGCGGACTACAATATTCGGCATATTCAGGGGTGAGGTAGATACAAGTAGCTTGCAAGTAGGGTGAGGGCACAACAGCCTCTATAAACTGCTGATAAGGGATAATCATCGTTTGTCCAGCTTCAAGCGCAAAATTTTCTCCGTTATACTTAAAAACATAACTACCCGCCTCGCACAGCACGTGGGCTATACAATGTCGCAACTCCTCACTACCCAAGCGGTGAAGGCTGTCTTCAATAATGATATTTTTATTATCAATACTCATAATGCGACAAAGATAGAAAAATTTGTAAAAACTACCGACTTTTGTGTAACAATCTGTTCAAAATACCGCTGTACCTTTGCCTCGTAATTAGTTAATGAACAAATAATAAAAACATTCGGGTCACGACAAAAGCAAAAACACACCCTACTATAAAAATTGGTTTGCTCATTTGGCTATAATGGATGTGCAAAAAGCTAAAACCGAATGGAAAGAACCTGTAACTGAAAAAGAATATACTCAATTAACAAAATAAGAATTACAAATGAAAAACATCCAATTAAACAACGGGGTACAAATGCCCCTATTGGGTTACGGTGTATACCAAGTAGACCCCGAAGAATGTGAGCGTTGCGTAAGCGATGCTATCGCGGTAGGCTACCGAATGATTGATACCGCTCAAATCTACAAAAATGAAGAGGGCGTAGGCAATGCTATTAAGAAAAGTGGTATCGACCGCAAAGAGTTCTTTATCGTTACCAAAGTGTGGATAAGCAATGCAGGCTATGAAAAGGCAAAAGCCTCTATCGAAACCTCTTTGCGCAAACTCCAAACTGATTATATCGATTTACTCCTTATTCACCAACCTTTTGGCGATTATTACGGCTCTTATCGCGCTATGGAAGAAGCCTACAAAGGGGGTAAAGTGCGTGCTATTGGTGTGAGCAACTTCTATGCTGATAGATACCTCGATTTGGCATACCACTGCGAGATAAAACCTGCTGTAAACCAAATGGAAACACACGTATTCTACCAACAGCAAGACCTCCAAGAGCTAATGAAGAAATACGACACCAAACTAATGTCGTGGGGACCTTTTGCAGAGGGTAGAAACGATTTCTTTGCCAATCCTACTCTCAATGCTATTGGCGAAAAGTATCACAAAAGTGCTGCCCAAGTAGCTTTGCGCTATCTCTTGCAGCGCGATATTATCTGCATTCCTAAGTCGGTACGCAAGGAGCGTATGGAACAAAACCTTAATGTATTTGACTTCCAACTCTCAGCAGAGGATATGAGCCAAATAGCTACTCTCGATACCAAGCAAACGCTCTTCTCTTCTCACCGAGACCCTGCTTTTGTAGAGATGATACTACAATATGGTAATTAGGTCGTAGCACGAATCGTAGCACGACAAGCGATAAAAAAAAACTTCCCGTGTGAAGAACACCCCTAAGTGAGGAATAGCTCGAAACACTTAGGACATTAGTAAACAAATTATTAATCATAAATAAAAAAGACAGATGACAGCAATGTACACAGCAGTGGCCACCGCAACAGGTGGTCGCAACAGAAAAGTAACTTCTGACAATGGCGTATTAAGCCTAGAAATACGTTCTCCTAAAGCCTTAGGCGGAGCTAACGACGATTATACCAATCCTGAGCAGATTTTTGCCGCTGGCTATGCTGCTTGTTTCGACAGCGCACTGAATTTGGTTATTAGACAAACTAAAATAACCACTGGTGAGACCGCTGTAACAGCACACGTATCTATTGGAAAGCTGAACAACGGCGGTTTTATTTTCGGCGTAACCTTACAAGTGAATATACCTAATGTGTCGCTTGAACAAGCTAAGGAACTTGTAGCAAAAGCCGACCAAGTTTGTCCGTATTCTAACTCTACTCGTGGGAATATAGAAGTAACCTTTGAAGTAAGTAATAATTAGGTCGTAGCACGACAAGCTATAAATAAAAATCCTTGTGTGGTATATACCATACAAGGATTTTTTAATAAAACATCTAACTTGCATCTATTTGCTAAATTCTACTTCAGCATTTAGTTTAGTTATCTTTTCTTGCAATTTAGTGATGTCTTTTTGCAATTTCTCAATACGGCGATTACTTTTGGCTAATTGCTTATTAGCTTTACTAGCTTTGCGCAAAGCCTTTTCAGCTTTGTTCGCTTTTTTAGCACTTGCCGAAGCCGAACTCGCATCACTAAAAGCATCCGTACGATCAGTAGCTTCTTCATTAGCTTGTGCAGCCTCAGTTTGCAACGACTGATTATTGGTTTGCTCTTGAGTGAGTTTCATTTGCAATTCGTTGAGCTCGGTATTGAGTTTCAAGGCTTGTTGTTGTTTTTCCAAGCGTTTCATCTCTGGTGATTTAGCTGTACCACAGCTCGCTAGCATAAAGGAAGCTAACACTCCCATTAAAAGTACTTTTTTCATAATTATATTATTAATATTTTAATGCTGCAAAGGTAATATATAATTAACAAATGAGCAAATTTTTTAAGTAGAAAATTAGTTATCTTTTTTACAAAACCTTACAAGTTGCTCAGTAGCCTCTTGCAAACTCCGTTTCCTTACTTTGGTTTTCTCAGTAAAAAGGTCGGTAGTTAAGTTAGTTGCTTGTTTATCAATACTCGCTTTCCAATTGCCTACAACTCTGCCTTCGTGCAGAATAACCGGTTTGAATATCCCAAACTTATTGTGTGCCTTTGCTTCGTGCTTTTTATCAAGAGCTACCCAACGGCTTTTATAGCCTATCAGATACTCATCGTACGGCGGAAGCAAATGCATTGTTTTTGCGTAATCGGTAGCTTCAAAGTTATTGCGATACAGATACATTGGAGTACTTTCTACCAAAACTTCTTCTAATTCAGAGGCAATTCCTTCAATAGCTTTTTTACATTGCATTTTAGGCAATCCCGACCACCACGTGAAATCCTCTAACGAGGCAGGCGAATGACTCCTGAAATACTTCTGTGCCAGTCGTTTCAAAGCTTCATCAAGGGTAATAATAGCTGTTGTAGGTACTCTTTCGGACAATAGAGCCCAAGTAGCTTCCTTGCCTTGCATTACCCCCGAACACAAAAGCCCTTCAATCTCAGCACGCAATAATAAGGGGTTGAGCAGTTTGTCATCAGATAAAAGCCCCAAAGTTCTAAGTCTGTTAGCAATAGTTTTTTTAGACAATGACTTACCACCAACGAACAATTCACATAGAGCGTGAGTTACCTCCTGAAAGTAATTTTGGACAAACGCTGTATTGATACTCTTTTGCCAAGATTGCAAAGTACTCAGATTGCGTTCCTTGCATAAAGGAAGTAACCAGCCTATATCCGTTTTGCTCACCACTTGCACCGTACAGCGCAAAAGATGAAGACGTAAAAGTTCAGCCTTAGCAAAAGCCTCTTGGAGTTGAGCCAATTGCGGGACACTCTGCCGTATACCTATCGCCCAACGGAAATAATTATAATCCTGTGCCTGCATAGCTCCTTGCCACACTACGATATCCTCAGGTTTTTCATATTGAGGAGAAAGCAGTTGCTGGTGCAACAATCTCAGTGTAATAGCCTCTTGCCTACTTATTGTTCTCATCAACTCATCTGCTTATTAACTAATTGATTCATCTTGGAGAGTGTTTCCTCTATCATCGCCATACGCTTCTTTACTTTCTCTACTGAAGCATCTAACGTGTACCCCTCATCAAGGAGTTCTTTGATGAGGAGTATTTTTTTGATATTAAGGTAATCATATCGGCGGTTTTTTCCTTCCTCTTCTGTCAAACTGCTGATAATTCCTTTCTCTTCCCAATAGCGTATTTGTCGGGTAGGGATACCAGTGATTTGTGATACTTCCCCTATGCCCACTACCAATTTCCTCAGAAAATCAAAGTCTAACAAGAGTTCTTTTTGTACTTCTTTTGCCATAAATTGTAAATAAATTACGAAATAAGTTGCAAATATACAAATAAATACTTTACCTTTGCATTTTGTAAATAATCTACAATTAAAGAAGATAATTAACAAATGAATACAGAACTTAAACAAACTCTGCAATTTGTCTTTTTTATAGCAACACCGCTTTGCTTGGTAAACAGCTTTATTACAAGCGATAAGTTTAATCTTTGGAATGATTGGGGACTGAAGTTTTTAACCTCTTACGCAATATCATTTCCTCAGGCAGTACTTTATGTTTCCTTAGTAAAATGGTATAAAAGAAAAAAATGTAAAATCAATAAACAAATATCAAAATGAAAAACTTAAACAACAAGAATGCCGTAATTACTGGCGGAAGTGATGGTATTGGCTTAGGAATAGCCAAAGCCTTTGCCCGTGAGGGTGCTAACCTATTGCTCATAGGCAAAGACCCTGAGAAACTACAAAGAGCCCAACAAGAGCTACTAAATGAGTTTGGCGTGCAAGTACACACCCTCTCTGCTGATTTATCAAAAACAGAGACAGTAACTGAGGTAGTGAAAGACATTGAGCGACTGCTATCTACGGTAGATATTTTAGTAAACAACGCCGGTTTAGGCAAGTTCGTGCCTTTTGAGCAAGTGGACGATGCCTTATACGATGCCCACTTCAACCTCAATGTAAAAGCACCTTATTTCCTTACCCAAAGTCTGCTTCCTGCTTTGGTGAAAAGCAAGGGGAATGTCATTAATATCTCGTCGTATTTTGCCCATAGAATGCTTCCTAACCGCGCGACCACCGTCTATTCGGCTACTAAGGGAGCGTTAAACTCTTTTACCAAGGCGTTGGCTTTTGAGGTGGGACATTTGGGCGTACGCGTAAATGGTGTGGCCCCTGGGAGTATCTCTACCCCGCAATTCAACCGCAATTTGCAAGCTCTTACCCCCGAAAAACAAGTCGCTTTTGAGACTATGGTAAAGGAAATTTACCCTTTACAACACATTGGTACGCCTGAAGATATAGCCAAAGCTTGTGTATTCTTAGCCAGCGACAATGCTTCGTGGATTACAGGCACTGTGCTTGCTGTAGATGGCGGACTCACTACAAATTAGTTGTGCACGACGCGCAGTGTGAACCACACAGGCAGAGGGAAAATTAGCGAATTTGGAAATTAGAAAATGAGGTACAGGCTACAAGAAAAGCACCAGCGGAGGGGGAGTAGAGAAACTTGGAAAGGCTCGGAGTTATCGGAGGAAAACGAAAAATATCAAAAGAAGGTTGAAGGGAATTTTGGAGAGAAAAGGCTGTTAGGAGGGTACGCTTAGCTTATAGAGAGCTTATAGGAAGCTTATACGAATCTTGGAAGATTGGTATAGAAAGGGTATATAAATAGTTAAGAATGAGGAGTTAAGAGAGGGGAGTAAGAAGTGATTTTGAGGATAATAAATCGAAAGTAAAGAGAAGTGAATACGTTGGTGTATTGAATGTCAATAGGAGAAAAGTGTTTTTTAATTATTGAAGAGAAAGTGATAAAAAGCGTTTTTTTGCCCGAAAAAATAATAGATAGAAAAGCATCTGACGGGGTGGAAATTGAAGCAAATTAACAGATAGCTTTGCTATCAGAATTCTGCGTGAGATTTCACTGAGAGCTAAAAAAGAACTAAATTTGTTAATTAGTGAATTAGCAAATTAGTTGTATCTTTGCATAACCGTACTACATACATTTCTTATGAAAAACGAAAAAAAATCGACAGAATGGTAGAACGGGAGTTGAAGAATTTAAGGATTACATTATATGTGACTTTATGGCTAAATTCTTAAATGGTATGTCTATCAACAAGGATAACTATGTAATACACGATGGGGCTCACGGTGAGTATTTTGGTATGTATTTCTATCGATAGCTATGTGCTCAATAAGTTTGTTCCTTATCTTAAAGAAGTTTCATATACCCTTTCACCCTCTGTTGAGAAGGCAAAAAATGATATGTATCAACTATTGAGTAAACAGTAAAGTAAATCAACCATAAAGGAGATATAAAAAGCGAACAACTAAAAAAATGGAGGCACACAATGGCAATAGACGGAGTAAAGATTATCGATAGCGATAGCGGTTACGATATTTATAACAATATCACAGAACGCTACAAAGACGGTGAAGATATTGAAAAAATCAGACAAGATTGGTTGAACGAGGAAGACAATTTCTGTATTGACGAATTATTTACGGAAATATACTGGACGGCATTCGCCTACTCGCTTTGGAAAATCGGGTACAAGGAAGATGAAGTCCGCCGGAAAGCATTGAAAATAATAGAAGGCGGAGCCAGTGCATTGTGGGACGAGATTCATACCCAAGCCCGACGACAAAGGCAGAAGGCTCTCGAGAAATTAAAATTACAACTCTCGTCGGATAATCCGAAGCCGCTTCGCAAACCGACGATAAAAAAACCGAAAGAATCATATTTCCAAAAAGGCGATGTATTAGCCGTTGCGATGAAAGAAGGGTATGGGATTTGTTTTATTTCGGCAGTGGACAGTTCGCCGAGAAAGGTAGAATATCATATCGCCTGTACAAGATATTTAAGCGATAAGTATCCTACAATGAACGATTTTCTGGAGAGTAAGATTGCCTGTGGGAAACATAATCAAGATTTCGCGTTAAGAACCGACTGCTGGTTTAACAATAAAGATTTGGGGGCAATACTACCCTATATTAAAAAGCTTGGTTCCGTTCGATTTAGACCATATCTTTTATGGGTGCTGGCACCTGCACACAACTTAGACGATATTTATAAGGAGATAGTACAAGACAAAAAATACTTCGGCGGCAAAATAAAAGAAGTATCCGAATTGGTCGAGACAGTGATAGAGGACACCGAGGAGATGTGATAACAGAATAATTCAAGATAATTAAAATACGAATAATAAACAAAACAGGCTGATAAAAGAAAAAGAACGTTGTATGCACTTTTTTTTTCTTTGTTTTGGTAGGCGTATGCTAGTGGAAGGTAGGAGAATAAAGAGGGATTATGAAATAAAAAAGAGGGTAATTGTTGTGAGTATGATTATTTTTTGTACCTTTGCACCGAATTACAGAAATGAACACTTGGGGTCGACCGGTTTTGACAGTAAGTGGCATTAAATAGTAAGCATACCGAGCTGTGAAATGAATGCTCGATAATCTCTATTTCAAAATTTTAAATGGCGAGAATAACTACGCTCTTGCTGCCTAATCTGAAGTTTAGTAAGATTGCTGGCTAAGTCCCTACAAGGTAGGGAAGCGAGATGTCTCTGAAAAGCCCTTGTTGACGGCGTTTCGTACAGAGGCACCATAAAAGTCAACATCGAACCTGCGGTACGCTTCTGCTAACGGTTCTTAAGCAAAAGAAGCTAAGCGCAAAATGGGCGGTGCTCGGTCAGTTTTGCGACGAAAATCAAACGAGGACTAAGTATGTAGAAAGCTTTTTGATGACTTATTTGGACGAGAGTTCGATTCTCTCCGACTCCACAAATACCATTGTTTTTCAATATGTTATATTATAACAGGGACTAAAATAGGGACTATCCTTATTTTTAGTCCTTGCTTCATTAAGAGACTGTAAGTAGATTAAAATAATACCTATTTACTGACTTAGGTAGGATAAAATAAAACCCACTTTCCAACAAGATAGGTTAAAATAATACCTACTTACTGACTTAGGTAAGATAAAATAAAACCCACTTTCCAACAAGATAGGTTAAAATAATACCTACTTACCGACTTAGGTAGGATAAAATAAAACCCACTTTCCAACAAGATAGGTTAAAATAATACCTACTTACTGACTTAGGTAGGATAAAATAAAACCCACTTTCCAACAAGATAGGTTAAAATAATACCTACTTACCGACTTAGGTAGGATAAAATAAAACCCATTTTCCAACAAGATAGGTTAAAATAATACCTACTTACCGACTTAGGTAGGATAAAATAAAACCCACTTTCCAACAAGGTAGATTAAAATAATACCTACTTATATTTTGTAAATAATTGATTTACAGTTAAATATAGTATTTCTTCAAAGAATAAACAAATATACCTATATAATATATGTATGTAAATTAGAAAATATATAACGGACAGCTCATTTCTTCTTTTTCTGCAACTAAAATCTTCTAAATCTGTAATTCATTATTAATCAATTATATTCTTCAGTTTTGTATTCGGTCGCGGTTTTAGGGGCAAGATGTGTCTTTGTATATACACAGTTTTGAAAAAACCGGTATACAAAGACTCATCTTGCCTTTTAGCTTCTTTGAAAAATTTGCCTATCGTCTGCATTTTACAAAGAAGCTAAAAGGGTAGAAAAACTGCGGAACTTGTTTTTCTTTCTGCAACGAAAATAACAATCATACGTTTAAAATTCTTCAAAAATCTAGTATTTCACATACCAATAGAGTCTAATAGAGTTCAATAAACGCCAATACTATCTATTTACGTCTATTTATGTATAAAATAGTCTATTTTTCAAATTCTAATGTCCTTTTATGTTGTTTATAGTCTATCATAGTCTACACCCCCTCTTCACCTATTGCGCACCTAAAAAAACCTCTCTTACTTTGCCAAAAATTTAAACCTAAAGACGTTGGAAAAGAAAGCTCTTAACAAATCAAAATACCTTATTCTTAGAATTACTGAAAGTCAGAAAGAACGGTGGAAAAGGTTAAGTGCAGAAAGAAAAACTACCCTCACCGATTTGATAATATCAGCAGTGGAAGGTAATATGAATACACAAGAACGACGTGAGGTTTTAAAGTTCATTGAAAAGCAAGACAACATCTTTGCTAAGATTGAAAACAATATCAATCAGTTCGCTTATGTAGCCAACGCCAAGAAGGAGGTACACCGAGCAGAGCTCATTGCCTTTACTCAGCGTTTAGACGAGATTGTAAAGCTCAAGGCTGAACAAAACCAAATCTTTAGGCAGATATATAAACTCATTGCGAATGATAGTAAAAATTCTTAGCTCAGCAAGCAGGGACTTTCACGGAGTAAAGTATAACGACAAGAAAGTACATAACGAGAAGGGCGAGCTAATGCTGATGAAAAACTTTCCTTCATTTATCAATGAGAGCAGCTCTCAAGAGGAGGTAAGAGATTACTTTAAAACCATCTCAGCAAGTGAACGCACCCGAAAACCACAATTTCACGCTGTAATATCGACAAAGTACCAAGAACACAGTAAGGAGCAGCTCACTGAGATAGCCGATAATTTTATGCAAGAGATGGGCTATGGGCAGCAACCTTATCTTGTAGTCTTTCACAAGGACACCGAAAACAACCACGTGCATATTGTTTCTACCCGTGTAGATAAAAACACAGGCAAGAAGATAAACGACAGCTTCGAGCGACTTAAATCCCAACAAGCCTTAGCAAAGGCAATGAGAAAGGTATTAGGCACAAATCACCAAGAAGCTATAGAGAAGCTTTTGCAATATAGGTTTAGCAACCTTCAGCAGTTAGAAATGCTACTCACACGTAATGGTTTTAAAGTAGTAAAAAGTGAGAACACCCCTAATCAATTGGATATATTGCATAATGGCGTTGTTCAGAAAACACTTTTCAGTGATAAACTCCATTACCAAGAGAAGCAAAAAGGCGACAAGCGCATTAGGCAAATCAAAGCCTTTATAGATAAATACAAGGACTTGTACAGCAATAAAGTTTTTAAGGTGATAGATGATAGAGTTCAACAGGGACTATACGAACGAAACATTCTACCGCAAGAGCCTATCCCACCACAGATAGAATATGTAAGCGAGTTACAAGAAAAACTGCACCAAATCTTTGGAATAGACATCGTTTTTCACTCTAAAGACGATAAACAGCCTTTTGGTTATACGCTTATTGACAATAAAAACCAACAAGTATATAAAGGCAGTGAGATAGCTAAGATGAAAGACATCTTTGACTTTACGGAAGATAGTATTGACAAAAAAGAGTTTGAACGCCTAAAGGACTACAATCTGAGAAGCGATAAAGAAAAGCAAATCCTTATACAGTACTTGCTCAAAGAAGGAGTAAAACTTAAAGATTTTATGTTGTTTGAAAACAAACGCTTTAAAAGCAAAGAGAGCAATCCTGATTTTCAGCAGCTCAAAGAAGATGTAAGACAACATATTCATAATGCACAGAATGATGATTTTGTCATTTTAGAGCAAGACGATAACGGAGCGTATTACACTATACACGAGCGTTATCACCAAATACACAAGCTATCCTTTCTTTTAGATAAAGAGGAATACCAAGCATTTATCGTAGGAACATCCATACACAATACCTCTGAGATTAGAAGCCAAACTGACCTCAAACACAGCCCAAGCGGAAAAATCTCAGAGGTTTTAAACGATGTAGCAGACATCTTTAAAGCTTTGGGTAAAAGTACTTATGCTCCACGCGATACCACAGAAGACGAACTAAAGAAACGACGTAAAAAACGAAAATAAAATGGTTATAACATTTGCTACCCAAAAAGGAGGGGTAGGCAAGACTACCTTAGCGGTTGCTTTTGCTAACTACCTCACCTTAGTAAAGGAGAAAAAAGTAAAAGCTTTTGACTTTGACTTTCAGAAATCTTTCCATCAAAAATGGGAAGAAGATAAAATGCTTTCTATCCCCCAGCTCTATGAGGTAGAGGTGATAGGCGACGACAACCAAGAGAGTCTTTTAGATTTTCAGACCCTAATGGATATGAAAAAAGAAGAGACAATATACCTCTTTGACTTAGCAGGAACGTTAGACGAGCGTTATATTGATTTGCTCATATACAGCGACTTTATCATCATTCCTTTTGAGTATTCTGATGTATCGGTAAAATCTACAATGGTATTTATCAATCTATTGGGAATGATAGAAAGCCAAGCTAATAGGGTATTTGTGCGTTCTAAGTACGACAAAGGGTATTTTTACCGCAATCAGCAAGTAATGGACGAGGAGATTGGCAAGTATGGTAGATTATTACCTACACCCATCTACAAGTGTAATGAATTGCAAAGCATTAACACTCGTCGCCTTTCGTATAGACAAAAGAAAGCTGTTAAACAAACCTTTGAAGAATTAACCCAATACATCAATGAAACCCTCTAAATTATACCAATGACAACATTTTTTCAAATAGTAATTATTGTTTACATCCTTTATTATGCAGGGAATATCCTATACGACTTGTACTTCAAAAAAGAAAAACTCCCTATAGAGGAGGAAGACAAACAAGAGTTTTCTCTATCGGGGATAGGACAGGAAACAAAAGTCACTAATATAGACTTTAGCGATGTAGAAGAGATGGCTACAAGCAGTAGTACAGAAATAGATGAGAATGATTTATTTCCTTCTACCGCTAACGAAACTGCCACAGCTCCTGACGAAGTGTTGAAAGCGATGATGAGAAAACACCAAGAGGAAGAACAACTCAACACTAACGAGGCTGATAATACTGACACCCATACAACTCCAGAAAATACTGGAGGAGAAAGTACAGAGCTTACCAAAGAACAGAAGCAAGAGTATTTAAAAGCTAATAGAGAGCGATTTAAAGACATTTTAAACATGGCAGAGACCAGTGTACAAGTCGTGGTTAGTGGAGAGGGAGACGATGGTATTAAGGTATACAAAGCCTCTGTACAACCCTAGTAAGCAAATAAAACAAAAAACCTAATTTAATTCATTATGTTAAACATTCAAAAATCTGTAACGAGGAAGCAACTACTACTCTTGTTACTTTTAGGAATCTGTGTCACGACTCCTATACTTGCACAAGGTGCAGGTGCTATTACTGATGCTGCCAATAGTATTAAGACCTATTGGGGGCCTTTGAAAACGCTCATTATGATGATTGGAGGTATTGTAGGTCTCATTGGAGGGCTGCGTATCTACAATAAGTGGACAAATGGTGATCAAGACATCAACAAAGAAATCCTCGGATGGGGAGGTGCTTGTTTGTTCCTCATCTTAGTGCCTATTTTCGTAGGAGCATTCTTTGGTCTCAACTAAAAAAGTATCAACCTATGGGCTTCTATCTGTACAAGGGGCTTAAAAAACCCCTTGTCTTTTTCGGACTCAAAGATAAGTACATCTATTACGCTTTAGGCTCAGCCTTAGGAGGACTTATCTGTTTGGCTTCTTTACCTTCTTTCATTGGCTTTTTTGGCGCTCTTATAGGAGCAGGGATAGGCATTGGAGGGGTATGGTACACCTTTCACAATCAGAAGACGAAAGGTCTATATAACAAGATGAGAAACAATGATGAAATACACATCTTTCCTAAAAGATTTAGAAAATCATCACAAAAGAAACAACAAATTAAATCATTATAACTATGGAAATACAAGGACGTATTAAAGAAATTTTTTCCTTGGAGACAGTTGGTAACAATGGCTTCCAAAAAAGAGATTTAGTTATCACTACAGAAGAGCAATATCCTAATGATATTGTCATTCAGTTCACACAAGGGCGTTGTGCACTTTTAGACAATTTACAAAAAGGACAGTTAGTAAAAGTACATTATAACCTTAGAGGGCGTGAATGGGTATCTCCTCAAGGAGAGGTAAAATATTTCAACACAGTAGAAGGCTGGAAAATAGACCTTATACAAATGCAACAAGTGTCTTATAACCCAAGTCAAGGACAATTCGTTCCTGCACAAACGCAAGCACAGACAACACCTTCTCCAATGAATCAACAAGCACAGCAGGGAGAGTTTTTTAACGCTTTTGGACAAGCACCTGCAAATCAATCTGATGATAACGTTCCTTTTTAACAAGAAAAGAATATCAAAATGAAGACAAAGGCTTTTGAATTTCCTTTTATAGGGTACGACTATGGCAGTAAGCACGGTTGGAAGTACGATGTGCTCATTGGGCAATATGGCAATCCTGTGATAGGCATTCGTATTAAAAATATAGTAGAACAATACTCAGCCGACCCTGAACGTTACGAGCAGTTTCACACTATTCTCAATCAAGTAATTGCTATTGTAGGAGAAGGACACATCGTGCAGAAAGTAGATATTTTTGCCAAAAAGCGATATGTATCTGAAAAAGAAAATACCTATTTGCAACAGAAATACTCTGACCATTTCAACGGACGCATTTATAAGACCATAGACACTTTACTACTTTTTACTGATTTATTGGATAAGAAGAAAAGCAAATATAAATTTTCAGAAAGGGCTTACAAGGAGCTACGAGACAAGTGCGAAAAGGTCTATATGCTGTTAGAGCAAAGTGAATGTGACCCCGATTGGTTATTTGAGAAAGATTTTGAGTATTACATCGGAGGTACTCTCACAATGCAGTTTGCTGAAGTACCCGTGTTTGACAATATCAAATCTACCAATGAGTATTTGCGCATAGGCAGCTCATTTGTCAAAACAGTCTCTTTCGTGGATGTAGAAAACATAGAATTGCCTAATGAAATAGAAACCTATTCACGCTTAGGCGGTAGCAGTACAGTAGCCGATTTAGCAGTAGATAATTTTTCTTTTCTCAACGAGTTAGAAGCATATCAAACAATTGTCTACAACCAAGTGATCGCTATTCCTCCCCAAGTATCACGCCAACGAGAGTTAGAAAAGAAAATGAAAAAACACGATGGAGTAGCTAAAAACGCCCCTTCCAATGCTATAGTAGCCCAAGAAATTCAAGAGCTTTTGCACGATATAGCTGTCAATGGGCAGTTGATAGTAGACGCTCACTTTTCGTTAGTTTTTGCTTGTGATACCTTGGAGAAAATGGAGAAAACACAATCTACTATTGAGAGCAAACTCTTTACCAAGGGAATCATCATCTCTAAGAATGCTTACAACCAAATGGAACTATTTCGTTCGGCTATTATAGGCAATGCAGTAGAGTTGCAGGACTACGATTTGTTTACTACAACGAGCGAAGCAGGCTTGTGTTTTTTTTTTAAAGAGAGCTACCCAATAAGTGAAAAATCTAATTTTTACTTGCGTTTTGCTGATAGACAAGGAGTACCATTAAAGGTAGACACTTCAGATTTACCTTACCAAACAGGACGAATCAACAATCGCAACAAGTTTGTTTTAGGACCTTCGGGAAGTGGTAAATCGTTCTTGATGAACAATATTGTAGAGCAATATCTCACCTACAATTACGATGTGGTAATCGTAGATACGGGTGATTCTTATTCAGGTTCTTGTTCCTATAAAGGAGGGCGTTACGTACAATATACAGAAGAAAAGCCTATTACAATGAATCCGTTTGCGGTAGGTAAAGAAGAGTTTAACATTGAAAAAACTGAATTCCTCACCAATCTCATTTTCTTAATATGGCAAGGAGCTGATGCAACAATGTCCCCCGCTCAGAAATCCATTATAGATAATGCCCTCCTTGCCTATTATCACCAACATTTTGAGGGCGACACCCAGTGGTATAAAGCCAAAACAAATGAGGAATTATTGCTCTACCTCAATAAGTTCAACATCTATGAAGAAGATTTAGACAGTAACGAGGAAGAGACTTTCTATGATATACTGGGACTGCCTTTAGATGCGAGTACTGAAGAGATAAAGGACAGAGGTCGCAAACTTTTAAAGGAATACCACCCCGACAAACGCAAGGACGAGTATAACGCCAATATGGCAGATATGTTCTATAAGATATACGAAGCTTACGAAACCCTTTCTGATGAAAAAAGGCGTAAAGTCTATAATGAAAGTGCCGCACTCATTGCTGTAAAACGAGAAATAATTCCCTTAGATGATGAAGATTTAGAGACTGATAGACAAAGACAAGCAATTGTAAAACGAGTTAAAAAGGTAGCAGAAGAATTTAAAGTACAAGAGTTGTCGTTTAATACCTTCTATGACTTTTGTGAAAAGTTCCTACCCGTGTATATGAACAACAAACATCACCGCATTACGGAACAAGAGTTTAACCTGCGTACTTTTCTCTTTGTGCTCAAAGATTTTTACAGAGGTGGACGCTATGGTACTACACTCAATGAAAATGCCGACAGTTCTTTGTTTTACGAGCCTTTCATTGTCTTTGAGATAGATAACGTGAAAGACAATCCAAAGCTGTTTCCCATAGTAACGCTCATTATTATGGATACGTTCATTCAAAAAATGCGTTTGCGTAGTGATAGGCGTAAAGCTCTCATTATTGAGGAAGCGTGGAAAGCCATCGCCTCTAAACTGATGGGAGGTTATATACTCTATCTGTACAAAACAGTGCGCAAGTTTTGGGGTGAAGCAGTAGTAGTTACCCAAGAGTTAGATGATATCATTGGTAATACGGTAGTGAAGGACTCAATCATCAATAATTCTGATACGTTCATACTACTTGACCAAACCAAGTTTAAGGACAATTTCGACCGTATAGCAGCTTTATTGTCGCTCAACAAAGTAGAGCAAAACAAAATCTTTACGATTAATAACCTAAACAACAAAACAGGTAGAGGGCGTTTTAAAGAGTTTTATCTAAAGCGAGGGGCTAAAGGAGAGGTATATGGTAACGAAGTATCTATGGAACAATACCTTACCTATACTACTGAAAAGCCTGAAAAATCAGCTATTCTGTACTATGTAAAAGCATTAGGTAATTACGACAAAGCCTTAGACGCTTTTGTAGCCGATGTAAAAAAGTACAAAGAAAAGACAGATGCCATATTTGCCTTGGTAAACCTCTATAAAAAGCCTTTAGATGAAAAAGTAGTAGCTTTCTTTAAGGATTTCAAGAAGGAGCACCCTAAAGATACCTTAAAGAAATTCGACCAATATGTAAAAGACAGAGAGTTACCTTTATCTGAACTTATAAACACACAACAATATGAAAAACAAGCTATTTAAATTATTACTTACCACAATGCTGTTGCCTGCGATAGGAGAGGCACAAACCATTTATTTTGATCCAGCTGTTACAGGCTCAATGGCAGGTTATGCTATTTCGCTTAAAAATGGTCAGAACAAAATTGCCGATGAGCAAACCAAATTGCAAAAAGCGCAAACCTTTATAAATGGTCAAATGGCATTGGTTAATCAGGTACAAGAAAAAGTATATAAAGGACTTACAGAAGTCTCTACTACCATTACCAACGGAATGCAACTCAAAAATATATGGGAGCAACTCAAGCAATGCCAAGAGTATTCTTCTAATGTACTCACCCTTGCTAAGAAACATCCTCAGTATGCTGTCTTTGGAGTAAAAGCAAGTGAAAAGGCTTACGAGGAAATACTCAAGCTCACGGCAGAGATTAACAGCGTGATTGATAGTAAGGGTAAAAACCTAATGACCGCTGGTGACCGTTATAGGTTATTAGATTCTATAGAGAGCAAAATACGTTCCTTTAAACTATGGCTTTTAACCATTCAAATAGGAATGGAAAACGCTCAGCGTATTGGCTTTTGGAGGGCTATCAGTCCTTTCGACCAATATATCAATACCGATAAGGATATAGTAGAAAACATAATGCGAAAATTCAAACACACTTTCTAATGAAAAAGGTTATTTATCTCATCGGAGTATGTACTCTAGGTTTTTGGCTCAGCTCTTCAGGAGGGCGAAGTAGAGCTCCTTTGGAAAAAGAATCGTTATCCCCCGTAATGATTAACAACGAGGTAGAGCGGTCAGTAGATGAAAACGAGCGACAAAAAACGCTGAACAACAAACAAACGCTCAATACTACTACTGAAGCACTTAATAGAAGTCAATGGGAGAAGTATAAGGAAACGGGTCGAAAGATACAAGACCGCTTGCGGATAGTAGATTTTACCCTACAAGCAATTCCTACGGGTTATGTAATAAGTGAACGTGCTAAAGAAATAAAACAGGTACAACAGAAGATTTACAGAGAAATGCGCAATGCACCTGATGTTTTTAGAGAAGCTTTCCCTATTATCCTGCCCAAGCAAATCAATTTTATAGACGATTTGCAAATGGTTACCCGATTTTTAGTAGGTATAGTGCTCTCTTATGGAGCCATCAATCAAATGGAGCGTGCTGAACGCCAAATATTACTTGACTATGCTCTCAGTGAAGTTGATAGACTCTACAATGATTCTTATGCTACTCTCACAGTCATTCGTGAGACAAGTTATGCTATACAGCGCAGAAGAAGCTTATTTCAGTACTATATAGACCGAGATAAGGAGTTAGCACAAGATATTTTAAAAAATGTTAAAAGCCTTGGCATATGAAACAACTTATCCAACTATCTGTATTGCTTTTCTTTTCTGCAGTGACTACACTGCAAGCCCAAAGCTACTATGAGACGGTGATCAATAGTTCTTTATTGGCGCATATCACTGCCAATCACGTAACAAGGGAAGCGAGTTTAGCGAACTTTAATAGTATTTTTAAAAAACAGAAAGAATTCTATGAAGAGTCTAATAAAAAAATAGTACAAGTAGTAGCTATCCACGAGAAAATTTACCAAAATCTGTACAATATCAATTCTTTGTTCAAACAGAGCAAGCAAATCAAATATATAAAAGATTATGTTTTTAGTATTATAGGGAATCTTAAAAAGATGAACAAATTAGCAGTAGAAAACCCTCAATATAGTTTTTGGCTCAAAAAAGAAACAGACCAAGTGTATTCTAAAGTATTGTCAATTATTGAAGAGCGGAAAGCTTTCTTAACAGAAGATAGAAAACGATTGATGGACTCAGCCGATAGAGATGCACTTCTTGACCGTATATATATGAAGTTACGTTTGCTCAATGTTTCTATTTTAAACGTTATCAATATCATAGAGTTTAATAAGAGCCGTGCTTATATCTATTCTATACCTGTATTCAACAACTTTGTAGAACACGACAAACAACTTGTTGAAGAGATTATGCAAAAGTACAGACGTTATAAACATTATTAATGCAATGAAACAAACTATTCTTTATTAATGCAATGAAACAAACTATTCTTTATGTGTGTCTATTAGCCTCTATGGTGGTCTCTGCTCAGTATAAAATTACCAAAGTAAAAGATGAAGCCCTCAATGCACAAGAAAAACGGCAGGTATTTCAACAGTGGGGAGATTTTAAGCCCGAAGCAGAGTATTATACAATATTTGGGACGAAGGTTGGTCCTCAATTGAGCAAGAACCATTCAATGGTATGGGGATGGCTTTCTTACAACGGGCGCAAGTATAATCACCGTTATATGGACGGTGAGGATATCCGTCCGCTCAGTGCTACAGGTTTAGAGACACAACGGCAACTCAAAGCTATGGTAATGCAAAGAGAAGCTGAAACCATCAAAAAGCACGTAGATAGTATCTATAAACGCAGTCTCAGTGATATGGCACATTGGACATCCTTAACCGTCAATGCCGACCCACTATTCTTGTTGTACTATAAAAGAATGCTCACCCCTCTTAAAAATTTTCCTGACAGACCTGAGACTTATTCACAATGGGGTTTTAAAGATGAAAAAGCGTTTGAGAATGCTAAACGCACAGGACAATTACAGCCTTTGCAAGAGAAGTTAGACATCATCAAAGGAATTTACGAAAAGGCAACT
This sequence comes from Capnocytophaga sp. G1920, assembly GCF_051417515.1. Lineage (NCBI taxonomy): Bacteria > Pseudomonadati > Bacteroidota > Flavobacteriia > Flavobacteriales > Flavobacteriaceae > Capnocytophaga > Capnocytophaga sp. G1920. Next base: position 77,460 of record NZ_JBPRKH010000006.1, read on the forward strand.
ACATTGGATATGCCACGAGGCAAGCGATTTTTAATGTATCACAAAGCACTGATAGGCTGGAGAGAATTTAAACGTATGCTACAGAACACGGGGAACATCAATCAGTGGTTTTTAGAAACGGAACGACTCCTCAATGATTCTTATAAAGCTACCGATGAAATAGCTCCTTATGTTGAAGATGTACAAATAATGGAAAGTATAATGCGACAATACAAACATAAATTCTAAGTATATGAACTTAAAGAAAATTACAATCATTATAGCAAGTTTGCTCTTTATATTGGCAACTCCTGCTTCTTTAGCACAACCCAGACCTCCTTATTCAGGGGCGGGCTCATCTATAATAGGCCCGCCACCACCTAGTATGGAGCAAGGAGATAAAACCGTAAAGTTTATGAAAGGTAGTGGTGACTTTGAAGAGTGGTTTATGGAAGCCTTTACGCACTTGGATACTTTTATAGAAAGTTACGCCTACCAAGCCTCTATACTGGGAAAAGCTATCGGAGCACTCGGAATGCTTATTTACTTTTCAATCATAGGTTTTAGAATGCAAAGCGGAAGTGCCGAATGGGACGTAGAGCCAATGATTAAACCCGTTATCATAGGACTTATACTCATCTACTGGGTACCTTTCACCCAAATGGTACAATATCCTTTTCTAAGACTTGCTGAAATGCCCAAGGGAGTTTTCCAAGAGATAGAGAAGACAACCAATAATCTTCGGACAACTCGCTATACCAAACAAATGCAAGTATTAGATGCTACTATCAAAGAAAGAGCAGCTCTTATGGCTAAAAGGCAGGACTTTTGGACAAAAGTAGGCAATGGTGATGTAGGAGAAGCTTTTGGCGACCAATGGGATAAACTTACAGCTCCTATTGAAGATGGATTGGAGAGACTCAATTACAAAATGCAAAAAATCATAGGAGAAGCTATTGAGTTAGTATGTTTAATGATTTTAAGAGTGGGGGTCTATCTCATCTTCTTTATACAAAAGGTATGGTCGTATATACTGATAATTTTAGGGCCTATAGCCGTCGGAATGTCGCTCATACCAGGTTTTGAAAGTTCGCTGACGAATTGGATCTCTAAGTTTATCAATATCAATCTATACACTTTTATAGCCTATACGATTATCAATATAGGGCAACAGATTATAATGGCAGGCTACACTATGGATATTACACGTCTTTCAACGATAGTCGATGCCAATGGTAATGTAATCAATCAAGGACTTCTAATGGCATATACCACCTATAGTGGAATGATGAACTCTGTGATTTTCCCTTGTGTAGGCTATGTAATAACTGGATTAGCCGTACTAATGACACCTACTATTGCCGATTCAGTAGTTTCAGCTGGAGGAGCTAGCATAATGACCAAAGCCAAAGGAGCCGCAAGCAAAGCAGCTAGTGTAGTTTCAGCAGGTGGTAAGGCTGTAGGAGGTACTGTAAACGCGGGACGTTCCTTAGCAAATAGCGTGAAAAACTCAGTGGCAAATAGCACTTTTGATGCTGTTAGCAAGAATATCAACAGAATGCCTGACGTACCTAAATCTAGATAACAAATTCAATTCACAATGATAGTAAAAAACATAGAAAAACGTATCAAAATCAACAAAACAATGGCTATAGCTACCGTGATATTTGCTATTGTTATCGTGATCGTAGGGTTTAGCTATTCCTACAAAATTGTACAGGACTCTCGAAAGTCTATCTATATCTTAGACAATGGAGTACCCGTGCTGGTCAAACAAACTGATGAGCTCCTAAATCGCCCCGTAGAGTACAAGGCACAAGTGGAACTTTTCCACCGCTTATTTTTCACCTTAGCTCCTGATGATGAGTATATCAATAAGAATATTGATAAAGCACTCTACCTTATGGATGATTCAGCCAAAAAAGAGCGAAGTAACTTAACCGAAAAAGGTTGGTATAACCAAATTATCTCCTCTAATGCAACTGTGTCTATACAAACAGACTCTATCAATATTGATTTGAACAGCAAAAGGTTTATGTACTATGGTACACAGATGATTAATAGAAAGACGAGCCTTATCATACGAAAGCTCATTACACAAGGTACTTTTAGGGATATACCCAGAACGCCTAACAATGCACACGGAGTGCTTTTAGAAAACTGGAATATCTTAGATAATACAGAACTATCTGTCAAACAAAAATACAGCTATTAGAATGGAAAAAGAAGTAGAACAAAACACCTCAATAGAGCCTCAAACAGAGGAACAAGAACAGCAACCTAATAAAAAGCTCAAAGAAAGACTTAAAGAGAGATTTAAAGAAACCTCAGTAGGTAAATGGTTGTATGCCAATCCTAAAAAGTTTTATTTCTATGCGATGACTTTCTTAGTGCTGTCGTTTATAGGAAGTACTATTTGGGATATACGTTTGTCTCAGCAAGCTAACAATGGTATGATACCAATGCTTTATGAGCAAAGTAGCAAAATCATCAAGCAAAACGAGAACAGACAAGAGCAAATGCAAAACATTACTGAGGAACTAAAGGGATATAAAGCTAAACGCGAATTAGGAGAGCTCACCCCTTCTGATAGCCTTAGAATTGAGTTTTTATACCAACAGTATCAAATCCTACAAAACCAAAGTCAGCAATGAAAAAAATCAACTTTAAGCAACCCAAGTATATCTTTCCTCTCATTGCTTTACCTTTTGTGTGCTTCATAGGCTATCAAGTAATAGACCTATTTGGCAAAGACGATAAAAAAGAGCAAGCACAGAAAGACCTGAGTACCTCTTTAGGAAAAGTGGAAACGCCCATAATGAACAAAAACGACGCTTACGACAAGATGTTTGAGAATACGAACGACAGTCGTTCTATGATTCAAGATTTTGAGAAGGAAAGTGATAGCCTTTACAACTACTCCGACAATTTAAATGATGCTCAAAAGCGTTATTTGGATTCTTTGGAATATGAGCGCAAGCGCAATGCTAATAGCAAGGTTACAAAGATAGGAGATAACACCTATTACCGCCCCAACAATAGTGCTTTTTCTCAATCCTCATCGCAATCGCAAGATGATAAAGATTATGAACGTTCTAAAGAGATGATTCGTATGCTTAATGAGTCGCAACAGCCTACAGCGAGTAGCAAGCAAGAAAAAGAGGAGAAAGAGTACAACCCTGTAAAAGGCTTACGAGAGCAGATGTTATTCTTAGACTCATTGGAGAAATCTAAAGACCCTGAAGCAATAAGGCAGAAAGCAGCTTCAGAGCGTTTAAAAGCCAATAAAGAAAAACGCGAAGCCTTTCTCAATCGCAGTTTAGAGGTTACCAAAGCAAATAACTTAGGGAATTTTAATCATATCTCTAAAGAGAAAGAGGGTAACAACATCAAAGCGGTAATAGATGAAAACATCAAAGGCTATTTAGGAAGTCGCATTCGTATACGTCTTTTAGAAGATATCTTCATAGGTAAAAAGCAGAAGAGGTTGGTGAGAAAAGGTAGCTTCCTATATGCTGAGATTGCAGGATTTTCACAACAGCGCGTTTACCTGAGTATCGTATCAGTAATGACCAATAATGAGATTTACCCTATCAATCTTTCCATTTACGATATGGACGGGCTCAAAGGGCTATACGTGCCTGCGAGTGCCTTTAGAGAAATGATTCGAGAGTTAGGGGCGAGCTCCGTACAAGGGGTGAATGTAGAAACAGGTCAAGGTTTCTTTACCAGCCTTGCCTCTAATCTATTCCGATCTACCTCCGAAGCTGTATCAGCTATCATTCGCAAGAATAAAGTAAAACTCAAGTACAACTCTTACATCTATTTAATTAACGAACAAGATTTAAACAAAAATGAAGAATAATATCATTACAAAACTCTCTATAGCGTTATTTGCCATTCTTGGGGGCAGACAAGCACAAGCACAAACCCTTGTCAATCAAATTAATGTAGATAACCTCCCCATTATCTTTATGGGTAAAGAGGTAAATATTCACATCATCGCCCCCGAACCTATTCAGTTTGTAGACCTCTCTACAAATTACCTTATAGGCGATTTGCCTTCCGAAAATATTGCCCGCATTAAAGTAGAACAAAGCGGAGACGAATTAATGGAGAATGCAACCCCAAAAAAGGAATTGCGTTCAGGAATGGACATCGGTATTATCACAGTAGTAGGGCAATCGTTTTTAGCGCAATACCGCGCCATTTACCAAGAGCAAGAGCACAATTGGTTAGCCTCTAATATTCATATCAAAGCCGAAGATATGCAACCATTAGAATATCCTAAACTCAAATACTCTAATTACGAGCTCAAACGCTTTGCCTTGGATATTCAAGCAAAGAAAATCAAGAAGCCTATTCGCAAGAAAAAGAATCTGAAACTCAAAATGCTACTGAACAATGTTTATGTGATAGATGATTACATCTTCTTAGACATCAGTATCGAAAACCTTACTAACCTACCTTGCAATATCGACGCTATGAAGTTCAGTATCGAGGATAAAAAGATTTATAAAGCTACCAACAACCAGAGTATTTTGCTAACGCCTTTATATGCACTCAATAATCAAACTAAAATACGCAAGAACTATCGCAATATTTTTGTGTTTGAGAAATTTACCTTCCCCAATAGCAAAATACTAAAAATACGCCTTATCGAGGAACAAATCTCAGGGCGTGTGATTGATATGAAAGTCAATTACTCCGATGTACTCCAAGCTGATACTTTCTAACCTCTAAAACCTGAAACCTATGAGTATGCAAGAACAACAAAACCAAATCAAAATATACGACTTCTTCCAAAAAATGGTCTATGGAGTCGTAACCTTGGATTGCCTAATTCTTTTCTTTCAAAATGCCGAGATACCTGTGCTATCTAATATCTTGCAAAGCTTTGCAAAGATGGGCGTATTCTTTCCTCCTATCAATGCTAAGCTGAGCACCCTTGTGCTAATTACCTTGGTAGCTATAGGCACACGAGCTAAAAAGAAACGCGACTTAGATGCAACCAAAGAAATCTTTTTGCCCATATCTGTGGGACTGATAATGATCATAAGCTCTTTAGCCCTTGTATGGGGAGCGGGCAATCCCAATTTACCTTATGTAGTGCCTTATCTCAATGGTTATCAATTAGGCTACCTCCTACTCTCTTATGCAGGGACGATGATCACTCAAAAAGGTGCTGATAGTATTTCTAAACTAATGCAAACTAAAATGGATAAAGACCGTTGGAATACCGAAGAGGAGAGTTTCGACCAAAATAGGGAACTTGTAGAAACACCTACCTCTGTAAACATCCCTTACAAGTTCCGCTACCAAAAACAAACACACCAAGGCTGGATGAATATCGATCCCTTTCGTGGTTCAATGGTCATTGGAGTCCCTGGTTCTGGTAAGTCCTTTGGGGTGATTAACCCCGCTATCCGTCAGTTAGTAAGCAAAGGTTTTTGCTTGTGTATCTACGACTTTAAGTTTCCAAGCTTAGGCGAAATTGCCTATTACCACCACTTGCTAAAGAAGAAAACCGACCCTAACTACAAGCACAAATTTCACGTGGTAAACCTTGATGAGGTAGAGTACTCCCGAAGAGTAAATCCTTTTAAAAAGGAGTATATCAACACCTTAGCACAAGCCCAAGAAATGGCTGAATCTATGGTAAGTGCCTTGCAAAAAGGTGGTAGCTCTGGCGGGGGTGGCTCTGAACAGTTCTTTACGCAGTCAGCGGTGAATTTTCTTGCCTCTACTATCTATTACTTTGCTACCTATGAGAATGGCAAATACTCTGACCTACCTCATATACTAGCCTTTATGAATCGCAGTTACGAAGAGATATTCGATACTCTCTTTACTAATGAAGAGTTAGTATCACTTATGTCACCTTTCAAATCAGCTTATGAGAACAAAGCCTTTGACCAGCTCGAAGGACAGATAGGTACTATAAAGATTTTCCTATCTCGCTTGGCAACCAAAGAAAGCTTTTGGGTATTTAGTGGCGACGAAGTGCAACTCAAAATATCTGACCCTGAAAATCCCTCTATCCTCATTCTCGCCTCCAATCCGCGCACACAGGACATCAATTCAGCTTTGTATTCAGCAGTGCTCAATAGAGTGATAAGTCAGATAAACGACAAAGGTAATCTCTACAGCGGACTTATCGCCGATGAGTTCCCTACTATCTATATTCACAAGATAGACAACCTCGTCGCTACTGCACGTAGTAACAAAGTAGCGGTAATGCTCGGTTTGCAGGAACAACCGCAATTGCGCCAATTCTACAAAAAAGAAGTAGCCGAAACAATTTCAGCTATTATGGGGAATATCCTCTCAGGAGCTGTGCGCGACAAGGGTACCCTTGATTGGCTTGAAAAACTCTTTGGTAAAATCAAACAAAAAAGCTACTCGGAATCTATCTCCAACCAAGGTACCAATATGACCATCAGCGAAAAGATGGATGTAATGATACCCGCGGGCAAGATTGCAGGACAACGCACAGGTGAAATGGTAGGTATGGTCGTACAAGGCGAAGACAACGCCACCGAAGAGTTTAAAACATCAGCTATTTCAGGCAAGATCAACCTTGATATGAAAGCTATCAAACACGAGGAAGCTAATTATGTGAAAATGCCTACCTACTATTCATTCAAAGACAGTGCAGGCAATGACCGTAAAAATGAAATCCTTATGACCAATTTCCGTCGTATCAACAAAGAAGTTGAAATAATGATTAGAGAAATCAAAGAAGCAGTAGCCTAACTGACACCTAAATCCTAAGACCTAACACCTGAAAAATGCAACCCAATAAAAAACATATCAAAACAATAGTTCTATACCTTTTCTTTTCTGCAATAGGTAGCACCTATGCACAGTTCAATACACTCACTCCAAAAGTAGCTCCCGAAAAAGAGTACCAAAAATTTAGAGTAGTAGAGAATAATGAGCTAAGTAATAGCAATGTAAGTGCAGAAAAAAAAGGCAGTGGCGTGTGGAAGCGATTGTTTCGCAGTGAAAAGGCAGCCCTTCGCAAAGAGGTAGATTCACTGAAAACGATTATCCATCAATCGCAACCTACCGCACCTAATATCCTCAAACAGGTGCAAGATTCTATCATCTTATCCCTTGCTAAAAAGGCAGTGACTGAAGCACATACCAAACAGCAGGATAAACAACAACCTACTCCTACCAAAGAAGCTGTACGGCTCTCACTGCCTCTGAAGGGAGAATTGCACGTTACCTCTCATTTTGGAGAGCGTTTTCACCCCATTTTAAAGCAAGAGCGTATGCACAACGGCATTGATTTACGGGCTAACTACCAACACATATACGCTGTTTTAGACGGGGTAATTAGCGCAGTAGGCTGGGATAGCAAAGGCGGAGGCGTATATATCAAAGTCAAACATCAGAATTTTGAAACAACCTACTGTCACCTCTCCGAAGTCTATTACCGACAAGGGGAATCTGTAAAAGCGGGGTTTATCATAGGAAAAAGTGGTAATACCGGACTCTCTACCGCACCTCATTTGCACTTTTCTGTAAAGCAGAATAATGAATATATCAACCCCGTAACATTTCTTAACAATTTAATATCTCTAAAATAACAAAACTATGAACGAAGAACAAAAAGAATATTTAGACAATCTTAAGCAAGAGGCGTTAGATGCCGTAAAAAATCTATTGGGATATCTAAAATCAATGCGCCCTAATGGTTTTATCTCTACAGAAGGAGAAATAGACGCAAGAGATGTATATGTAGATATAATGTATCATTTACGTGATTTTATCTACAAAAGAAACTCTATAAAATAATTGATTATGTCTAAAACCCTAATCATAGCCGAAAAATCAACACAAATGCGTGAGTACGCCCGTGCATTAGGTTTTACCCTCAAAGGAGACCATTACGAGAAAGGCGATACTATCCTTTCCTGTGCAGCTGGACACTTGTTAGAACTTGCTGAAGATACCGCCTATCGAGGGGAAGGAAAATGGGATAAATCCTATTTGCCACTGCTTCTGCAGATAAAAGATTATAAGTACGAACCTAAGAAAGAGGAGAACCGCCAAGCTCAACTCAATAAGTTAGGCAGCTTACTAAACAACCCAGAAATCGGTAATATCATTGTTGCCACCGACCCCGACCGTGAGGGGGAACTCATTTTTAGATACATCTATAACTATTTTAAATGTAAAAAGCCTTTCATTCGTGTGTGGAACTCGGCTTTAGTTGATGAGGGTATTCGCAAAGCTTTTGCACACCCTACCTACAAGCAGGGTGACCCATTTTTGGAAAACCTTTGTAAAAGTGGCTACGCCCGCGCTTTTACCGATTGGCTCATTGGCGTAAACGCCACCCAAGCAGCCACCCTCCAATTAGGGCAAGGTAAATTGTTATCGATAGGAAGAGTACAGAGTACTATTTTAAAGATTATTTGCGATAGATACATCAAGAATAAGGGGCACGAAAAAACCTATACTTACAAGATTATCACCAATCATTCTTACAATGGCACTACCTATACGACCGAGAGCCCCATATATGAGAACAAAGAACAAGCTCAAGCCGTTTTTAACGGACTTTTGCCCGCACATAGCTTTGTGTCTCACGAGGTGAAAAAAGTTTCTAAAAACCCGCCTCTGTTGCATACATTGGACAGTTTGACGATTGTAGCTAACAAACTCTATAAGTACACGCCCGACCAAGTGTTGGCGTCTGCTCAAAAGCTGTATGAAGGTAAATATTTGTCCTACCCGCGTACTGAAGACCCTTATATCACTGAAGAAGGGTATTACAACCTCCAAAAGTTCTTTGTCGGTTTGTGTAGAGATTTTTTGGGCGTTACCGACTTTGCTTTTATGAGCAAGCCGAAATCGGTAGACGATAGTAAAATAACAGGTTCTCACGATGCTTTAATACCTACAGGTTACACCAATGGTTTAGAGAGCTTAGCCGAGCAGGAACGCCGTGTATTTGAACTTATCCTATATCGCTGTTTAGAAAGCTTTTCCGACAGCTCTCAATATGAAAAAGGCATATATCTTTTTGACAATCAAGGAACGACTTTTAAAACCAATACTAACAAACTGTTATATGCAGGTTGGGAGCGTTATACGCCTAAAAATAAAACAGCAGCTACTGATGAAGAGGGTGAAGCAGATGATGAAAAAATTACTGTTTTGGATCTGCCTTACAGGCAGGGCGACGCGGTCGCTATCGAGGCGAAAAACGTTCGTGAAATTGAGAGCAGACCTCCCGCTATATACACACCTGCAACCCTTACCGATGATTTATGTAACTTGGACAAATTCCTACAAGAACAATCGCCCGAAGTACACAAGGAATTATCATCGCAAATTGATTTAAAGGGCTTGCAAATTGGCACAAAAGGTACTCGCCCTGGCATACTTGATACGCTTATTCAAAAAAGGCAGTTTATCACCTTGCAGAAGAACAAGTATTTGCCTACAGAGTTGGGGCTACAGTTTTACAATGCTATCAAAGATTTAGAAGTGGTGAATGTAGCCCAAACTGCCCGCCTTGAGTATCAGCTAAAGCAGATAACAGAAGGAAAGTTATTAGTAACACAGTATTACAATAACTTATTGCAATACGTGCAGAATATGGTACATAACATCTTTAGCATTGAGGCTACTGTTAAGGTGGAACGTCCTACCTTGGGAACTTGTCCCAAATGTAAACAAGGGCAAATCGTGGAGGGTAAAAAAGCCTTTGGCTGCACCAACTACAAAAACGGTTGCGACTTTACCATTTGGAAAGAGGTAGCCCATAAAACCATCACCGCCAAGCAAGTAGCCGACCTTATTGCCAAAGGCAAAACAAGTCTGCTAAAGGGCTTTAAAAGCAAGGCGGGTAAAGACTTTGAAGCGTACTTAGTACTCAAAAATTGTAAGGTAGATTTTGAATTTAAAAACAATAAGAAAAAATGACAAAACAACAAAAATTAGAAATTATTTGCAACGTTATACTACTATTGCTTTTTATAGGTATTATCGTAGTAGTAGTTTATTTTAATAGCTTGGTTGTAGGCACTTTACAATCTATCGACAATTCGTCTCTCATTACCTCTAAAGAAGCTCAAATGGCTAATGAGTTAGCTATTCTTATTAAAAAATGTATAGCTCCTGTTAATCTAATGTTGGGAGTATGTATAGGGCTATTAGCTCCTGAATTAATCAAAATGGTGAAACAGTTAAGCAAATTTAAAAACAAATAAATCAGTAACAATATGAACGAACAATTACCCACATCCCGCCTTAAAGAATATGGTATTATGAGTGAAGATAATACTTTCTCTAAGAAACTGTCCAACAAGGATATTGAAAACTTTCTCAAAGGACACGCTATGATTGCCGACAATGGTAAAGACCGTTTGATTTTCCTCCTGACGGATAACAATACTCGTCTAAATGTGAATCTCTATCAGCGCGACAAAACCATTGACGAGATTGTAAAACAAAGCCAAAAGGAAATTGTCTATAGCCAGTTAAACGAACTCACCAATAGCAAGTCCATAGATATTGAGAAAAAAGCCTTTATCTACGACCAGAAAACACAACAAGTAACTGAGTATGACCTGCTCAAGGATACTGAGAAAATCGCCCAAGTGGTTGCAGAAAAAAAAGATATTCAGGAAAGCAACCGTTTCAAAAATGAGCTTCTCAAACTCAAAGGCTATTTGCAGGATAAAATTGACAAGTTCCCTGAGATTGGCAAAGAAATCACCAATAATCTAAACATTGTATCCAAAACCATCAGTACCATAGACGATGCTACGCCTAATGAAAGCCAATCACAAAAACAACAGCAGTCTAAACTCCGTTTAGATGTGAATGACGACGACCTCTATCAAGATGCTAATCGTCACCGTGAACGAGAAGAGCAACAAGAACAAGAACAACACCGCCATCGTGGTTTTAGAAGATAATAACCTAAAAAACTAATCAAATGCAAGACATACAAATCAGTATCGGACAGCAATTCTATTCCAAAGATTACGATGAAACACTACAAGTGCATAGTATCCGTGAGCAACCCAACCCTAAAATCTATCTAAGTGGTACCTCTTCTGATAGAGAAGTTACTCTTTATAAGTCTGACATTGTGCGACTTCTTAATGAAGAGAGATTAAAAGAGGTGAATACACCTAAAAAATCCTTAAATACCGATATTCTCAATAGCTTTATTGGTGATTTAGCTTGGGGGAATGATACTGAAATGAACAGACTCAAGCAAGTCTACCTATCATTTTCTCCTCAAGAGAGAGATTTTGTAGATAAAAACGCTGTGAGAGAAGGTGCGAACTCTATTGAAGAAGTCTTTGAAAAAGTACTATCAAAGGACGAAAAAGAGAAATTAGAAAACAAGATTAATAACTTTTTAAACACTGTAAAAAAAATGGAAACAACAGAACAAAAGGAAGTAAACCAAAAGCCTACAATTGACTTGCAAATAGGTCAAAAACTCCATTACAAAGAGGATGTTTTTGAAGTAACAAGATTTGCTAAAGATAAAAATGGCCAAGATATGGTTATTCTAAAAGACCCTTTTATTGGAACTGGTGTAGAAATCCCTTGGTATCGGTCAAATTTAGAAGAGGTCATAAGCAGCGGTCAATACCAACTTGCTAAACCTAACAATATTGAACAGCAACAAAATCAAGATGTTAATCAATCAACAGCTCAAACAAACGAGGTAAGCATAGGTCAAAAATTTCAATTCAAAGAGAGTAACTCAGTTTTAGAAGTTGTTAAGATTGACAAAAATGCTCACCGAGATGGTAGCGATGAACTAACAATGAAACCTGTAGGCGTAAATGTAGGTAACCAAGAGTTCAACTGGAGCAAGTTAGCTTTAGATACTGCCATTAAGGAAGGAAAAGTTGTAGAAGTTGCTCAACAACAGCAACAACAAACTCAATCATCTCTTCAACTTTCACAACAACAATTCACTCAGCTAAACTACCTAAAAAACCAAGTAAAATATCTTGGATTAGGCGAAGATACTAAACTGCACAAGGACTTAGAAAATGCCATACTATCACCTGAAACTAAAGTAACTGTTCGTGCTGAGTACAACTACCCCGACCGCTTGATGAAAGGCAATACTGCTACTTTTGATTTGAACCTCACTAAAACCGAACAAGGAGGCGTATTTTTAAACTCTTATCGCGCCAACCTCACTACTAAAAATGGCGAGGAACGTTCCCAAACTTTTAAGGTACAGAAAGAAAACAGTGTCACTGCAAAAGAAGCGATTAACTTGCTTGAAGGACGCTTGGTAAAAATAGAGCACGATGTAGTAGACAAGAAAACTGGAGAGCTTTCACGTACAGAGAGCTTTATCAAACTCAATATGAAAGAGCCTAAAACAGACTATGGCAACTACAAATACGAGTGGTATAACAAAAATGCCTATGGTGTGGATATAGATAACATTATGCAAAAATCCAACTTAACATTTGCTAATGATATTGAAAGAGAACGCACTAAAAAACATTTGGAAAAAGGCAATATCACTCAGGTAACTTTCCAACACGAAAACCGTCAAATACAAGGTTTTGCGGTGTTAAACCCTCAGTGGAAAATGCTCAATTTGTACGACAACGCTATGAATAGGGTAACTATCCAAAATCAATTGGTAAAACCCGAAGTTACACAGTCTCAACAAAAGAACAACGTTCCAGAACATAGTATTTCACGATAAAACCTAACTTGAACAATGAAAAAAACTCTTTTTCTCTTTTCTGCATTGCTGTGCTTTTCTTGTAGTAAAAAGGAGATTAAAGCTGAAAAGGGAGGCATTGATATAGTGTCCAACATCTATTTCAATGCCTCCAAAGGCTTAGATGATATGAAAAGCGTTGTTATCTCTAAACTCAATTACAAAGGAGACACCCTTGTAGAGCTTGTTCCTTATGTTGATGAACCTGAACTCACTGAAAAAATCTTTATCATTACCGACTCACTTGCCTTTGATATCACCGACAAAAACCCTCAGCAGTTCATATTTTCAACGCTTTCTAATGTTTCTTCTATCCCTAAACACAAAAAAGAACAAGGAGCAGTATTCAAATCGCAACACCTTTTGAATTTCGATTACCGAAAAGACCTCAATGATACTATTCTTTTTAAAAAAGAATACAAGCGTTTTAGGATAATTACTCCTGAGAATTACACAACTTATTATGTTCATCCAACTGATACCCTTTTACCTTACACACTATATAAAAAAGAGGGTGATAAATATGGAGGGCGTATAGAGCGTATAGATTTATACAACAAACAAAACGATGTGTTTATATCCTTACAACTTCTCCCTCGTAAAGAGTGGGATAGTGAGGCTAAAAATATCTTTGAATTTAACGATTTTTACAAAAAACGCAAATAAATTTATCCTATGGCTACATTTTCACCACAAGATATTGAAAATATTGTCAAAAACACTTCTACTGTTGATTATTTCTTCTACCTTGAAAGACAAGGTAGAGTGAAATTCGACCGCCAACGCGGACACGACTACTATTTTCTTACGGATAACGAAAAATTTTCAGTAGATGAAAAAGGCTATTATGACTTTAAAGCGGGTAAAGGCGGACAAATTTTCAAAGCTGTAATGGAGCTCGAAAAGAAAACTTGGAAAGAAGCTGTTGAGTTTCTGAAAGACTTTTCTAATACTACTATTAGCCAAAGTGTTAAAAATCAAAAAGCAGAAAATAAAAGACTTACTCCCACTCAGCATTACACAGAAAAAGCCCCCAGCACTAAGATTACTCAAGTGACTGTACCTAACAATGATAAGTTGTTAGAATACTTCGCAGAGCGTGGTATTTCAAAAGAAATTTTACAACAATACGCTCAACAGGTACATTACCGCAATAATAGTGATGGTAAGAACTATTTTGGTATTGGTTTACGCAATCAATCAGGAGGTTATGATGTACGTAATCCTTATGTCAAAGCCAAAGTAGGAGCAAGTGATATAAGCATTATAACTGGTACTCGCAACGAAACGGTTGTCTTTGAGGGAATGACCGATATGTTTTCTTATCTGCAAATGGCTAAAGATAATGGCAAACCTAACGACCGTACATTGGTAGTACTAAACTCTATTACCAACACAGGTACTTTTATTGAGCAATTTCAAAACTATACAGGTAAAATACATTTGTTTTTAGATGGAGATAAAGCAGGTAACGATGCTACTCAAAACATACTCAACAATCTGAAGAACAGTATAGACCAAAGAGGGGCTTATGGAATAGGTAAAAGTGAAGTAAAAGACTTGAACGACTATCATTTAAAAGTTTTTAACTACAAGAAAAACATAGAGCAAAGTAATGCCCCTGAAGAAATAAAATTACAAAAAGGAATGAGAGCGGTAAACAAAAGTACGAATGAGACTTTTGTCATTAGCTATACAGCTGATAATTATATAGATTTGAAACGTGAATACGATAGTCATATCGCCAAAGTGAATAGCGTTCATTTCAATCGTCTCAGTGAACTATTTAGCGACTATGATTTTTTTGATTTTAGCGATAAAAAATTGCAACTTTCTTCCAAAAACACTATCTTTGCCGATAATAATAACATACAAATTCATACACAAAATGGAAGCACTACAATTGAACCCAACAGAGTATCCTCATCTGAGCAAGTGGGAAAGCAGTCACCTAAACCAAACCTTAGAAAACCTCTCTCAACAAGCCAATCCAAGCAAGAAGGAGATAACCCAAGCCGACAAGCAGTGGGCAGCAACAATGTTAGAAATGGACTTAGCAGCTCAGAGCGGAGCGATTTGGGAGGACGAACAGGAAGACCCCAAATGGGCAGCAACAACCAAGCACAACCGCAAATTCTACCTAATCAAAGATCTCTTTCAACAGAAGAACATCAAAGCTCTGGAAGAGATATTCCAAACGGAGACCGACCCCGACCTCAAGGAGATGGCGAACAATTACTTAAAGAATCTGTACGACCTACCCTTTTAAACAAACCTAACAACACGAAAGTCAGCAATGAGGAAATAACTACCTTAGTCAATTCGCTGACTTTCGTTGCTGATGATAATGCTATCCAACTCAATGAAGGTATACAAATCACTGATGAGATAAAAAACACCATTAGCCAATACAAAAGTGGTGGTATTACCAAAGATAATCGCGGGGTATTAGATGAATACTACACCGATGAAAAGTTAGTGAATGCTGTATGCAACCTTATCAAAAACAATTTTTCTCAAAAACAGTCCATTAACGTATTAGAACCCAGTGTAGGTACGGGTAACTTCTTACACGCTACCGATAATTTAGGACTAAAAACCAATGTCTCTGCCTTTGAAATCAATGAAACTACTGCCAAAATAGCCAAACTTCTGCACCCCCAAGCTACTATTAATCTGCGTTCCTTTGAAACCGAATTTATTACCGACAATGGTACCAAAAAAGACTTTACCCCTCGGTACGATTTGGTTATTGGAAATCCTCCTTATGGTAGCCACAGAGGACTTTATTTAGGTTTAGGTGAAGAAACTAAACTCCCCCGCTACGAAGATTATTTTGTAAAACGTTCCCTCGATGTAATGAACGAAGGGGCTACCCTCGCAATGGTACTTCCTTCAGGTTGGCTAAATAGACAGGATAAACTCTCAGGTGCTGAACTCTCTGAGGCGTATCGTCTGCCTAACGGAGCTTTCAAAGCCACCGATGTAGGTACTGATATTGTAATTCTCAGAAAGAATAGTCAGGCGCAAACCCAAAATATCAGCAACTATTTTAAGGAACACCCTCAACAGATATTAGGTGATACTTTACAGCGCAAAAACCGCTTTGGTCGTGAGGAGGACTACGTGAAAGGCAACTTAGATGATGCCCTTACACGCCTACAAGAGTTTGCTACCAAAAAAGTTATACAACCTGAACAAACTCAAACAACACAAGGGGTACAACTTGATATGTTTTCAACTTTTGAGAGTACTCCTGCCAAAGAACCTATTGCAGAAAAAGAAGAAGATGTTGTTGTGCCTACTATCCCTAATGAAGAGTATAACAATTTACTTGTTGAAGCTAAAGAAAAAGTAGGACAAGCAATTAATATCTTTAGGAATATCAAGTTTAAATCATTAGCAGTCATTACTGAATGGGATAATTATGCTGCCTTACTGAGAAAACTCGATAGAAAAAATACTAAATTTACCAAAGAAGAGCTTTCGGATATTAGCAAGAAAGCGGATAGCATTATTCAAGAGCATACCCCAAAAACCAAAAAAACACAAGAAGCTACCAATATTGAAGTTACAACCCAAAACTCTAAAAGCAAAAAACAAGTCATAGAAAATACTGGTGAGTACAAAATACAATCTACTCCAGAGATTAGTAAAAAGACACTCAAATACCACTTTGTAAAAGAAGATACAGTGGTAGATACTGCTTTGCAGAATAGTCATAACATCACTCCTGAGCAAGTAAAAGCCTTTGCTGATACCAATTACAATGGCGAAATAGCCAATCCTGAAATACACGCCCAGTATGCTAATTATTACAGAGGAAAGTACATTCACGATTTTTACTATGCCGAAGGAGATATTTACGAAAAATTAGAACGTCTAACGGTTGATTTTGCAGGTAGATTAGATGATGAAAAACTAAAAGCACAATATAATAAGCAAAAATCACTCTTGCAAAGCGTTTTACCTCCTAAAAAACAGTTGGAAGATATTATCATTTCACCTAATCACGAGTTTGTGCATAATTTTGACTTAGGAAAGGTGGAAAAAGAGGTCTATAACAGCTATATGAGGCGCTATGATATGGTCAAAGTAGATTATAATTTAGCAGATATGTTTAAAGACTTCGTTTTAAAATTACCAAGCCAAGCTCTTGAGCCCTCTTCTTCTTGGGAGGTCAGAGAATTTGTAGATAATCAAACGGTAACGGGTAGTGATAAAGAGCGTAATGCTTTGATACGTGAACGCCGTAAAGAAGTAGCTAATAACCTCTTTCAAAAGTTCCTACGTGAGGAACTTCCTAATGACCTTAAAGAGCGTTTTGTAAACGAGTTCAACCGCAAATACAATAACCTCCACATTCCTGACTATTCTCAGTTCCCTTTGTTCTCTAAAATAAACCAAAACTTCAAAGGCAAACCTTTAGAGCTAACAGAAGTTCAAAAAGCGGGTATCGGTCGCCTTACAACCAAAGGGGTTGGGCTATTGGCGCACGAAGTAGGATTTGGTAAGACACTTTCAGGAGTGCTCTCTATGCACGAGGCGATGGAACGTGGTAATGCCAAACGCCCTCTTATTGTTGTGCCTAATGATAGCATCTTAAAACAGTGGGTAGAAACTATTTTTGAAGCTATTCCTAATGCCAAAGTGAATGTATTAGGCAACCTTGGTAAAGATTACGATTTGTCTCATTTTGACAATAAAGACGATGAAATAACCTTAGTAACTTACGAGGGTTTTCAAAATATTGGCTTTAGTGATGAAATTACCCAACGATTGGCTGAAAAATTTTCTTATATCAACAAAAAGGATGTTGATAGCTTAGAAAATCCTATTACGGGAGGCGTTTCCGATGAAACAATGCGTGAGATAGAATTAGCCCACGCCAAAGAAAAGAAAATGCAGGGAATAATGAAACGAGGCAAAGTATACGATTGGGAAGATTTTGGTTTTGACCACCTTACTTTTGACGAGGTGCATAACGCCAATCATATCGTGGATAAAGTGCGTATAGAGGACAGGCGTTTTGCCTCCGATTTCCGCAGTCAGAACCAACGCCCCTCAAAATTGGGACTCAACACTTGGGTAGCTTCTCAGTATATACAAGAAAATTACGATGGGCGTAATGTTACTTTACTTTCTGCAACTCCTTTCACTAACAAGCCATTGGAGTATTATTCTGTGCTATCCCTTATTGCCAATCAGCGATTAGAAAAATCGGGCTATTTCAATGTAAATAACTTCTTTGAGACCTTTATGGAAGCCGACAACGATATGGAAATTGATGCCAAAGGTGATGTAAAGTTTAAAACTAATGTACGCAGGTTTAAGAACAACGCTCTATTTCAACAACTCTTATCCGAGTTTATTGATATTAAAGGCGAAGAGGACAACCCGCAATTGGTACGCCCTAACCGTATCAATAAGGAATACAAGATTGAACAAAATGAGTTTACAAAAAAAGAATACGACACCCTAAACCTCCTTTTTGACGAAAGTGAAGAAGGGGCTATTCTTTCTCATATCCTCAATGCAAGACTCATCGCTTTTTCTCCTTACCTCTCTAAAAATTACGAAGGTGATATAGACAAAGTAAGTACTAAAGATTTTATAGAGAACTCTCCAAAACTCAAAACCACAATGGACTTAATTTGTCAGAATAAAACCGACAAGCCCGAAGCGGGGCAAATCATCTATTCTGAGTTAGCAGTACAACAATTTTCTCGTCTCAAAGAGTATTTGGTAGACCAAGTAGGCTACAAAGCCGATGAAGTAGGTATCATCACTGGGGCTACCAACAAAAACCAGCGTTTGAGTATTCAAGAACAATTCAACAAGGGAAAAATAAAAGTTATCATCGGTTCAGAAGCCATTCAGGAGGGAATGAATTTGCAAGAAAAAACCTCTGATATGTATCTTCTTACTTTGCCTTATAATTTTACTTCTTTGCGACAAGTAGAGGGTAGGATGTGGAGACAAGGTAATCAATGGGAAAATGTACGTGTGAATTATATGCTTACTAATGATAGTATTGATGTGTTTATGCTCCAAAAACTGCAAGCTAAACAATCTCGTTATATGGAGGCGATAAAAAAAGGGGCAAACATCATTGATGTGTCTGATGTAGATACACAGGAACTCAAAACTGCTATCATCACCAACCCCGAAACACGTGCTGAAATTGAAGTAGAGTTGATGAAAAAACGCTATGAGAATGAGAAAACCAAACACGCAGCTGATTTAGGTTTTATCTCTCGCAAATTCGAAGATTATACTAACGTATATGATGAATATTTAAAAGAGAAAAAAAGCTATGAAGATATCCAGGAATGGGCTAAAACAGATGATTATTGGAAAGAGAAACTACCATATAGAGCTCAACAAGTAGAAAGAGCTAAAAAAGAAGTTGAGCGAGTAATTGAAAAACTGGCGAAAAAGGGTGTCAATATAGCCGATTTTCAACATCAGCAAGAGATTACAGAAAATAAAATAGCCTCTATAGACAAAGCAATCAATGAAGAATTACCCATTATCCGTGAGAGACTTATTACGCAGTACAAACAAGAAAAACAAGAGCGCCTCAATGCCCCACAAATAGACTTTATACAAGAACGGGCTGAAGAGAATAAAACATTCTTTAAACTTCGTCCAACTGCTGAAAAGTCTGAGAATAAGGTTGCAGAAAATAAAACATCTCAAGATGAGGGGCAACGCACTTACAAGGCTTTTAAACGATAATAAAATACCCCTGATAAATTGACTTACTTATCAGGGGCTGTTTCCATATTCATTGGCGTACGAGATTGTACTTGTACTTATACTTGTAGGCTAAACCATATTTTAATTGTAATTCTATTAGCTTTTCAGCATAACCAGGAACAGTTGTATCTAATTGTGAAAATTCTTTTAGATATGCCTCTGCTTTTTCATTTTCTAAATTATCTAAGTTAGTATCTGTTACTAAATAGAAAAAATCAGTATTTTCAGCTAATAATTTGTTATTTTCAATAGAATAAGTAGCTAAAGGCAACTTATTTTCTTCATTAACTATTTTGTCGCCTAAAGTTGAGTATTTTATTTCTTGAAAAGAATACTGCCCTGTTTTATCGGTGATTTTTAGTCTCTTTTCATTGTCAAAAACTACTTTAACTGTATAAGTTTGATAATTACTTTCAGGACTACCTAATAAAGCTCCATACGATTTTTTAAAAAGTTCTGATACTTTACTTTGTTGTGCAGGTTTTTCTGCAATAACTTCTGCTGTACCTACCCAAGTTCCTAGCAGCTTATTGTTATCTCCATTATTAGTATTAGTAGGAGTGTCGTCAGACTTAGAGCAGGCAGTCATTCTAATTGCCATAAAGGTGAGTAAAAATATTTTCTTTACCATTGTTGTTAAGTTTAAAATGTTAATGTTAAGTTACTAATTTGATTGTGCAAAGATACACATTTAATTAGTAATTTCAAAAAATATTCTTTTAGATTACATATAATCAGAGATAAAACAAAAAATATTAGAAAAATCATCTTAAAAAGAATGTACTTATAGGACATCTATAAGTAAAAAATACTTCAATTATATTATTTCCTATTTGACTAATATTCAGTATTTTAAAATTTAATTATCTGAAAAACTGAAAAATATTTTCCTTTTTGTTGGTTGTTTCGTCAAAAATTACTAATTTGCGCCTCTAAATTACTATTGTTTCTTTAACAAGAAGATATATGAATTATAATTTCACTGGTTTTTTTCCTAAATTTGACCCTAAAATCTATTGGAGTTTTGGAGTACTCCTTTGTCTTGGTATTTTCTTATTCATTTTTCAATGCTCTCGTCATGTAGATTGCGAGGAGGCTAACTTCTATGTCTTTGCCGATAACTATGCTGTGAAGGAAGTCATTGAGTTTGGTGATAAAACAAAAAATGCTAAATCGTGGAAATGGGATTTTGGTGATGGTTCTCCTGCCGATTTTAGACAACGTACTTTCCACACCTATGAAAAGACTGGAGAATATGTGGTAACTCTTACTATCAACGGCTCTTGTACTTCTCAAAAGGTGCTTACCATTACCTCTCTCAATCAACAAGTAGGCTACCTGCCTACCATCAAAGCTCCTGATGTGGTCTTTTTAGGTGAAACCACTAAATTCATAGGACAAAAACAAGGAGGTATCTCATTTGAGTGGAGTTTTGGAGAAACTTCCTCTACTGATGCTGTGGGTGATTCTGTAACCTATAAGTTCAAACGCGTAGGGCAAAAGAAGATAACCCTTATCGTCAATGGCGATTTAGATCATATCGCTACCAAAACTATCTATGTAGCCCCTAAACACGTAGTGGCTAAAGAGCCTATAGATATGGAGAGTTATGTATATGAACAACCTCATAGCAATTTTTCGCTGCCTATGGGGAAAGCACAGAAAGACCCCTTGGTGGATATGCTTACCAATATTCCCGTAGCTCCAAAGGCTCCTAAAAAGGAAGACACTCCTTCTTCTGCAAAAAAAGTCCCTGATATTTCTAATGAACAGTTTATCCTACTTCTCAATGGGGTAGCCTCTCAAGCTAAGACAAAAGATGATTTCAAAGACTATCTTTGTGAGAACTACCAAGTCCCTGTAATTATTAATGATGATAAAATTGTGCCTTTTGCACAGTTTTGCAAAGAAATTTCTGGAAAGAAAGTAAAAATAGAAAACCTACGCTTGCAAAAAGACACTGATAATGCTTGTATTCAAAATATTTATGTCTACTACAAAGTAAAAGGAAAAATATTCTGGAAGAAAGGATAATAACAATCATAAAAAATACAAAACAATGGAAGAGAAGAAATTGAGCTATGCCCCAGAGGTTACTAAAGCATTGGAGATAGCACAGAAAATAGCTCGTGAAAATATGAACGCTCGTTACTCTGGCGGACACTTATTGAAAGCCGTTCTCAACAGAGATTTACCACTCTTAAAGCTCTTGGAATCTAAAGGAGTCGATGTGTTCTATTTAGAAGAATGGGCTGAAGTGCGCATTGAGGAAGCTCTAAAAGCTACTAACACTTATTCCTGCGACCCCGATGAAGTGATAGACACTATTTTCACTGAAGCAGAAGCTATTCGGGAAATTTTAGATGAGGAGGAAATTTCCTTATGGGATGTATTTGTAGCATTGAGTACTCAGGGAGTAGCTTTCAATTTCGACCAAATGAAAACCTATCCTGTAACTCGTGCCGAACTCTTAGAAACGACCCCTCTTCCTGCTACCTCTGCCGAAAAACCTTTCTCTTCTGCTCCTCTTTCTTCCACAGCTAAAGGTTTTTTGCAAAAATACTGTGTCAATAAAAAAGATGTCCTCAAAGCTAAAGCCTCAAAAGAAATACCTGTTGGCAGAGTTGCCGAAACTCAAAAAATCACCGAAATACTGTGCAGATTTAGCAAACAAAATGTGCTTATCATAGGCGATTCAGGTATAGGAAAAACTACCCTTATCAATAGTTTTGTACAGAAGGTTATAGCAGGTCAAGTCCCCGATGTGTTGTCTAACTTAGCTGTATTTGAATTGGATATGGGAGCCCTCATAGCAGGAGCCTCCTATAAAGGTGAAATAGAAGACCGTATCAAGAACATAGCCCAAGAACTCAAGCAATATCCTAAATCAGTACTTATCATCGAGGAATTACACGCACTTTTAGGTAACTCTTTTGATTCCTCTATGGCAAATCTACTTAAAAGTGAACTTACTAAAGGACTCACTGTTATAGGCACTTCTACTATCGATGAATTTACCAAGAAAATAGAAAAATCAGGTTTAGAACCTTTGTTTGAAAAGGTAGAATTGCAAGAAAGTGATGATGAAACCCATTTTAGAATGTTGCGTCAAACCCTTTCAGCTTATGAGACCCACCATCATATAGCCATAACCGATGAGGCAATTTGGGAAGCCATACGCCTTTCTAAAAGGTATTTAAAAGAGAAAAGTCTGCCTGCCTCAGCGATAGACCTCATAGACCATACAATGTCTGTTGTGAAAACAGCAGGAGCATCTTTCTTAAAAGAAAAAAATGCCTTGCTTACACAAATAATTCACTTGGAGGATAATACACAAGGTTTTACAGAAGAGCAACGCAAAAAGAACGCTACTTGGTTATTGAATGATATCAAACAGCGTATTCCCTTTTTGTTAGATGCCTCTACCCTTTTAGAAGAGGAACAAACTACTACTTTTGAAACTGCTGATAGCCTATTGAGCTATGGACGCAAACTCATTACCGAAGCTGAAAAAGTAGCTCAAGAAAAACGTTCTCACATCACCGAATGGGACTTAGCCGTACTCATCTCTCAAAAAACGAATATTCCTATAGGCAAACTCAAAGAAGAAGAAAAACAGCGTTTGAGTGATATGGATGCTATTCTTTCCGAGCGGGTAGTAGGGCAAGACCACGCTATTGCTATTATCAGTGAGGCTGTACTCGAAAATCGCTCCGGATTGAGCAAAGCAGGACAACCGATAGGTTCTTTCTTCTTTTTAGGACCTACGGGAACAGGGAAAACAGAATTGGCTAAATCTTTAGCAGAATTTCTTTTCCAAGATGAAAACGCTATTATCCGTTTCGATATGTCGGAGTTCAAAGAAGAGCACTCGGCAGCCTTACTCTATGGGGCTCCTCCAGGGTATGTAGGCTATGAGGAAGGTGGCTTATTAGTGAATAAAATCCGACAAAAGCCCTACTCTATCGTACTTTTTGATGAGATAGAAAAAGCCCATACTTCAGTATTTGATGTATTCCTACAAATAATGGACGAAGGGAAGTTGCACGACCGTTTGGGTAAAGAAGGTGATTTTTCTAATGCCATTATCCTCTTTACTTCCAATATAGGCTCTGACTTTATTGTCAAATCCTTTACTGAGGGGAATATTCCTTCCTCATCTACTCTTTTAGAGATAATGAGTCGTTATTTCCGACCAGAATTTTTGGGACGTCTTACCGAGATAGTACCTTTTGCACCTATTAGCAAAGAAAATGCTCTAAAAATCTTTGAAATACATTTGAAAAAAGAGCTTTTGAACCTAACAGAGGGTATAAACATCTCACTCAATATTGCTCAAGAAGTAAAAGAACATTTAGCAGAACAAGGCTATGATGCCACCTATGGAGCTCGTCCTTTAAAAGGTATCATTCGTGCCAAATTACGCCGTCCTTTGGCTAAGAAACTTGTAGCAGGTGAATTTAAAGAAGGAGATATTATAGAGGTACTCTGGGAAAATAATGAAGTTGTTTGGATTAAAAAATAATAAATTATGGCAGTAGAATTTGGAAAATGGCAGGAAATAAAAAGAAATCCCATAGTACCTTTTACAATAAAAAAAGGTGTTTTTATAAAAGGATGGTGGAGTGCTGATAAAGAAGGAAAAAGTGTTATCACAAATGCTTCTTTAGAAGATACTGTGTATTTTCATATAGAGATAATGGGAGCTCTTATACAAGATGGGGATAAACTTAGCTTACAATTATATGAATATGATACTTTTATATGGGTTGATAGTTTTAATTTGGATGATAAAATAGAAAACCCTAAAGAATGTATTATAAAAAATGGTAAAGCTCTACTTGAAGTCTTTTTGAAACCTGATTGGAATAAGTACATAGAAGAAGATACAGGCTATGAGATTGAACTTTATTGGGAAGTGAAATATAATAAAAGAGATATTACAATTAACCTTCCAGATAAAAGTGAAAATTACTTAAATGTTAAAAATGAACGTAATATATTCATAAAACCAGTAATGGAAGAGAATGGCTATAGTTATGGCGTGCCAGAAATGTATGCTTATGATGGTAGTCCTTTGCTTTTTACAACTATTGATGAAATCAGCTATTTGGATAATTCTGTAATAGATGAAAAGAATCCTTTAACTACTACAGAGGATAAATTAAAATTCTTAGATGAATTAACTAAAATAAAACCCTCTAATAAACAAAATAACAATATAAATACTTATGTAAATGATTTTATGATTGTAGGAACTACAGTTGCTTTAGAAGAAAAATCTAAACTAATTTCTGAAAAGATGGCCATTGCTAAATTAGAAAAAGGTTTTTTAGTTACTAATAAAGGGAATATTATTCAAGGAAATATAAAAACCTTAAAAGAATATAAAGAATTGCTAAACAATAAACTAGTAACCTTTAAGAGAGTACGAAATAAAGGTTTTTTTATGAAAGGAGAAACGACAAAAGGGATTAATCAGTTAGAAGCAATGAGAGGAAAACTAACGATTCCTAAGAATTTGTATTTCGTAAAAAATGCAGCAAGTTTATATTTTAATTTTTCTAGTTTAGTAGATTTAGCAGGAGGAGGTAATGATGTGAATGCATTTGCAAGAGATGTTGTTACATTTTCAAAATCTTTTGAACGTCTCGGAAAAGCTACATTTAGAGCTATAGGGATTGTTGCTCTTCATTTAACGTTGATGAAAAAAACGTTGGATATTGTTTTTTCGCCAATGGAAGAATTTATGGAAGAAGGTAGACAGTTAGATAAGAAGAAGTTAGATAAATCTAAGTACGAGGGAGTAATGGAGTTCACAAAAGAACTTCATCGTTCTACATTTTTGGTAAAAGGATATAAAACTGCAGAAATTAGTTATAATACATTAGAAGGTTTGTTCAATGGTAAAATTAAAAAGATAGAAGAGCTTGAAGGAGGACACAATGAGGTTACTATATTTTACAAAAAAGTAGAAGAAGGTATTTTAATTGATTGTTTTTTTATAAATTTATAAAAATTGTTTTGTGTGTATGAATAAATGTGTATTTATAGTTGCAATGCTATTTATTATAGGTTGTAATACAAGCAAAAAAATTCAAATAGTAGAGTTGAGTAATAATGTTATTGAAGTAAATTTTATTAAATATAGCGACAAGAAAGTGTCTTTATATTTGAATAAAAAAATAAAATTGAGAAACCCTTATTTTTCATCTGCAAAAGTAAAACTAAACTATTTTGTTCAAGGAGAACAAATAGATGATATCTATGCTTATGCGTTAGATTACGATAGATATGGAAATTTATCTTTTATTGGTAGTGATAAAGGGGAAGTATGGGGCGAAATAAAAATATCACCTTTAGGAGAAAGAGAAATTATATATGAGAGATATATTCCTATTGAACCTTTTGAATTTGTGGGAATATACAAGAGTTTAGAGCAATATATACCCTTGGCAAAACACCCTATAAGAAAGAGTGACCTAACAGGGGAAACTTATGAAGATACAATTGTTCTTGTCTATAAAGAACTGCTTTCTGAGTTCAAACGAAAGAACCCAGAACTTGTAGAGACCCTAACCAAGGGAGATACTATAGAATTAGAGATATTAAGCCCTGAGAAAGAAAAATATCGTTATAATGCAGAATGGTAAATTGTATATTTTTTTTAACAAATAACTAAGAATTATTTATGTTTGGAAAGTTTATTTACTTAATAAGTAGTGCTTTACTACTATCCTGCTCATCAAGCCGTTATCTTGCTGAGCTTCCTTATCATTACCCTACCGATGCTTTCTACAAAGCAGTGTTAGCCCAAAAGAAACAAATCAATGAGCAATATACCTTGGTAGATGATAAGGGAGAAAACCTATCCGATAAGGAATTAGCCTTAAGAGAGAAATACTCTATTATTTTGGCTGTACCTCCTAAAAAAATCACTAATTATAAGCTCTATGCTTTTATAGATGAGTGGATAGGAACACCTTATAAGGAAAAGACCTTAGAAAAACAAGAAGGAGCAGATGCTTCTTACTTTATACAGGCATTGTTTAGTGAAGTGTATGAAACTACTTTTCCCAAGACTCCCGATGGCATTTTCCGCTCTAAGGATTTACAACTTTTCACAGGGCGTACTTACTTAAAAGAAGGTGATATTTTGTTCTTTAGATACGATAAGTTCAAACCTATTTCCGATGTAGGATTGTATTTAGGAAATGGCAGGATATTAGCTTGTACCACACAAGGGCTAAACATCTATGATTTCAATGATGAGTACTTCCAAAAACGCTATACAAGTGCTGGAAGGCTCAAAGAGAAAAAATAAAAACAAAAATTTGCACTTTTGTATTTTTTTTGTACATTTGCAACGTTGAAAAACTATCAAAATGGAACACCTAACAGGAGTTATAAATGAGATAAATCGGTTACCTTATGATATAAGGGCAGAAGTGCTATTAAACCACTTGTTAGACAAAGGAATCATCTCTGACAATGAGTATGTAGTAAAACACCAAGGGCAGTTTGTACGCGGTTATCGCGCCGATGTACTAAGTGCAAAACTTACTGATTTCAACTACGATCCTACCCAACTGATAGAGGTAAGCCTTTCTCGTGATAGTTTGTACGATATACTCCCCGAAAGTGTCGCTCATCATACCAAGAATGAAACTCAAGGCAAGGGAGTAGAAACGATGCTCAAAGATTACAGAGAGAGGAAACAAGAAGAAAAAGCAGCTCGTACCTTTTTTAGTCCTTTTGAGAATGAGATTTTTAAGTTAGGAGTAGAAATAGAATCCTTTGAACAAGATAGCTTTAAAGAGCTTAATGCCAACGAAATTTCTACATTATTCTATGAACTTTGGGGCATTTCAAAAGATTTTCCTACGCTCTTAGTCTCTAAATTCATAAGGTTGTTACCTTATAGCTACAAAATAGTAGGCAATATTCCTCTTACAGTGCAAATACTCTCAAAACTTTTAGGTGAAGAAGTACATATCAAAGAAAAAGAGTTTGCCACTTATTTTGATGAATCACAAGGTTTTTGCTTGGGAGAAGACATCTACTTAGGAGTAGATATGATCACAGGTACAGCCTATGAAGATTATACCAAACACCTGACCCTTGAGATAGGTCCTTTAAAGCATTCTGCTTTCACCAATTACATTCTTGGGGGCAATAAAGAAAAATTCGTTATAATGTTCTGTGAGCATTTTTTTCCTTTGGAAGTAGAAATCCAGTTAAGTGTATTGCTCTCAGAAGAAGAAAGCCAATTTGAATTAAAAGAAAACAACGACCCTATTTTAGGTTATAACACTTGTATATGAAAGAGTTAAAGAATTACTTCATCAATTTGTTCGACCCTCGTCTATTGGTAATATTATTGTTTTTAGTAGCTATGTGTATAGCTATTACCATCATTTTTTCAAAGAAAGTACCTGAGTTCAAACAGTATAAAACTAACATCTACATCTATCTGTTCTTAACAGTATTGGTGTATGCAGTCATTGCCTTTTTAGGATATAGCCGCCTCTTTGAAGGGAAAACCCTAAGTGAATTTGTCTTCTATCAAATTTGCACCTTAACACTTGGCTTCTTTCATTGTTATTTTTATCGTTTGTTTTTCAACAAATTCAAACTGGAGGACGATGTGTTCAAAGAACTATTTTTTGCCTTATTAGTTGTGCTATATGCCGCAGTACCTTTTTTGTTAATTTACACTTTTTTAAACGGAATGTACTATATGCCCCTAATGATGGGCAATTTTATAGTCTTTTTCATACCTACTTTAGTAAATGCGAGCTTCAACCATTCTCTAAAGATACCACCTAAAATCTACACCACTTGGCAATTCCCCGAAAACTACAAAGAATTAGTAGGTGTGAGCGATGATGAGATGCGCGATTTAGTAGTATTCACACTAATGATAAAAAAAGAAGAAAAGGATAAAGACTATACTTTATATCGTGCCAAAGGGCCTACCCGAATAGATTTTGGGCGCTTGTTCTACAATTTTGTAGAAGATTACAACGAGCGTTTTGCCGATGCTCCTATTGAGATACAAAATGAGGATGGCTTTTATAATTGGGTATTCTTCAAACAACCTAAATGGTACGAATCCACTAAATATATAGACCCTAAGTTTACCCTATATATGAATGGAATAGAAGAGAATAGCTACATCATTTGTATGCGAACACTCGTTTCCGACACCGCAATCAATAATAGTGACCAAGAAACAGATTTTGAATACAGTAAAGAAAAGGACAATGAACGAGTTCAAGCTTATTAGTCTCACTTTACTTAAGATAATAACTCAACAGATATAAAATAAATAGAATAACAATGACAGAAAAACTCACCCATTTGCCAGTGAACTTTATTGATGGAATGAAAATCAATAAAAGGTATTTTATAGATATTCAAAACTTCGTCATCGATTCGGTACGCGATGCCATAGGGGTACACACCTCAATGCTTACCTATGGATTGTTGCCCGTCAACGACCCACTGAGAATGAATCTGTCAGTAGACACCCATAAAAACCTCCGACTCCGTATAGAAGAATGCCACGCAATTACCCCTAATGGCTCTCGAATAGACATCAGTTCTAACACGGAACAGAGTACGCTCTCTTTTTCATATCCCGAAATTATCAAAGAGATAAAAGAAGATGAGGTTGCGTTATTAGCTTGTATTTCTGTCAATCCATTCAAGCGTGTCCCTTGTGGAGACCCTGACCCTGAGGAAAATCCACCTCGCGACCCTTATACCGAGCCTGAATACTACCTTTCTTTAGTGAAGGAAGAGGAACTCAGAAAGGATATGGGCGTAGGAGGGCATTATCTCATTGTGGGAAAAATATGGGTAAGTGGTGGTAATACCAATCTTGATAGTTCTTATATTCCACCTTGTGTACTGGTAGCTTCTCACCAAAAACTACAGCAGCTATACAACGAAATTGACCGTTTCTATGGTCAGATGGAAATTTATGCTATCCAAATCGCTCAAAAAATACATACTAAAAACCAGACCAATAAATTAGCTGCTATCATAGAGCAAATGACCGATAGAATGCTCTACTACTTAGCTACTGAAATCAATCATTTTCGCTGGCTTACACTCTATAGTACCCCTGCCGAAATGTTAGTGTCAGTAGTAGGTTTTGCAAGAGTGCTTAAGAACTTTATCGATGCTCGTTCAGGAGTGGGTAAAGAGGAATTGCTCAATTACTTTGCCGATTGGTGTAACGTAAGTCAAGGAGAGTTTGAAACAGTCTTCTCTGAGGTAATCAATACAGAATACAACCACAATCAAATAAGCGATGCTGTGGTGAAAGTTGAACGTTTTATGAAAACCTTAGAAGATTTATTTGCTATTCTAAACCGCTTAGACTTCATTGGTAAGAAACGTGATGGCAGCATTTTCGTATCTGAAATTACAAATGAAAAAAGCTCTCTACAACCTGAGAGAAGCAAGACTTTCTTAGCCGATTAATAGAAATTAACAACAAAAAAATAAACCTATATGGAAATATTAAATCAAAAAGAACGCACAAAAGCATTAGGCTTTTTCGTGTTATTTTTCGCTCTTGCTGTATTTGTTATAATTTTAGCACTCGTTGTCAATATCTACTTTCCTTTCAAGGAAAATGATTTGCTCAAGCAAGAAAATGCTCGCATACAACGAGAAATGAAATTTCAAGATGGCTTTTCTTTTCAGTTAGAAAAAGTAAAAGTGGCTGTAGATTCTATAGGAACACCTCAAGGGGGCTATAAAAACGATTTTTTCAACGAAAAATTAGCCCTTTCTATCCTTGCCGATATGTACAAGCAAATCCCTAAAGATTCTCTTAGAAATAAAAATATGTACAACAATACTATTTTGGTATACAAAGAGCTCATTGATGCTAAGAAACAAATAAAACAACTTACCATCAATCAAAAAACCTTAGATAGCCTTAGTACTATCAACAAAACTTTAAAAGAGGAATATGATAAGATGAAAGTAGATTTAGAAGTTTGCAAACAACTATACCAACAGGAATAAAGTAACTATAAAAGACAAATTGGATATGTTAAAAATATATTTACTTTCATTCATAAGTTTTATATGCTTTTCTTCTATCACTTTTGCTCAAGAAGAAAAAAAGCAAGATAGCTTGCAAATCATCTCAAAGAACCCCAAAGAGCCTGTTACTATCAATTGCAAGATAGTACAAGGTCATAAAAAACTAAAAGGAAGACATTTTGCAAGTGCACAACCTTTATATCTGCGTGCTAATAAAGATACACTCACTTATGGAGTGTTTCAGTTTGGCAGAAGAGGAAAAGATTTATTCCTATATGTCAAAATATTAGACGAATCTGTTTGCTTGAAAAAAGAAGAAGATTTTGATATGTTTTTTGCTTCAGGAGAAAAGATAACCCTAAAAAATCAATTTCCCATCAATTGTGAAGGGGCTTTTGCGCATAAGCTAAATGCCAAAGAAATAGATGAGATTATTTTTAAAGAAATAACCAAAGTCAGTATTTATACCTATCATAAAAACTATGAGTTTTTAATAAGTCCTAAACAAAGTGATGACATCATTACCCTAATACAATGTCTAAGAAGGTATAAACAGTTGAAATAACAAAAAAAAATACTATGCCACTACCCGAAATAAAACTAACACTACAATATGAAGACCGCTATCTCTCAGAAAAATGGGAAGATAGAAACGAAAATAAAGTAGTGGTACGTACTGATACCCATTTTCAAAAACATACCATTAGTATTCTCATCTCAGAACAACCCATAGGAAGCGTTCAACTAAAAATAGACGACCATTGGGTAGAACTTCCTACCTACAAACTTACGGTTACAGACGACAAAACCGAAGAAATAAAAACTTTCCAAGTAACTCGAGACTTCCTTACCTTTAAAAAAGAAACTACCCAAAAGAGCTTTTTTTCATTCTTAGGTATCAAACGCTTTGATAAAACCTCTTTCCTGTATGAAAACATAGCCTTTGAACCCGAAAAAGACAGTATAGAGAGTTTCGAACTATCGCGTTATCGTAAATTGTCAGATAATTCCTTGTCCTATCAATTCCAAAGTGGAGACAAAAAACTCCTTATCTACGCAGGAAATTTAGAGAGCTTTGTAAAACCTTCCGATATAGATAGCTACTTCATTATTGTAGACAAAAGCGAAGGACAAAGTTTTATAGGAGATATTTCTTATCGAGAAAAAATGCTAAAGCTCACCCCTAAAGTAACATTGCAAGTTGTCAAACGCACCAAAATAGCCAAAGAATTCTCTTTTGATAACAAAGGAAAAGTTCAAAAACTCATTTATTTGTAAACTCCTAATCTCCTAAAATTCAAAAGATTTTTTTATTCAAAAACTTGTCTTTTTTAAAAAAACTCCGTACATTTGTCCGCAGCAATACAAAAGCTATCTAACAATGAAAAATAATAACAATAACACCTCATCTGTCCCTGGTCGTGTAAACGACCCAAAAACCTTTGCAAAATTTGCTTCGGTGAAAAGTTTTCAAGATTTTTTGAAAGATAAAGATAATCCTGTAGTGATGATTACCCTTTCCCTCAAAGGAGAAGGTTTTTTAGATAGAGCTACTTTTTCTTTACAACTTTCCCAACATACCAATGCCCACGACGAATTTACCATCGTAGTCAATGATACAGCTATCGACGACTTCACAGGGCAAGTGATGAAAAACTCCAAAAATCTTCTGGGAGAAAATATCACCATTCATTTCCATCATCACGGAAGTATTGTACAGTCATTCAAAGGGATTATAGCCAATATCCGCAACCGCAAAGACGAAGGAGGCGGACACGGCAGGCTCTATATCTCTGGCTATGCACCAAGTATCATTTTAGAAAATGGTAAAGACTGTCAGTCGTATGAAAACAAAACCCTCCCCGAAATCATCGCTCAAGCCACCACTGAATACCCTCAAGAAGCCAAGGTAAATACCGAAGGAATGATCAATACCAAGTATAAAATTCCTTATGCGGTACAATACAAAGAATCCGATTATCACTTTATCAGTAGGTTAGCCCGCCGTTATGGCGAGTTTTTCTACTACAATGGCACCCAGCTTATTTTCAGCAACGAAGCACAGAACACAGTAGAGCTTTTTGAAGGAGATGATATGATCGATGTAGAGTTTGAACTAATGATCAAGCCTCAAAACTTCACCTATTTGTCCTATGATGCCGAAACAGCAGGTACAGAACAAAAAAAGACTCAAGAGGTACGAGTGCAGGACAAAGTGAATCCTTTTCAGTTTGCAGCTATCAAAGCCTCAAACAAAGTCTTTACCAAAGTGCCCGAGATGCCTTATGTAGCCATACCCGAACAGTTTAGAGGTGATTATTTAAAAGATGTAGTACGCCGAGAGAAAGAAAGCCGAGAACAGCTGATGCAAGTGCGAGGTAAAAGTCGCAACCCCCACGTGCGCATCGGAGGCTTTGTAAAACTCAAAGACATCAATGGCAAGCCAATGGAAACCTACCGAGTGATAGATATCAAACACTATCAATCAGGTCAAGACTACTACAACGAGTTTATCGCCATCCCCGATGTGTATATCGCTTACTATTACGATGAAGAAGCCCTCCCACGAGCCGAACAGCAAATAGCCCGAGTTACCGATAACAACGATCCTAAGGGCTTAGGACGCGTGCGAGTACAGTTTATTTGGCAAGTAGCCAAGAAATTACAGACCCCTTGGATACGCGTAGTACAACCCCACGCAGGATCCGACAAAGGCTTTTACTTCATCCCCGAAATAGGCGAGGAAGTATTAGTTGATTTTGAAGACCAAAATGCCGAACGCCCTTATGTAATAGGCAGCAACTACAACGGCAAGGAGTACAGTCCTTTCCACAACACAAACAACGATATCAAAGCCATACAAACCCGTAGCGGAGTAAAAATCAAAATCAATGATGCAGAGGGAAGTATTTATTTAGAGGATAAAGGAGGAAATAAAGTGTTTTTAGATGGATCTGGGAATATAAAATTGTCCTCTTTAACTTCTGTGAGTATAGATTCTAAAGAAATAAATTTAAAATCTGATACTTTAAACATAGAAACAACACAATTATTAAAAGCTAAATCACAACAAAACTTTATTCTCTCATCTCTTCAAAGAATAGATATTGAAGAAACAAAGAACTTTAATGTGAATGTTACTAATGTAGCAATGAGTGCACACCAAAATATTAAAACTACAGCTCAACAAGTACAGTTGGGAGCTGAAAAGCAAATGATTGTAGCTTCTGAAAATATGGAGTTGCACGGTACTCAAGCAATGGCACTCAAGTCTCCTAAAATGGACAAAGTAACTAAGGCAAAAAAAGTAAGCCAAAATGATGAAAATAAAGAGGGAGTACAAGTAATAGCAACTATAAGACCCCGTGATTATAAGGGAGAATATGGTATTGACTATTGTGAAATGGATAGTGATTTTCAAAATATTAAAAGATTTCAAAGAACAAGAGTTAAAGATATTAATTATATCTTTGATAAAAATACAAACCAGTTCAAGTCTGCAACTTCTTTTGCCGAAAAACAAGCTGCAGTAAAAGAACAATATTACAAAAAAACCCTTTTTGGTAAGGAGTATTATGCCACTTGGATACTTCTTCCTAAGGGTAAGACTGCAAAACTAACATTAACAACGTTTTTCATTAGTGAAAAGAAAAAAGTGAATAAACCTAAAGAAGGTGAAATGGCTAAAGAGTTCTTATGTTTTAGTGAAAATACTAATTTTTTAATAAAAGGTAAAGGAGTAACTAATGGAGGAATCATTGAATTGAAAAAACATAAAAAGGAATACGACATAGAAATTGAATCCTTAAATACGTTTTCAGACACACAATATATTAAAATTGAAGATGAAGAGGGAAATATTGCAGGGATAATAGAAATGGCTCCTAATATAATAGAGGAATTAGAAATAAAAATAATACCTGTAATATTTTATGACAAGAATAATCATCCTCTTTCATTTATTGAAAATGAAGCTAAGAAACTTTACAATAAAGTTAAACAGAATGATCTAATAGACAAACTTAATAATCATTCTTTAAATCAAGCAGGTATTAAGTGTACAATAGTTCCCAATCCTAATGGAATTCAATACATTTGTTTTTCAGAAATACCTAATAAAGATAAATTTTTGGACGGAGATAAGGTTAAAGATTGGAATTTTGAAAAAGCAGATAGAGGTATTTTTCCTATCCTTTGGACAGATGAAGATGGGGAAAGACCCTTTGTAGAAAAACTAACACAAACCTTCTTTTTATCTGATGCCTTAGAAGATTACTATTTCTCAAAATATGACTTAAATAGAGTGTTCAAAGGAATTGTTATCTTTATAATGATGAAAGAATATAAAGGAGACCTCCTTGCATATTCACAAAATATTCCTATCCGAAATCAAGGCGTTGTTGTATTTGAAGGTGGAATAACTAAGCTAAATACTTATCCACACGAAATAGGACACGTATTAGGTTTAGAACATACTTTTTTTGAAAATGAAACCGAAAAAAACTCCGCAAATAAAAGATTAATAGATTGGTATCATGAAATGCAAAAAAAACAAGATGAGTTGAAGAATTCAAAGATAGAATTAGGAAATATAAACAACAGTATTGAAACTAATAAAAAAGAAATAAAAAAACTAAATGAAGAATACAATACTTTTTCTCCTAATTCTACTGAATGTCAAAGGATAAATATTCAAATTGAAAAAGAAAAAGACTTACTTAATACAAATATAAGTGAAAGAAATATAAAAGAAAGGGAAATTGAAATATTAAAAGAAAAAATAGATCTGTATAAAACCAAAATCTCTATATTAAGTTATGCTTATAAGGTTGATAAAAGTATAACTCAAAATTATATGGACTATACTTATAATAGTAATTATTTTACAAAATCACAAATAGCCATAATGCAAAAAGAATTAAAGCAATATTATATCTAAAACGTATGAAAAAACTCCTATTTATACTCTGTTTATTTCCGCTCCTTATACAAGCACAAGATAAGGAAGAGGCTATAATGATCTTGCCCGATTTACTTGTGAAAGGAGAAGTTATCAATGAACGACAGCAAAAAGATACCTTAATTGTAACCAACTATCTTAATGGTTCCTTACTCTCTAAAGGAAGTAAAACACCTGCTGTTTTTTGTAAAGACCTTAATGAATATAAAAATCATTTTCAAAAAATTTTATATGATATTACTCATTTAAAAGGACACGTACAAGATTGCTTTTTTATAGAATTTGTCATTTCTAAAAAAGGAAAAGTAATCATCAATTACATAGAAGGGTTTGATTACTTGATAAAAGAAAGAATAGAATCAATTTTTAGGTGGACTAAAATCGTTTCTCCTGCACGTGATGAAAAAGGAGAGCCCATAGATACAAAGGGATTTTTATTAATACGTTTTGATGTGCAATGTCTATTACCTGAAGGTTTTGAAGAGACAGTAATCTTGCCTTAAATTCAATATTATAAACATTGTAAAACGGATATCATTATGAAAAAACTCCTATTTATACTCTTTTTATTTCCGCTCCTTATACAAGCACAAGATAAGGAAGAGGCTATAATGGTATTGCCCGATTTACTCGTAAAAGGAGAAGTTGTTAACGAACAACAAAAAGATACCTTAATTGTAACCAACTATCTCAATGGCTCTTTACTCTCAAAAGGAAGCCCAACACCTGCTGTTTTCTGTAAAGATAGTGATGAGTACAAACACTATTTTAAAGACCTTTTATATTGTGTAGTTCATTTAAAAGGACACGTACAAGGTTGTTTTTTTGTAGATTTTGTAATCAAAAAAAGGAAAATAACCATTAGTTATATACAAGGATTTGACGAAGATGTTATAAAAGAAGAAATAGCCTCTATTTTTAAAAAAATTAAAATCATTTCACCTGCGCGTAATGAAAAAGGGAAGGCTATAAAAACAAAAGGATTTTTGTTAATACGGTATGACGTGCAAACGGCATTACCTGAAGATTCTAAAGAGATAGAAATCACGCCTTAATTTTAGTAAAATGAATACAATCACAGATACTGCAAAGATGAAATGTACGGCAGGAACTATAGAGACCTCTCTTGTCGTTACTTCTCAAACGCACGATAGCGTAAATAATAAGCTCCAAGCCACAGAGGAAGATAAACAAGCCAATGTGAATATAATGCCTTTTGGTCAGTGCAAGCTAAAGCCTACCACAAGTGGTTATTTGCCTTGTATGCCTGCTCCTACAAAATGGGAGAACACCTCTTTTTCTACTATCGATGGTAAAAAGGAACTCAATAGTGCTTCCTGCATACAGTGCGCTGTAGGAGGTAAAATAACTTTTACTGATACAGGAGGTAATGACTTTGTCTCATCTGAAGTAGAATAATTGAAACACTCATCACCCATAGCCAGCTCGCTAAGGACGACCCCTCTCACCCACTACACTCCTTAGCCGGTAAATTAGCACGACATTGTATAGAAGAAATGATAGGTATTTTTAGAGCTTTAGCTTCTGCTGAAAACAAATATGAAACTGAAAAAATGGGGGAGATCATTCTTTCTCCAGATGATATAGCTGAAATGTTTATAGAAAAAGCCTTGAGCTTTATGCAACATCCTTGCCAAACCAATTGGGCTGATGATATCGCTTTGGAATGGTTATACTCTTCCGCCGATAATATCCAAGCCTTGCACCAGCACGAATATGAGTTTAGAAATGCTAAACACACGGGAAAAAAAGCCGAAGAGGATCTAAAAAAATTACAAGCTTCTCTCAATTCAGCTATAGAAAAAATAAAAATAACCGCTGAATTTGTTCAAGATACTTGTAAAACAATAACCGAATTTATAGAAAAAACAGAAAATTTAATTGATAAAGTAGGTAAAGAAGCAGTTGAAGAATTTAACAATGCTTTAAGAACATTAGAAAAGGCAAGAGATGAAATACAGAAAAAATTCAAATTACTCTTTGAGGATGAACCAAACGATGACCAAATCCTTATCAAGCATAATTTGGAGATAAACATTAGGGATGCCAATGAGAGAATTGCTTATATATTAAATGAATTGTCCCCCTACACTCATTCCAATAATTTTTCACCTACCCTGCAAGGAATGCAAAAAGCTTTTTGCGAACAGGAAAGCCTAAAAAATTATAACAAACGATTGGGAATGAATGATTTCGAATCAAAAATGTATGATTACTTAAAAGTAACCGACGACAAGCAATACGCTAAAAGCAGTGGAAGTGAAGAACAATACCAGCAGTATTGCAAAAACATTTTCCAAAAAGAACAGCAATACATCGCTCAAACTGCCGATTATTATATCAATCGTATTTACCGAAGAAGCTCTTTAATAGTAGAACCCGATAAAAGAAATGCCTAAAATGAAAAAAGTATTAATTATTCTTGCAACCGCCCTTGTAGTTTTTGCTTGCAACGGGCAAACACCTAAAAACAAACACACTGATACCACCACTACCCCCAAAACCATTACAGAAAAAGAAGCTATTGAAGCCTTTAAAAAACAAAAACACCGCTTTGAGATCAAAGGGTATAAAATATATTATAACGATACACTTTTAAAACTCGAAAAAAGAGATGTCTTTTATAAAAAATTAGGTAACCCATTTTATGATGGAGATGTTGCTGTTTGGAATACAATTCCTATGTGGGCTGATAACTATTCTACAATAGACAGATTCTTTATCTATTTTCGTCCTTTTGCAGAAGGTAGAGAAGAATTGTCTGACCTGAATCCTTTTTATTATGCAGCGAAAAGAATGCCTGTAATAGATGGGTATATGTTAGTAGAGGGGCACCCTATCCATAAAGATACAACTCCTAAAGAGCTTTCAGAAATATTAGTTCCTATCTATGGAGATAATTTTGGTAATTTAATGGGAACCCCTACCATAGTTTTTGAACTCAAAGAAGAGCAAATCAAAGAAATCATCCCCCACTGGGGTACCGATAAAGCCTACAACAACATTTTTATTGGTTTTGATTATCTAAAAGATGAGAAAACTAAAAAGATTATAGGCTTGAAAAGCGTAGATTATTACAATTTTATGATGTAAAACAAAATAGTATTGCTTTTGCGGCTTGCCCCCCTTCTTTCGGAAGGGAAGTCGCGAAAGCGAGTATGTGGAGGGGTAGGACTATAAATAAACATTAGAATCCAATAAAAGAAACGCCTAAAATGAAAAAAGTATTAATTATTCTTGCAACCGCCCTTGTAGTCTTTGCTTGCAACGGTCAAACACCTAAAAACAAACACACTGATACCACCACTACCCCCAAAACCATTACAGAAAAAGAAGCTATTGAAGCCTTTAAAAAACAAAAACACCGCTTTGAGATCAAAGGGTATAAAATATATTATCGGAACTTAAACAATACAAAGTAGAATAATCAAATACCCACAACAAACTGTATGAAAGGAATATATTACAAACTCCCTATTGATTTTGGAGGTCTAATGAAAAAACAAGACCTTGCTAAAATAGCTTTAGAAGATTCTATCTCTCAATCAATTTTCACCTTGATGACAACTGTTTTTGGAGAATGTAAGTTCGATGAAACCTATGGTTGTGAACTATGGGATACTGATTTTGACCTTCTCAAAAGCGATGACGAGCTAAAAGTTTTTGTCGCTAAAAGTTTAAAAAATAGTATCATTCAACACGAAAAACGAATTTTTCTACAAGATATAGAAATAAGAATTTCAGAACAAAACTTAGGTGAAATAAACAAAAAGCGAATAAAGAAAAAAGTATTAGTATCTGTAAGAGCCATTGTTTTAGAAACCAATCGTCCTTTTGTTTATGATTTTTCTTTTTTTGTAAGCCCCTTGTCTTATTAATATTTTAGCATAATTATACACTATAAATCACATAATATAGATGAATCAGGAACAGATAAAAAATAGAATGATAAAAAGAGCTTCACGAATGTGGGGCTATAGTGAGTTAGAGTCCGAAAGTGCTTTCGACCCAGTTTTAGAATTGCTTCTTTCTGCTTGTGCTTCAGAACTTGAGAAATTGCGCTTTGAACAAGAAAATTCCCGCGCACGAATTACAGATCGAATCCTTGAGATTATTTTCCCCAATCAAATAGTAGGAGTGGTACCTTCTCAAACATTGTTACAACTCACTCCTGTAGAAAATAACGTCCAGATCTCTCGTTATAATCATTTCAAGGCTATCAAAAAAACTCAAAATATATACGACCCAACTCAGGTAAATACAAAAGATATCTATTTCAGTCCTACTTTAGAAATGAAACTTACCACTGCTCAGGTAAAATATTTGCTCTATGGCAATAAAGTGCTCCAGCAAGAAAGTTTTTTCTATCAGGAAGAGATAGCTCGCTCAGAGAGGAATATCCCTTCAGGCGAGTTTTGGATAGGAATACACGCTCCAGGAGTAGAAAAATTAGAAGATTTGTGTTTTTACATAGATGTAAATAACAAAGAGCAAAAAGAGTTTTTCACCTATTACCTTCAACAAGTAAAAGTCTTTTCAGAGGGCAAAGAATATGAATTGGTAGAGGGATATAATGTACCTACTAACAGCATTGAATATGAGAATATTATCTCTAAAAATTACACAGGTATAGATGCTATATACAACGAAGTAAATCAATTCTATCAAGCAAATTTCTTTACTCTAAAAGGTACTATTTATCCTAAAACAGAAGAAGAAAAATCGGTAGCAACTACTTTATTAGAAAACTACTTCCTCGATCATAAGTTTATTACAGAGAAAGATATTATATGGTTACAGTTCAAATTTTATGAAGTCATTACTCCTAAAGTCCTAGAAAATGTACGTATTGCTCTAAATTGTGTGCCAGCTATCAATATACGTAATACCGAAGATTACAAACGTATCAAAGGACAGCTTACTATTTACCCTATTACTGGACAAGATTCCTTCTTAGATATAGATTATATATCTGATAACTACAAAAAAAGATATGATGTAAAGAATTATTTATCAGATGATAATATTTCTATCGTGTTAAGACGAGGAGGCGTAGCTCGCTTTGACGAAAGAAATGCCTTAGAACACCTGCAACACCTCTTAGGTCTTATTAGAGAGGAAACCGCTTCTTTTTCAGCTATAGGAAATGATTTCGCTATCGAAGAAGAACTCAAACAAATAGGTCAAAACTTAGCCTCTATCTATCAAAATATAAAAGAAAAAAATCTATCACTAAATCCCAATCCATATCTAATATTCTCTTCTAATAATAAAGAAATGGATATGAATTTTACCATTTCCTATTGGCATACAGCCGCAGAAGAAGGAAATGATATAAAAACAGGTATCTCATTAGTTTGTGATAGTGAAAACAAAACAGCCATTAGTAAAGCTATTGTTGTAAAACCTTCCTTTGGAGGTAGACGCGGACTTACTACTTCTGATAAAATTTTAGAATATCGCAATGCATTGCTTTCACGAGGTAGAATTGTTACCATTGCCGATGTAAAAACCTTTGCCAAAAGCCATTTCAAGCACACAATCAAAGGATTAGAGGTACAAAAAGGCACTAAAAAGGATGTCTCACTAAAAGGAGGATTTAAAAGAACTATAGATATTTACCTAAATAAAAACAAAGAAGTAGATATCAACGCAACAGAATGGGAATACTTAAAGGATAGTTTCTTGATTAAATTAGAAAAAGCCTCTACAAATATTTATCCTTATAGGATTTTTGAGAAGTAATTCAACATCACCGTATAAAACTATACATTTCTTTTACAGAAATATATCAAAAAAAGCATCTTCTTTAGGTGCTTTTCTATTTTTTTAGCTAAAAATATTTTTTTATATCCACTTGTTTTACAATAGATTAAAATACATTTCAAAAATAATTTGAAAAATATTTGAATGAAAATTTGCTTTGTATTTTAATTTTAACTACATTTGTCGCGTAATCAAGTTTGATAAAAATTTAAAAACATCATTCAATGCTAACAAACAAAGGAATAGGAGGCAATGAAGTGCCTATAGACGCTAGTGAAGCTATTTTAGAGATAGCTCCCAATCGCACATTGATAGCTCAAAAGCTCAGTGCAGAAAACCCCGTAAAACCCGAATTAGTGGAAGGTCTCAATACCTTAGACAAGGTATTTGAGCACTTCAAGCCTACTATGAAAGTAGATTTTGAAGACAGTGAAGGAGCTACCAAAGTAGAAGAATTGACTTTTAAAAACTTGGGAGATTTTGGCACCAAAGGAATTACAGCCCAAAGCGCTTTCCTTACAGGATTGGCTACTGAAAAAGACCAATATCAGAAAATAATCAAACAGCTCAAAACAAACAAACTCCTTAAAGCAGCCTTGGAAGATCCTGATGCTAAAAAAGCCTTACAAGATACATTAGAAGCTCTAATAGCTGAGTTGAGTTAATTCTTTAAATTCCCAATTAAATATTTGAAACGATGTCAAATAAAGTAGAAATAGTAAATACAGCATCACAAGCACAAGAATCTGTTAAGAAATCACCTATTTCATTAGAAAAGTCATTAGATAAATTAGTGCGTTATGGAGGTTTTGATTTGTTAGAAGCATCCATAGAGAATGTACAAAATGTAAATCCTGATAGGA
Source organism: Capnocytophaga sp. G1920 (assembly GCF_051417515.1). Classification (NCBI taxonomy): domain Bacteria; kingdom Pseudomonadati; phylum Bacteroidota; class Flavobacteriia; order Flavobacteriales; family Flavobacteriaceae; genus Capnocytophaga; species Capnocytophaga sp. G1920. The sequence goes on from NZ_JBPRKH010000006.1 coordinate 119,617, forward strand.
ATGCTCGTAGAAAGATATTCCTTACCGAAAGTAGCAAGCAAAAAGAAAGAGATACCCTAAAGAAAACATTAGAACTTTGGGCAAGTGTCTTAAAACAAAGTGATTCTTTGGTTGAAATGGTCGCACATTGTGAAGACCAACAAAAATCAGCAGAAGAGTTGCTTTCTAAAAACTTATACAATGCTGTAGAGGCTACTCGTGAGTTAGAAACAAACTATCGAACTATAGCTTTGTTCTACAAAAATACTGAGGAAGACAAAATCAAAAACGTTACAGTGATGAACGCTTCCTTAGAGCAACTCAAAGACCTTGATAACACGCGTTTTATTGATACTATACACGCCGAACTTTCCGATAACTACGACCGTTTAGACCTTAGAAATAACTATGGCTTGTTAGTGATTCCAGGTTATTTAGGCTCTAATATGGTAGTCGAAAAATGGGCAAAAATCGCTCACGAAAATAAAGTAATGCTCGTTACTGACTTTGAACACTTAGATGAACCCGATGATGTAATGGAGATGTTCGACGAAGCAAACCTCACAGGTGGCGATGTGTATCGTGCCAATGTACTAATGACCTGCAACTGGCTAGTAGGTAGAGGTCGTTTCAATGAAATAGGCGAAACAACCGATTTGTTTGTCCCTCCTTCCGCCGCTTTAGCTGGAAAAATCTACAAAACATTGATGTCTCAGGTAACTGCAGGAAAGAAATTTGGAGGTATCAACGAAGTAGAAGGTGTCCGTTTCGACTTGAAGAAAAGCGAAATAGCCAACTTAGAAAGTTTAGGACTTATCCCTATGGTAAATGAATACGGAAAAGTAATGGCTTTCTCTGGCAAAACATTGTTCAACGGAGATAACTTAGGACTACAAACGTATTCTGTAGTACGTGTGTTCGACTATGTGACCAAAGTGCTAATGGATTTCCTTAACCGTAGAGCTTTTGAGAATTTCACAGCTACTACTCGTAAGGATATTATGAACCAAATTGTCCAATTCTTGGATAGCATTACAGGTCCTAAAAACCTTATTGAGAATTTCGAGATAAGACGATTTGAACAAGACCCTAAACAAAAAGACAGAATCTATTTAGACATTCATATGAAACCTTATTTCCCTGCTAAAAACTTCCTTATCAAAATGGATGGACACAAGGGAACTGATGCTAATGAATGGGATACTGAATATGAACAAAAGTAAAGTACCTCTTATGAAGGGATGATTCACCTTAAACAATAAAACAAGGTTTAGACTTCCAACATAAGGCATTGGAGACATTTTATATATATATTTCCATAATTGGTATTATTGAGTATTAAATTTTAATTTATTTTAATTATGTCGTTTAAATGCAAACTGAATGTTGCGGGAAAAGAACGCAACATCGTTTCCGTAGACTACGGAATGTTACAAGAGACCGACGTCACAGGTAGACCTTCTTCGGTTACCAGAGGTGGCAAAATTACTATCACTGTGGAAAGCACAGGTGATACCGACCTTTTTGAGTGGATGACCAACTCCTTCGAACGCAAGGATGGAAGCATCATCTTCCTCAAAAGAGACAGTGAGGCTACTTTGAAAGAGCTGAAATTTAAAGAAGCTTACATCGTGAAGTACAAAGAAGATTTTGATGCAGCAGGTGATAATCCGCTGACAGAAACCTTTACACTCTCTGCCAAAGAGATTGAAATGGGTACAGCCAAACATACCAATGAATGGGTGTAATCTTCTTTTGATTTTTTAATGTAATTATTAATCTTTTAAATTTTTAAGCGTATGTCTTTCAAAGCCAAACTTAAAGTAGCTGGCAAAGAATATAATGTTCTTAGCGTAAGTTATGCATTGTTCCAGGAAACAGATGCAACAGGTCGTCCTTCTACCGTTACACGTGGTGGAAAAATTGATGTAGTAGTGGAAAGCACAGGAGAAGCCGACTTCTTCGAGTGGATGACCAATTCTTTTGAACGTAAAGATGGTAGTATCACTTTCTTAAAAAGAGACAGTGAAGCCACCTTAAAAGAATTGAAGTTCACTGAGGCTTACCTTGTAAAACATCGAGAGCATTTTGATGCCTCAGGAGAAAAACCCCTCACAGAATCCTTTACCATTTCTGCAAGGAAATTAGAAATGGGTACAGGAGCCTACGAAAATGAGTGGGTGTAAAACTTATGGAAATTGGGTAGCGCTTTAGAGTGCTGCCCAATTTTTGTAAAAAACAAACAGAATCAAAGAGTTAAATCTATAAAAACAAAAATGTTATGCCTCTGATTAAAAAGACTGATAGGATGGATATTTACTTAGAAGAATATAGGCAGATTATACTTATTCGTCAAAGATGGAAGTATAATTGGCTTAATGAAAGAAATACCACAAGTTGGACTTTATTTGAAAAAAGAGATTTTCATAATAAAGTTGATAATATCATTTGGAAAATTTGGGGAGGTCAGTTTAAAATAAAAGTTATAGGTAGTTCAGTTTTTGCTCAAAAATATAAAAATAAAATTTTTACAATTAATTTTGATATTCAATGGGTAATACAAAATCCTCATTGGAATGTAAATGTAAGAAAAATCGTAAAGAATACTTCTTATAGAAGTAATGTGAGATGGAATGATAGAGAAATCAATTTAGACACTGAAGATACAAAGATGAGGAAGGACTACAAACAAGTGCCTGTTGGCCATGAATTTGGACATGCTATTGGTTATCTATATGATGAATATAATAGTACTCTCTCTATTAATAATGGTTTTCTTTTTGACCAAGATAGTATAATGAATGTTGGTATGGAATTGAGAAATAGGCATTTGCAATATGTTATCTATCAATTATCTACTATTTATCCTAATACAACATTTCAGTTAATATAATGCACTATGAAGTTTTTATGTGTTTTTATTGCAATGAATTTATTTGCAGCTCAATGTAAAAATGAAGAATCACAAAAATTACAGCATTTTAATATGACAGTAATAAATGCTGAAAAAGATTCTTTATTACAAAATTTTGAAAAACTATCGTATGATAAAAATATTGAGAAACATTACAAAAAGTTAGGATATTCACTTGTGAAAGAAACTACTTTTCTTATGGGAGATTATTCTGATGGTTTAATTTCTGAATTTAGAATTGAATTACTCAATATTTTTTCTGAAAAAGAAATACAAGAAAAAGATATTCTTATAAAAGAAGTTACTTGGCAAATTGATAAAAATAATAATTTAACAATTTGGTACAAAAGAGAAAATAAGAAATGGAAACCGTTAAAATTTTTCATTTATAATAAGGATACAAACTTTTAACTAACAATTTTAAAAATAAAAAGAATATGTCATTCAAAGTTAAATTAGAATTAGAAGGTAAAACCTACAATGTATTAGCTTGTAAATATAATTTTACACAAGATGTAGATCAAACAGGACTACCTAAAGGAATGCCAAGAGGTGGTGAAATCTTTATTCGTTTGGAAAGTACAGGAGAGCCTGACTTGTTCAAATGGATGAATAGCGTTAGTGAAACCAAAGATGGTAAGATTATTTACTATCGTAGAGATGCAATGAGCAAATTGCAAGAACTTTCCTTTAAAAAAGCTTTCTGTATAAGTTTTACAGAAGACTTTAATGCCAATAGCACAGAGCCCTTGCAAATTGAACTTATTTTATCTGCTCAGCAACTCATTGTAAATGGAGTACCACATAACAAACAATGGAAAATGGGTATTTAAATTTGTAATCTCAAATTTCATCCGTAAAAAAGAATCTTATGAATAACAACACCTCATCTGTCCCAGGTCGTGTAAACGACCCCAAAACCTTTGCAAAATTTGCTTCGGTGAAAAGTTTTCAAGATTTTTTGAAAGATAAAGATAATCCTGTAGTGATGATTACCCTTTCCCTCAAAGGAGAAGGTTTTTTAGATAGAGCTACTTTTTCTTTACAACTTTCCCAGCACACCAATGCCCACGACGAATTTACTATCGTAGTAAACGATACAGCTATCGACGACTTCACAGGGCAAGTAATGAAAAACTCCAAAGATCTTTTAGGAGAGAACATTACTATTCATTTCCATCATCACGGAAGTATTGTACAATCTTTCAAAGGAATTATAGCCAATATCCGCAACCGCAAAGACGAAGGAGGCGGACACGGCAGGCTCTATATCTCTGGCTATGCACCAAGTATCATTTTAGAAAATGGTAAAGACTGTCAGTCGTATGAGAACAAAACCCTCCCTGAAATCATCGCCGAAGCCACCACTGAATACCCTCAAGAAGCCAAGGTAAATACCGAAGGAATGATCAATACCAAGTATAAAATTCCTTATGCGGTACAATACAAAGAATCCGATTATCGCTTTATCAGTAGGTTAGCCCGTCGTTATGGAGAATTCTTTTACTACAATGGCACCCAGCTTATTTTCAGTAATGAAGCACAGAACACAGTAGAGCTTTTTGAAGGAGATGATATGATCGATGTAGAGTTTGAACTAATGATCAAGCCTCAAAACTTCACCTATTTGTCCTATGATGCCGAAACAGCAGGTACCGAACAAAAAAAGACTCAAGAGGTACGAGTGCAGGACAAAGTGAATCCTTTTCAGTTTGCAGCTATCAAAGCCTCAAACAAAGTCTTTACCAAAGTGCCCGAGATGCCTTATGTAGCCATACCCGAACAGTTTAGAGGTGATTATTTAAAAGATGTAGTGCGCCGTGAGAAAGAAAGCCGCGAACAGCTGATGCAAGTGCGAGGTAAAAGTCGCAACCCCCACGTGCGCATCGGAGGCTTTGTAAAACTCAAAGACATCAATGGCAAGCCAATGGAAACCTACCGAGTGATAGACATCAAGCACTATCAATCAGGTCAAGACTACTACAACGAGTTTATCGCCATCCCCGATGTGTATATCGCTTACTATTACGATGAAGAAGCCCTCCCACGAGCCGAACAGCAAATAGCCCGAGTTACCGATAACAACGACCCTAAAGGCTTAGGGCGCGTACGCGTACAGTTTATCTGGCAAGAGAAATACCAAGCCCAAACCCCTTGGATACGCGTAGTACAACCCCACGCAGGAGCCGACAAAGGCTTTTACTTTATCCCCGAAATAGGCGAAGAAGTATTAGTTGATTTTGAAGACCAAAATGCCGAACGTCCCTTTGTAGTAGGCAGCAACTACAACGGTAAGGAGTTTAGTAAATACCATACAGCAGGTAATGACAAAAAAGTGATACATACCCGTTCAGGTACTAAAATCATTCTCAATGATGGGGAAGGTAGCGTATTTATAGAAGACCCCAGTGGTAATACTTACCTAATGGATGGACAAGGAAATATCAATGTAAGTGCTCCTAAAGATATTACTTTCAAAGCGGGCGGAGATATTAATTTAAATGCAAATAAAAACATATTTTCAACAGCTTCTTTAAACATTGTTAGCAATGCAGGCGTGAATATGGTAGATATAGCAGGTAAAGATATTTCTCAATCTGCTTCTGGTGATATACGAGAAGACTCTAATGTAAGAGGTGAAATCTCTAAAAACGAAAGAAGCATACAAGCTAAGAAGAGCGACTCTCATTCTGATAAAATAACCGTAGTGAGCACCAAGCAAAATATGATTTTACAAAGTGAAAAATCTGTAAAATCTAATAGCGGCGAGCAAGGTAGTTCACATTAAAAAGTAAAGCTATGGGAATTTTTAAAAAGGCAAATAACATATATATCACCGTTCGTGATACTTATACCTCTATAAGCGGCTCCTCTTATGAAGAAGCCGAAGAAGTAATCATTGAAGCAACCAATGGTGATTTAGAGCTTGTCAGCCAGAAAAAAGTGGTGATGCAGGGATTAGGGAATGGGAAAGGTGATGATAAAAGCAAGAAAACCCAACTTTTAGTAACAAAAGTTGAAGGAAAAAACACTGCTATTCCTTATGAAAAAGTAACTTACAAAGTAACTAAATATAATCAGGATAAAGTTTCTGAAAATGATAAAAAACGTATCCAGTGGGCAATAAAAATTGACGGGGAACAAGAAATTTTAAAAGAAAAAGGTGAAAAACTTGTTTTAACGATAAAAGATGAATGGGCAGCAAAAGAAATTATCGTGATGCCGTTTTTAGTAAAACCTAATGAAGAAAAGGTGAGTAAGATAACAAGGGTAGATTTTTGCAGGTATGTTGATGTTAAAACAATTATAAAGTATATTTGCAAAGAAATCAAAACTAATTTTAATCATAAGGATACATTGTTTATGAAATATCTTAATGACAATATATCTTTAAAAAATGATATTAAAATAAATATTGCTTATAAACTCTCTGCCTATGAAAAATGGAAAGATTTAGTTGCAAAAGGGAAAATATGGGACCATAAAAAAGAAATAAGAAAATTACAAAATGATAAAAATTGGTCATGTAGTAAATTTGATAAATACACTATAAAATTTTATTTTGATATATGGTCAAATATACACTATGGATTCATCGGAAAAAGAGCTGGATTCTCTGAATTTGAATTAATTAATGGAGCAGGATATGCACAAATTGGAGATAATGGAAAAAAACTTTCTGAATGGAAAGTCTGGAAAGAATATTTAAAAAATAGATTTATTGATTTTGGGGATTGTGATATTTTAGGAGGTTTTGACGACCCCAATGATACACAAGCTATTAAAATAGGATTTCGTCTGTATGATAAATTTAAAAATAGTATGCATCTATTGACGGAAGAAACTATTATGGAAGAAGTTTTAGAAACATATAAAAGTGAAAAACCTTTAAGTATAGAAAGATGCGAATACCATTCTTACTATTAATATTAATATTGTTTGTTATAAAAAGTTGTAAATCAGAGGTAAAAGACCCTACTGATAGGGAGATGATAAATCATTTTAATAAATGTAAAACTGATTTTGAAATGATTAAGCAAATTATTGCAGATGATACAATTTCTGCATTTGAATACCCACCAGTTTTGTTTGAAGGAAAATATAAAAATATAAAGGATTCCATTTATTTCAATCAATTAAATATTGACAAAAAAAGGGAATTGGATTCTTTGTTACAAAATGTGCAGTGTAGTGGAATATTTGTGCTTTCTAATAATGAGATTCGTTTCAATTATTATTCCTATGGGGGAATAGGTTGGGGTATTGATAAGAATTTTATTTATACGAAAAGGAATTTTAAGGAAATAAATGATGTAGAAATTTGTCCTCCAGAGATAGATATGTCCGAAAGGCGTTATAATTCAATGAAAAATTGCTACTTGGTTAAAGAATTAGGTAATAATTGGTATATAGAGCTAAACTATGATAGATAATGACTAAGTAGAAGTTTTATAACAACTATAAAAAGAAGTATATTTATCTTTAAAAATAGATAAATAATAGAAAATATGAATATAGAAGACACAAAGCAATGGTATTTTTTTTTATTTAGTCATTTGTACTTATATACATTTCCATTTGTCTTGGGGACTTATTCATAACTTATGAATCTTAAATTTATTAATAGAAAAATCTAAGATACAAACTTAAACTTAATATCACTCAAAAAACTTATTATGGCAGTAGAATATGGCAAATGGCAAAAAATAGAGCGTAAAGAACTTACGCCCCCTATACCTTTTGGAGTAGAAAAAATAGAAATTATTTTTACAACTTATGGTTCTAAAAACGATGGTTCTGGAGCTATGAATAATGAAGGTATGGTATATGGGGAAAAATACAGATTTAAAATAAGTTATGCAAATAATACTCCTCCTGAAACAAAAAACATAGTATGGGAATTTTCATATAAAACAAGAGATGGAAAATTAGTGTCAAAAAGTTTCGATGGACCTATTTTTAACTGTGATAATTTAGATTATTGCGGGCAAACAATCTCTTTTTATGCGTATGTCAAAAACAAACAAACTACAAAAGCTAAATTAGATGTTTTTTGTCATTATAGGTTTAAATGGATAGATAGAAATAACTTGAAAAACCAACTTTCATCAAGGAAAACCAATCCATATATAGATCAAGGAGACTCTTCTTTGTGTGGTATAGCCGTTATAGCTTATTTACTATGCAAAAATGATTATAACACGTATGAACAATATATTTCTGATATGCATCAGTATGGAGAGGCTACTATAAAAAAAACAGATTATTCTATTAAAATTGATAGTGATGAACACCTACTCAATTATAAAACTACAGACAAAGAATATCCGAAACAATCTTCCTTTTATAATTCGCATTTGCCTATTTGGGAAGTAGATTTTGTATTTTTAACAACAATTAGAGATCATTTGAATGATTTTTGGGATTATGACCCAGATGCACTTAATGTGGGAGGAACAGAAGAAGGGCTAGCAGGATTATCCTTGCCTAAAGATGTGGCAAAGATGATGAAAAAAATACTTGGATATTCAAAAATTATAAATAACACTAATTTATTTACTAGTAAATGGAATGGAGCAAAAGATTCTTTTACGGAACTAAGTAGTAAGCTTACAAATGGTTATAAAATTGCTCTTCTCATAGAAAGTAAAAATTTTACTAATAATAAAAAAGAATTTATTTCTAAGCCTACACATTGGGTGATATTAGAAAAAATTAGCATTAATGAGAGTAAAAAAACAATAACTCTTGAAGTATTTACTTGGGCAGAAATAAAATCTTGGACAGTTTCTTTTGAAGTCTTTAAAGATGGATACTATGGTTATGTTGCTGGAAAATAATTTTGTTATGAACAAATATATATCCTTTTTAAGAAAAAATACTCATAGAATATACAAAGTACAAGTGTTATTATTCTTGATATTTATACTTTTAACTATTGTATATTACAATTATCCACAGGCGCACCGCTTTTTCAATAGAATATGGTGTGAAAATTCTTGTTTCTGTTTTGATTATCTATTTTCATTTATAATGACAATGTTGTTTGCTTGTTTTTTTTGGATAGTATTAGTGTATCCTTTTATTCTTCTATTTTCTATATTTTTTATGAAAATGGGTTGGAAAAGGCTTGTAATATTGCTAATTCTTTACTTAACAAGCTTTGTTTGTGAATTTTCTTTATACACTATACCCATACAACAAATGTTCAAGGAGAGAAAAAAACAAGATACAGATATAAATACAAATTTTTCACCCTCAAAAAGTATAAAGTTTTATGTTCACAATAATCCCTCATTTATTCCCAACCGCTACTTATGCCGTTGAAGATGTACTTACATTAAAAATAGGAGAACAGGAATATAACACTACTCTTACCTATAATATCTTTGTAAAGACAGAGAAAAAGCCTACTTATGATGTGGTGATTGAGAGAAGTCAGTTTTTAGTAAATGGAGAGGAAATAGACACTAAATTCTTATCTATATCACATAAATATATGGAAGCCATCTTTCCTCTGAAATGCAAGGTCAAGGACTATGTGCTTTTTGTAACTAACATCTCTGAAATACAAGAACGCATAAAAGAAGTAGATAATGAACTCTTAGCAACTTATGAAGGAGAAGGATTAGAACACATTCGCTCTCAATTTTTTAAAGCAACAGATACACCAGAAAAACTGAGAGAGTTTATAAAGCAGTTACATATTGTAAAAACATTGAGTTTTAGCATACGCAAATTTGCTCCTGATACTCATTATCCTTTGCAATGGAATATCCTCCCCATAGGATTGTCTTTTTGGAAAGGAGAGATAGAAAAAAGAACAGAAAGCAACCAAATATATTATGAGCCCAAAATAGCAAATGCACAAGAGATGATGGATAAAGTAATCACATATATCCATAACCAAGAATACTATGTAGAAATCGAACAGGAAAATGTACAGATGTATACTAACTTTGTGCACCAAACAGATTATACAGGCAAAACAGGAAGAATAAAACACTCAGAAACCAATGTAACTATTGAAGTTGAAAATATTTTTCTATACGACCAAAAACTAACGCTAACAAAAAAATAAGGATTATGCAAGAGCAATCAAAATACACAGTAAAAAGTAAAGATACTTTTGTTTCAATAGCAAAACAAATAGGCTTAAAAGACCCAATGAAACTCAAAGAGTATCATAACGAGCGTGCCGACTTCAATAGTCAGGTAGGTAATCAGTTGCACCCTAACATAACCCTATTGATGCCTTCTTCTGAAGAGGTAAGAGAACTTAATGCGGAAAAACCATTCGAAGATGAAGTAAAACAAGAACAACGAGAGGAAGAGCAAAAACAACAAGAAGAAAAAGAGAAAGAAGCCGCTGCCGAACAACAAAAACAAGAAGGAAAGAGTGAACACGAAGGGCAATATTATGTGGTAAATGGGGCTAAGTGTATTTGTAATAAAGCTGAAAATCCTAACCAACAGGCTACTTTGCAAGTAACTTCCCATAAAACAATTGTCTTTAATGAGCAATCTGATAAATATGTAGCAACAGAAGATGATAAAACTTTTATTCCAGCTGCGATGACTTTTGGAAAATGTACTTTAAAACCTTCTTCTTCTGGGAATTTACCTTGCTCACCACAATTTGCACCTAAATGGGGCAAAACTTATGATGGTACAAAAGTATTAGACAAAAATACACTTACTAAAATTTCAGAATTGCAATGTATGATAGGAGGCAAGATAACTATTGCAAAACACGGACAAACAGACAGCGTGTTATTGCAACATTCTGAAAATACTACCCCATTGGAAGTAAGTGCTGTAAACCCCACTATAGAGATGCCTAAGAAGGAACCAGCTCTCCCTTCAGTAGACAGCATTACTCTTACTAAAATTTCAGGAAGATCCCCTTTCTCAACTCAGAAGTCAGACAAAAAGATACCACTCATTTATTTGCGAAAAGGAGAAGAGGTTTCGTTTAAAGCTTCTGTAAAAAAAGGAAATTCGGATCTGGTTTCTTGGATGATTTACAAAGGTTTTAAAGGAGAAAAGAAGAGTGAGTTATTAGAAAAACAACAAATAGGAGTTGAATTTAGCCACAAATTTGAAGAATATGGAGATTTCCGTATTGAAGGTTTCGGGACTCCTAAAAATTCTGAGAAGTATAAATCTTATGATGATTGCTCTATAAATTTGCGCGTAATAGAGAATACGATAGCCTCTGTAAAATGTTTGCAAGAAGGTGAAACAGCTGAGAACATTAAAAATAATTGGGTGTTTAAAAAAGGCGCTTCACTTACTTTTAAAGCGAATTTTTACATAGAACCTACTGAAGAAGAACTCTCATCTCTGAAAATGAAAGTATTAGATGAAAGAGGAAGTATATTAAATGATTTTTCACAAAAAGGAAATAGCATTACTTTTGTTCCTGAAAATAAAGGAACTGTATATACTATCCAAGTAGAGTACACAACCTCTTCAGGAAAAAAAGTGCAAGAAAAACTTAAAGGAAAATGTGCTTTAAATAGTGTTATATCTATTTCTCCTACTAATAATGCTTCTGAAATTAGACCTAATGAAGAAATTACCATTAATGTTACAAAAATGAGGTTTAGTGATAACTCAGAAGATCTTGCCAATATAAAATGGGCTCTTAATGGAAAAGTAGTACAAGAAGGTGGAAGAACATACAAATTTAGTAATGATAAAGAAGGGATATACTATATAGAGGCTTTTAGCTTAAAATCTAACTCTTTAACAAAACCCGATGAAAAAGACACTTGGAAACTTACAATAACAGAAAATGAAGTTGAAGATATTTCAG